>NZ_JBKEVG010000005.1:0-150113 GCF_056356955.1 Bifidobacterium sp. LH_419
TACACGATCGGGATGATGAACACGAACACGAACACCACCGCAAACGGACCCATGAACTTCCAACCACGCCAATCCGCCTTATGCCGGTTCTCCCGGGCAACAGCAGAATGACGCGCAGCCGTGGCGGCGGTCACATCACTAGAGGCCATGCCAACCCTCTCCTTCGAAGGATCGTCCGAGCGACCGGTCCCATCGGAGGAACCGAACACCCTGTAAAATGTTTACGCAATCATGTTATCACCACATCCGACTTCCGCCAATCGCCGGCGCGCCTTAGCTCACAGCCGCTATGTTATATTGATAACGAAAACATAAAACTGTCATGGAGAAGAAGCGCAATGGAACGCACATCAACGGTGTCGATGCAGGATGTCGCCAAGGAAGCCGGCGTCTCACCGCAGACCGTATCCCGCGTGGCCAACGGCAGCGACGCCGTGAAGCCCGAGACGCGCCGACGCGTCGAAGCCGCGATGACCAAGCTCGGCTACCGCCCGAACTACGCGGCCCGCGCCCTGAAGCACGGGCGTTTCCAGGATATCGGCGTCGTCATGTTCAACATCGCGAGCTTCGGCAACTCCCGCATCCTCAAGGGCATCGCGATGGCCGCGGACGCCAGCGGCTACGCGGTCACCATCCACATGCTGGGCAAGGACAAGGAACGCACGCTCACCGCGGCGGTGGAGCGCATGAAGCAGCTGCCGGTGGACGGCGTGATCATCGTCATGGAGGAGAACCTGCCCGACTTCAACTCGTTCACGCCGCCGCGAGACCTGCCGGTCGTGCTCATCAGCGAGGACCCCTCGGACACCTGCGCCACAATCGACGCCGACCAGCATGGCTGCTCGACCGCCATCGTCGACTACCTGCTGAGCAAGGGACACAAGACCGTCTACCACATCGCCGGCCCCTCCGCCTCCCGTGCGGCGCAGAGCCGTGCGCAGGGGTGGCGCGACGCGCTCGAGCAGATGGGCCTGCGCATCCCGCCCACCTATGTGGGCGACTGGGATGCGGACAGCGGCTATCAGGCCGGACTCGCCCTCTCCCACGACCCCGAGTGCACGGCCATCTACGCGGCGAACGACCAGATGGCGTACGGCGCGATCCTCGGCCTGCGCGCGGGCGGCCGCCGCGTCCCGGAGGACGTGAGCGTCGTCGGCGTCGACGATTCGCTGGACGGCATGGTGCCGCGCCTCGACCTGACCACGATGCGCATGAAGTTCGACGAGATCGGCCTGGAGGCGTTCTCGATGCTCAAGCGCCAGTGCGAGGGCGGTCGCGTCCCCGCCGGCGTGAAGACCGTCATCCCCACCGAACTCGTCGAACGCGGCTCCGTCCGCGACCTCACCGAATAGGCCGCACTCCTGCGGCGCGGCGTCCTCCTTGCGCCCCCCCCTTCAGGGGGCGCAAGCCATCGTCACACCACACGAGCACGGCAAGGGGCCTGCACCGTCCATCCGAACCAGCGCAGGCCCCTCACAGCATCAGGATGTCACGCGAAGCGCGTCATCCCCTCACTCCCCGCTCTGCAGCTTGAAGTTGTTCACCATCTCGTACCACTCGGCGATGCCGCTGTGGTCGTCGGAACCGTGGCCGTGCACCTTGAGCGACTGGAGGATCTCCATGGCCAGCGAGGTGAACGGTGCGGACACGTTGACACCGTGCGAGGTGTCGAGCGCGTTCTGCAGGTCCTTGATGTGCAGGTCGATGCGGAAGCCCGGGGTGAAGTCGCCGTCGAAGATCTTCTGCGACTTCTGGTCCATGACCACGCTGCCGGCCAGGCCGGAGCGGATCGCCTTGTACACGTTCTCCGGAGAGACGCCGGCCTTCTTGGCGAGCGAGTACGCCTCGGAGACGGCGGCGATGTTCACGGCGACGATCATCTGGTTGGCGAGCTTGGTGATGTTGCCCGCGCCGACGCCGCCGACGAGCGTGACGGTGGAGGCCATGGTCTTGAGCAGCGGCTCGTACTTGTCGAACACGCTCTGCTCGCCGCCGACCATCACGGCGATGGTGCCGTCGATGGCCTTCGGCTCGCCGCCGGAGACCGGCGCGTCGAGGAAGTCGACGTCGAGCTTGGCGAGACGCTCGGCGAAGTCGCGGCTGGCGAGCGGGGCGATCGAGCTCATGTCGATCACGGCCTTGCCTTCGGTCAGGCCTTCGGCGATGCCGTTCTCGGAGAACAGCGCGTTCTCCACGTGCGGGGAGTTCGGCAGCATGGTGATGACCACGTCGGAGGCTTCGGCAACCTCCTTGCCGTTGGCCGCGGCCTTGCCGCCGGCGGCCTCGATCGCCTCGAGCGGGGCCTTGTTGAAGTCGTAGGCGGTCACCTCGTAGCCCGCCTTGATGACGTTGAGCGCCATCGGCTTGCCCATGATTCCGAGTCCGACGAATCCGACCTTCATGATGTGTTCCTTTCGTTCTGGCCGCGGTGCGCGGCCGTATCCGGTATGAAAAACTTCCTATGGGAAATGTTATGCCCGTCCCGCGCCGAGCAGGAAGGCGCGCATCGCGCTTTCGCCGGCGATCGGGAGGGAGACCCGGGTGCGTGCGATGCACTCGCCGAGCGTGGCGGGCGCGGTCACGGCGGGCACGACCAGGTCGACGCCCATCTCGTAGACGCGTCCCAGGTCGTCTGCGCGCGAGCCGACCACGGCGACGACGGGTTTGCCGTGCCGTTTGGCGAGCCGCGCGACGCCGATCGGCGCCTTGCCGTTCGCGGACTGGGAGTCCATGCGCCCCTCGCCGGTGATGACGAGGTCGACGCCGTCGAGCACGTCGTCGAGGCCGATGATGTCGAGCACCGCGTCGATGCCGCTGACGATGCGCGCCGAGCAGAAGGCGACGAGCGCCGCGCCGAGCCCGCCGGCCGCGCCCGCGCCGGGCACGCGCTCCGCGTCGCGCCCTGTCGCGTCGGCGAGCAGCCGCGCGTAGTCGTGCATCCATCCGTCGAGTTCCGGCATGCGCGCCTCGTCGATGCCCTTCTGCCGCCCGTAGACGCGCACGGCGCCGTCGGGTCCGGTAAGCGGGTTCGTCACGTCGGTGAGCGCGACGATCTCGACGTGCGCGAGACGCGGGTCCATGCCGGTCACGTCGATGGTCTTCAGTCGGCGCAGTCCGGCGAGTCCGCACGGCACCGGCGCGCCGTCGGCGTCGAGCAGGCGCGCGCCGAGCGCACGCGCCATGCCGGCGCCGCCGTCGCTGGTGGCGGAGCCGCCGAGGCCGATGACGAGACGTCGCGCACCGGCGTCGAGCGCGTCGAGCATGAGCTGTCCGACGCCTTCCGTGCATGCGCCGAGCGCGTTCGGCATGTTCTGTTCGATCAGGGTGATGCCGCTCGATTCGGCCATTTCGATGATGGCGGAGCGACCGGAGTCGAACAGCCCGTAGCGGGCGGTGACCGGGTCGCCGAGCGGCCCGGAGACGCGCACCTCGCGGATCTCGCCGCCGCGGCCGGCGATCACGGCGTCCACCGTGCCTTCGCCGCCGTCGGCGATCGGGTATTTCACGACATCGCAGTCCGGCATGACGCGGCGCACGCCCTCCTCGAGCAGCGTCTCGACCTCAAGGCTCGACGCCGAACCCTTGAACGAGTCGGATGCCAGCAGCACGCGTGTCGTCGTCATGGTCGTCTCCTTTCCTTGGGTTTTCCGGGTTCGGTGTTCGTTCTCGTTGATGTCGGGCCGGACGATCAGTCCAGGTAGCCCGCGTCGCGCATCGCGCGCTTCATGCCTTCGAGGGCGGCGCCCCCGGTCGGCTCGGTCGGCAGTACGGAGGGGCCGACGTCCATGCCGAGCAGGTTCGCCATGTCCTTGGTGGCGGCCGGGAAGCTGGCCGCGTCCTGGGAGAGGCGGATCGGGTTGAGCGTGAACTGGTCCGCGAGCGCGCCCTTGAGGTCGCCGGCGACGAACTTGTCGTAGATGCCGCACACGAGCTCCGGGTAGATGTTGGCGGTCGAGCAGACCGCGCCGTGCGCGCCGCAGCAGAAGCCCGCGTAGACGATGGTGTCCTTGCCGGCGAACACCTTGAAGTCGATGTCCGCGGTGCGGCGCACCAGCTCCTGCAGGTTGGTGATGTTGCCGGACGAGTCCTTGATGCCGACGATGTTGTCGACGTCGTGCGCGAGCCGCACGATCGTGTCGAGCGCGATCGGATAGCCGGCGAGGCCCGGGTTGTTGTAGATGAGTACGGCGGTGTCCGGCACGGCTTCGGCGATGGCGGTGAAGTGGTGTTCGAGTGCCGGCTGCGTGGGCGTGATGAACATCGGCTGGAGGACGCTGATCGCGTCGATGTCGAGTTCGGCGGCGCGGCGGGCGAGCTCGACGCACTGGCTGGTGCGGATGTGGCCGACGCCGAACATGATCGGCACGCGGCCGGCGGCCTGCTCGATGATCGCTTGGGTGGCTTCGAGCATCTCGTCGTCGGAGAACATGTAGAACTCCGAGTTGGAGCCGAAGGCGAGGATGCCGTCGACGCCGTGTTCGATCACGTGGTCGACCTGGCGGCGCAGGCGCGGGATGTCGATCGCGCCGTCGCGCTCGTTGACGACGGGCATGAGGATCGGCACGAAGATGCCGTTGAAGCGTTCGATGTCGATGGGCTTGGACATGGGATGCGGTTCCTTTCAGCGCATGGGTTCAGCGCACGAGGGCCGGGCGCTTGCCGTCGAACTTCCAGCCGGGGATCAGGTACTGCATGCCGACGGAGTCGTCGCGGGTGCCGCAGTCGTTGTCCTTGTACAGCTGGTGGGCCTTGAGCACGGCCTCGCGGTCGACCTCGACGCCGAGACCGGGCACGTCGCGCGGCACGGCGACCTCGCCGCCTTCGATCTTCGGCGGGTTCTTGGTCAGATGCTGGCCGTCCTGCCAGATCCAGTGAGTGTCGCAGGCGTTGTATTCGCCGGGCACGGCGGCCGCAGCCTGCGCGACCATCGCCAGGGAGATGTCGAAGTGGTTGTTGGAGTGCACGCCCCAGGTCAGGTCGAAGTCGTGGCACAGCTGGGCGACGCGCACGCAGCCCTGCATGGTCCAGAAGTGAGGGTCGGCGAGCGGGATGGTCACCGAGTCGAGGCGCACGGCGTTCTTCATCTCGCGCCAGTCGGTGTCGCACATGTTGGTCGCGGTGGCGAGTCCGGTGCGGCGGTGGAATTCGGCCATGACCTCGCGAGCGGAGAAGCGGCCTTCGGCGCCGCACGGGTCCTCGCAGTAGCTGAGGATGCCGGTCATGTCCTTACACAGGGCGACGGCCTCCTCGAGCGACCAGGCGCCGTTCGGGTCGAGATCCATGCGGCTGTTCGGGAATTCGCGCTTCAGTGCCTTGATGGCCTCGATCTCCTTCGCGCCTTCGAACACGCCGCCCTTGAGCTTGAAGTCTTTGAAGCCGTAGCGCTCGTAGGCGGCCTTCGCCTGTTCGACGATCGCGTCGGCGTCGAGCGCCGGCTCGCGGCGGATGCGGCCCCAGGCGTCGGAGTCGTCATCATCGTGGATGTACGGCAGGTCGGTCTTGGTGCGGTCGGCCACGTAGAACAGGTAGCACAGGAAGCGTACGCGGTCGCGCACCTGGCCGTCGCCGAGGAGCGCGGCGACCGGCACGTTCATGTGCTTGCCGAGGATGTCGAGCAGCGGGGTCTCGACGGCGGTCTGCACGTGCACGGTGGTGCGCAGGTCGAAGGTCTGGTCGCCGCGGCCGCCCGCGTCGAGGCCCGCGTACTTGTCGTGGATGGACCTGACGATGTTCTTGTATTCGAAGATCGACTTGCCGACGACCATCGGCTTGACCTCTTCGAGGACTTCGGTGATCTTCTTCGAGCCGGGCACCTCGCCCACGCCTTCGACGCCTTCGGAGTCGGTGAGGATGACGATGTTGCGGGTGAAGAACGGGCCGTGCGCGCCGGACAGGTTGAGCAGCATGCTGTCGTAGCCTGCGACGGGGTAGACTTCCATCTTCTCGATCGTGGGCACTGCCATGGGGGTCTCCTTCATTGGGGAATTTCGGTGGTTACGATTCGGGTTGGTTCGGGGTGGTTCGGGTTGGCTGGAACGGCACCGGGCGGTCTCAGCGGACCATGGCCGGGCGATGCGGGTCGTACTCCCATCCGGGGATGTAGTACTGCATGCCGCGCGCGTCGTCGCGGGTGCCGCAGCCGTTGGCCACGTAGAGCTCGTGGGCGGCGTCCAGCTTCTCCCGGTCGAGGTCGATGCCGAGGCCGGGCACGTCGCGGCGCACGGTCAGGCAACCGTCCTCGAACTTCGGCGCCTCCTTGCCGAGGTGCTGGCCGTCCTGCCACATGTAGTGGGTGTCGCAGGCGTTGATGAAGCCGGGTGCCGCGGCGGCGGCCTGCGCGACCATCGCCAGGGAGATGTCGAAGTGGTTGTTCGAATGCACGCCCCACGTGAGGTCCATGTCGTGGCACAGCTGGGCGACGCGCACGCAGCCGGTCATCGTCCAGAAATGCGGGTCGGCGAGCGGGATCGTCACCGAGTCGAGGCGGATCGCGGCCTTCATCTCGCGCCAGTCGGTGTCGCACATGTTGGTCGCGGTGGCGAGACCCGTCTGACGGTGGAACTCGGCCATCGTCTCGCGTGAGGAGAACCGTCCCTCGGCGCCGCACGGGTCCTCCACGTAGGTGAGCGTGCCCTCCATGCCGCGGCACAGGCGCACCGACTCGTCGAGCGACCATGCGGCGTTCGGGTCGATGGTGATGCGCGCGTCCGGGAAACGCTTCTTCAGCGCCTTGACGGTCTCGATCTCCTTGGCCGGCTCGAACACGCCGCCCTTGAGCTTGAAGTCGTGGAAGCCGAACCGGGCCTGCGCGGCCTCGGCCTGACGGACCACCGCCTCGGCGTCCATGGCGGGCTCGCGGCGGATGCGGCCCCACTCGTCGGAGTCATCGTCGTCGTGCAGGTACGGCAGGTCGGTCCTGCGGTAGTCACCCACGTAGAACAGGTAGCCGAGGAACGGCACCTTGTCGCGCACCTGGCCGTCGCCGAGGAGCGCGGCGACCGGCACGCCGAGCCGCTTGCCGAGGATGTCGAGCAGCGGGGTCTCGACGCCGGTGAGCACGTTGGTGACCTTCTTGAAGATCTGCGCGTGGGCGGTCTCGGCGCCGCCTGCCGCGCCCGCGCCGGCGATCTGTTCGTTGAGCATGCGCTGGCAGGTGAGGACGATGTCCTTGTATTCGCTGACGGAACGGCCTTCGACCAGCGGGATGCACGATTCGAGACGACGGGTGATGACCTCGCCTCCCGGCACCTCGCCGACGCCGACGACGCCGTCCGCGTCGGTCATGACGACGATGTTGCGGGTGAAGAACGGCTCGTGCGCGCCGGCCAGATTGAGCAGCATGCTGTCGTGGCCTGCGACCGGCACGACCTCCATTTTCTCGATGACGGGAAGCATCGCATCTCCTCCATTGGACTTCGATGTTGCGTGTTGCGGAAAACGTTGTTGACACCATTATGGCGAGGGATGGCTGTTATCGGCCATAGTCCAGGCACCCGGAACACCGGTCTTTTCCGCTTCGACATTGTTCCGCGTACTATGTCCGGTATCGACCTGCACATCGAGGCGCAAAGGAGAGACATATGGAGATCGATGCGCGGACGGCGCAGTCCATCGTCGCGAACCTCAAGGACGTGATCCGTCACGAGATCAACCTGTTCGACACGAACGGCGTGATCATCGCCAGCACGGACACGTCGCGCATCGGCACCGGCCATGACGGAGCACGCCTCGCCGTGCAGATCAAACAGACCGTCTCCATCGACGACGACCATCAGTTCGAGGGCGCACGCAAGGGTATCAACGTGCCCGTGCTGTTCGACGATTCGGTGGTGGCGGTGATCGGCATCACCGGCGAGCGCGCCGAGGTGGAGCCGTTCGGCAACGTCATCAAGAAGATGACGGAGATCCTCATCCGCGAGAATCTCGAGCAGATGACGCGTTTCGACCAGCGGCTCATGATGACGAACCTCGTCACGATGCTCACCCAGCAACGGCGCGACGAAGGCATGGTCGCCTATCTCGCCTCGACGCTGGGACTTGACCTGAAACGCCCCCGACGCGCCGTGGTCGGGCGCATGGAGGGCGTGGACGATGCGGGCGGCGGCGCGGGGAGCGCCGGAACGCCCGCGTACGACACGCTGTATCTGACCGTCCAACGACATATGGCGGCGCTCCCCCGCACGCTGGTCTCGGTGAGTACGCGGGAATGCTGCCTGTTCGTCGACGTGGAGGACGCCGCCGATCCCGCGCCGACGCTCGAGGCGTTGCAGGCGGATATCGCGCGCACGCTGCACCGGCGGATGCGGTTCGGCGTCGGCGCCGTCGCGGCGCACGGCGACGACTACCACGTGAGCTACGACCAAGCGCGCACCAGCGTCGACTGGCAGCGGTTCACCGGCGGCGACGGCATCGGCCGCTACGAGGACCTCGATCTGGGCGTGCTGGTCTCGGCGACGCCTCCGGCGGCGGCCGACCAGTTCATCGGACGCGTCTTCGCCGGACTCGACGAGGCGCGGATCGATGACTTCCAGACGACGTTCGACGCGTACACGCGGCACAACGGCAGCATCGTGCACGCGGCCGAGGAGCTGTTCCTGCACAAGAACACGCTGCAGAACCGGCTCAACCGCATCGCCCGCGACACCGGCTACAATCCGCGCGAACTCGCCGACTACGCGATCCTCGCCCTCGCCTTCCGCCTCCGAGCCTACCGCCGCTTCCGCACCTGACCACGGAATGCGGTTCCCGGCGCATACGATTCCTGCGCCCCTTGGGGGGGGGGGGGGGGGGGGGGAGCTGTCGCGCCTCGCGCGACCGAGGGGGTGATCCCGGCTCCCCTTGACAGAGGAGATGCCATGCTTCGCATGACTGAGGGGACAATTCCGGCTCCCCTTGACAGGGGAGCTGTCGGCGAAGCCGACTGAGGGGTAGACCACCCACGAAAGGGAGACTCCCACCCACGCAATGAAGGGGACGCGCCCGCAGGCACGTCCCCTTCATTCATTCCCCTATCTTCCGTATCCCGCGCTCACGGCAGGAACACGCCGGTGAGCACGCCGAACGCGACGACCACCACGTTGATGGCCCACAGCTTGAGGAACGAGAACTTGATGTGCTCGTCGAGCGTGATGCCGGTCAGGTCGGTGGCGATGTACAGCTGCGGCTGGGCGATCACGGAGATCATCGAACCGAAGTTCATGAACAGGGTGACGATGACCACGTCCGCGGGCACGCCGTACTTCGCGGAGAAGGCGGAGACGAGCGGCATCAGCGCGTAGAACCACGTGTCGTTGGTGAACAGCAGCATGAGCGGCGTGGAGAACAGGGCCACGATGATGTAGAAGTACGGGCCGATGGCGGGCGGCACGACGGCGACCATCGCCTGGACCATCGCCTCGAGCATGCCGGACTCCTGCATCACGCCGACGACCACGCCGGACAGGAGCACGGCCGGCGCGACCGGGAACAGGGAGGCCGCGTACTTCTTGAGCAGCTTGCCTTGCTGGCCGAGGTCGGGGAAGTTGACGGCGAGCGCGACGACCAGACCGAACGCGAACACGTAGTACTGCGGGATCGACTGGAAGACGATGAGCACGAAGATGAGGAACGCGGTGAACAGCAGGTTCACCCAGAAGCGGTCGTGGCGGGTGAGCTCGGTGTCCTTGAACTGGGCGAGCAGCTCCTCGCGGCTGAAGTCGATCTTCTCGCCGGCCTTGCGGTGCTTGCGCGACTGGACGCCGAAGAACACGGCGAGGGCGATGAGCAGCGCGAGCATGAACAGCTGGATGGGCACGAGCTTCAGGAACAGGTTGGTGGAGGCGTTCGGGTCGTCGACGAGGCTGGCGGCGCGCAGGATCTTCGGGTTCCACGGCGTGTTGCACATGATGAGGATGGCCACGCAGATGAGGAACGGCAGGGCGCGCTTGTCGACGTGGAACTTCTCGTACAGCGGCAGCATGAGCGGCACGGTGATGAGGAACACGGAGGTGATCGAGCCGTCGAGCTCGACGATGCAGGCGACAAGTACGGTCAGGGCGCAGATGATCGGCGCGGTGATGTGCACGCGCTTCATGATGCCCTTGACGATGTCGTCGAACATGCCGGTGTCGGCGATGAGCATGAAGTACGGCAGGGAGAACAGCATCATCAGCGTGATGTCCGAGGTCTTGCCGATGCCGGTCTCGATCCACTTGCCGATGTCGGCGATGCCGCCGCCTGTGATGCACAGGGCGATGATGCCGGCGACGAGCGGGATCACGGTGAAGGCGAGCAGGATGCTCATCTTCTTCTTCAACAGCACGACGGTGATGATGATCATCGTCGCGAAGCCGAGTATCGCCAGAGGGATGTTCACGGTAGCTCCTCCATTGTGGGGTGGCGGGCGGTCTCGTCCACGAGGCCGTCGCCGTTCGTCTGATGGTCGCGGCCCGCCGTTCCGTCGTCGGGATGGGGGCCGAGTGCGTGCAACGTTTCCTACCTATCAGGATGCCGTTCCGTCACGCCGGTCTCAAAGGCACGGGGAACATCGCTGCGGACGCACGGAAGGCGAAACATGGTATGCGGGACATTCCGCGCCTCGCGCGTACGCCGTTACGATGGGGAGCGACCATCAGTTCGATGCGACCGATGCGCCCGTCACCCAATGATGCGATGATGGTCGCATGACACGATTCCCTTGGCATTCCAACCCCGATGAAAGGCTCACGACCATGATCAGACCGGCCACCAGCGCGGATCTCACGGCGGTGTTCAACATCGTCAACGAGTCCAGCCCCTGCGATCTCAACTTCCAGATGTTCGCGCAGACATACGTGGACCAGCTCTCCTCACTCGACCGCCGCCTCGGCGTCTACGAGGAGGACGGCGTGGTCATGGGCTTCGTGGGCATCCTGTGCACCTGGCAGCTGCATGCGGGCGAACGCGTCGCCGAGACGAAGGAGCTCGTCGTCGCGAAGGCGCATCAGGACAAGGACATCCGCGACCAGCTGCTCGCCTGGGCGGAGAAGGTGGCCCGCGAGTTCGGCTGCGGCAAGATCACGATGTGCTCGCGCGTCGAGCACACGGACAGCCACCGCTTCTACGAGGAGAACGGCTATAAGAAGACCTACTACCGTTTCGACAAGTTCATCGAACTCGACTGAATCCATATACAGCCCTCCCTCTGACGAGGGAGGTGTCATCGCGAAGCGATGACGGAGGGAGAGAAGAGGAGCGGCCGTAAGGACGCGGAGAAATCGAATCGGCCTTCGGCCGATGCCACATCTCCCGCGGCCTTACGGCCGCTCCTGTCTCTCCCTCACCCGGCTTCGCCGGGAGCCCCCTCGTCAGAGGGGGCCTAATACCGACCTTCCCATAGCGGCACGCGGGAGACGAATTCGCGCCGCTCCCCTGTGACCGGGTCCGTGAATGCGAGGCGTCTCGCCACGAGCGCGAGCGGCTCGCTGAAATCATCGTAGGCGCGTTGGCGGATGCGCGGGTAGAAATCGTCGCCGGCGATCGGCAATCCGATCGAATTCATGTGCACGCGCAGCTGATGCGTCTTGCCGGTCCGCGGATGCAGCGTATACGCGCGCAACGCAGGGCGCGCCGACGACGTGCTCCGTGAGCGCGCCCCCGACACCCCCAGCTCCACCACGGTCTCCGCGTTCACCGCGCCTGGCGTCTCGTACGCCTGCAGCACCCCGCGGTCCTTGACGATGCGGGAGCGCCGCCGCAGCGGGAACACGCGCGGCGGCTCCAACCGTTCAATCGTCCCGTACTGCGGCCGCGCGATCGGCGCGCACGGCGCGAGACATTCATACGTCTTCTCCGCGCGCCGCTCCTGGAACAGCATCTGGTATGCGCCGCGCAACGCAGGGTCCCTTACGAACACGACGATGCCGGCGGTCATCCGGTCAAGACGGTGCGCCGGCACGATCGCGTCGTCGCCGTACGCTTCGCGCAGGCGCATCAGCGCGGTCTCGCGATACCACATGCCGCGTGGCGTGGTGGCGAGGAAATGCGGCTTGTCGACGACGACGATCCCCGCATCCTCATACACCACGTCCAGTTCGAACGGAATCCGCGGCTCCTCGATCACATACCGATGTCGCTTCGTCATCACTCCACGGTGACGGACTTGGCGAGGTTGCGCGGCTTGTCGACGTCGTAGCCCTTGAGCTTGGCCATGTCCATGGCGAACAGCTGCAGCGGGACCACGTCGACGAGCGGGCTCATCAGCGTCGGGCACTTCGGACGCCAGAACACGACGTCCGCATAATGCTCGACGTCCTTGTCGCCCTCTTCGGCCACGGCGATGATGTACGCGCCGCGCGCCTTCACCTCTTCGATGCCGGAGAGCACCTTGGCGTGCAGCACGTTGCGGCCGCGTTCCGGCGGCACGATGAACACGACCGGCTCGCCTTCGTCGACGAGCGCAATCGGGCCGTGCTTGAGCTCGCCGGCGGCGAAGCCCTCGGTGAACGTGTACGCGATCTCCTTGAGCTTCAACGCGCCTTCCATGGCGACCGGGTAGCCGACGTGGCGGCCGAGGAACAGGAACGACTGCGCGTTCAGCATCTGCTTCGCGGCCTTCTCGATCGCGCCGGTCTGCGTGTCGAGCACCCACTGGATCTTGCGCGGCATGTCCTTGAGCGAGTCGATGGTCTGCTGGATCTCATCGCGGAACATCGCGCCCTTCACCTGCGCGAGGTACAGGCCGAGCACGTAGGCGGCGGTGATCTGCGCGACGAACGCCTTGGTGGAGGCGACGGCGACCTCCGGGCCGGCGTGCGTGTACAGCACGGCATCGGATTCGCGCGGGATGGACGCGCCCTGCGTGTTGCAGATGGCGAGCACCTTGGAGCCCTGTTCGCGCGCGTGGCGCAGCGCCATGAGCGTGTCCATCGTCTCGCCGGACTGGGAGATGGCGACGACGAGCGTGCGCGGGGTGAGAATTGGGTCGCGGTAGCGGAACTCGTGCGCGAGCTCCACTTCGACGGGGATGCGCACCCAATGCTCGATCGCGTACTTGGCGACCATGCCCGCGTAGGCGGCGGTGCCGCATGCGATGACGATGATCTTGTCGATGGCCTTGAAGTCGTGTTCGTCGATGTGGATCTCGTCGAGCGTGACATCGCCGTTCTTGTCGTAGCGGCCGAGGAGCGTGCGCTGCACGGCGGCGGGATCCTCGTGGATCTCCTTGTCCATGAACGAGTCCCATCCGCCCTTCTCGGCGGCGGAGGCGTCCCAGTCGATGGTGTAGGTCTTCGGGTTCTCGACCACGTTGCCCATGAAGTCGGTGACGATGACCTTGTCGGCGCTCACGCACACGGCCTGATCCTGGTCGACCTCCATGGCGCGCTTCGTGTACGCGACGAACGCGGCCACGTCGGAGCCGAGGAAGTTCTCGCCGTCGCCGAGGCCGACGACGAGCGGGGAGTCGTGGCGTGCGCCGACGACGATGTCCGGCTGGCGGCAGTCGGTGGCGAGGATCGTGAACGCGCCCTTGAGCATGCGCGCCATGCGGCGCACCGCCTTGAACAGGTCCGGCTTGCCTTCCTCGCGGATGATGGTGTCGACGATCTTGCCGAGCAGCTTGGCGGCGACCTCGGTGTCGGTGGCGGAGGCGAAACGGTAACCTTCGGCCTGCAGGTCGAGGCGCAGCTGGGAGGCGTTCTCGATGATGCCGTTGTGGATGATGGCGACCTTGCCGTCCATGCTGGTGTGCGGGTGGGCGTTCACGTCGCTCGGCACGCCGTTCGTGGCCCAGCGCGTGTGTCCGATGCCGACGGTCGCCAGCGGCATCGGCTTCTTCTCGATGCTTTCGACGAGGTTGGCGAGGCGGCCCGCCTTCTTGCGCACCTCGACGTGGTCCATGCCGGGCGCGGTCAGGGCCACGCCGGCCGAATCATAGCCACGGTATTCGAGTCGCTTCAGACCTTGGAGGCAGACCTCCAGCGGTTTGCCGCACGCGGTTTCGACATGTCCTGCATATCCAACGATTCCACACATAGCTCTCTACCTTACCAAGAGACGGCAACGCGACGGACCACTTCGCGCATAACGCAAGGCAGCCGCGAAACGAGCGATGGGCGCCGATATCCGCTGTATGACCGTAAAGACTTGGCCAGAGCGGCCCGGAGCGTGTCACTAAGCGGATATCGGCGCCCATCGCGGACACCTGAACTGCACGGAATGCTTACAACTACAGCACGTGCTGGAGGAAGTCCTTGAACCTCGGTTCGGTCGGATGGTCGATGATCTCGGGGCCTCCGGCCTCGACGACCACGCCGCCGTCCATGAACACGACCTGGTCGGCGACCTCGCGCGCGAATCCGATCTCGTGCGTGACGACGACCATCGTCATGCCCGCCTTGGCGAGCGAAAGCATGACGTTGAGGACCTCGCCGACGAGCTCGGGGTCGAGCGCGGACGTGGGCTCGTCGAACAGCATGATCTCCGGCTGCATGGCGAGGGCGCGCGCGATGGCGACGCGCTGCTGCTGACCGCCGGACAGTTCCGCCGGATAGTAGTTGAGGCGTTCGCCGAGTCCGACGCGCTCCAGCTCCTGGATGGCGAGCTGCTTGGCCTGCGCCTTGTTCATATGCTTGACGTGGACGGGCGCCTCCATCACGTTCTCCAGCGCGGTCATGTGCGGGAACAGGTTGAAGCGCTGGAAGACCATGCCGAGCTTGGAGCGCTGTGCGGCGATCTCCTTGTCGTTGAGGGTCTGGAGCATGTCCTGGCCGTTCCTGGTCACGTGCTTGTAGCCGATGAGCTCGCCGTCGACCTCGATGGAGCCGCCGGTGATCGTCTCGAGCTGGTTGATGAGACGCAGGAACGTGGACTTGCCGGAGCCGGAGGGGCCGAGGATCACGGTCACGGTGCCGGGCTGGACGGTCAGGTCGATGCCTTTGAGCACGTGCAGCGAGCCGAACGCCTTGTGCACCTGCGTGGCCTTGACGGCCGGCACGGCGGCGGTCGGCGTGGCGGGGATGTTCGCGGGGATGCTGGTCTGTGTCATCGTGTCTCTTCCTTCCCGCTCACGCCGTGAGCCCGCTGAACGTGGCGTCGTTGAGCTTGTCGACATTGTCCTTCGGCTCGCCTTCGGTCTTGCCGGGCAGCGGCGGCTGCTTGCCGCGCGCGCCGGCCGGGCGGGCGTCGAACCCCTTGCCGAAGTGCTTTTCGAGACGGGACTGGATGACCATCAGGATGGACGTGATGAGCAGGTACCAGATGCAGGCCACGATGAGCAGCGGGATCGGCTTGTAGATGCGGTTGGCGATCGCGTTGGTCGCGAACTGCAGTTCCAGCGTGAACGGCACGGCGAGCACGAGGGACGTGGTCTTGAGCATGCCGATGGTCTCGTTGCCGGTGGGCGGGATGATGATGCGCATGGCCTGTGGCAGGATGATGCGGCGCATGATGAGCGTGCGGTTCATGCCGAGCGCCTGCGCCGCCTCGGTCTGGCCGGGGTCGACGGCTTCGAGGCCGGCGCGCACGATCTCGGACAGGTAGGCGGCCTCGTTGAGGGCGAGGCCGATCCATGCGGCGTTGAACGCGGTGATGACCACCGAGGAGTCGATGCTCCAGAACGAGATGTCGGTGAAGGGCACGCCGAGGCTGATCTTCGGGATGAGCACGGAGAACAGGCCCCAGAACACGAGCTGCGTGTACACAGGGGTGCCGCGGAAGAACCAGATGAAGAACCAGCTCACGCCGCGCAGCACCGGGTTGATGGATTTGCGCATGATCGCGAGGATCACCGAGAGGATGATCGCGACGACCATCGAGAGCACGGTGAGGATCAGCGTGTAGCCGATGCCTTCGAGCACGTTCTCGTTGAACAGGTACTTCCAGACGGTCGGCCAGTCCAGTCGCGGATTGGTGACGAGTCCTTGGATGAGCATCGCGGCGAGCAGCACGACGATCACGGCGGCCACGACGGGCCCCGGGCTCTTGACGGGCAGCGCCTTGATGCGGTTCGGGATGTTCAGTCCTTCGCCATCGACTTGTTTCTTTGCCATGTTCGGCTCCTTAGTGGTGCTTCGCTCAGCCTTCGACGTCCGGGTTGACCTCGGCGGTCTTCAGTGCGCCGGATTCGACGCCCCAGTGCTTGAGGATCTTGTCGTAGGTGCCGTCGTCCATCAGCTTCTGCATGGCCTTCTGCACGGCTTCGACGGTGCCCGTGTCGCCCTTCTTGATGGCGATGGCGTTCGGCACGGAGTCGAAGTCCTTGCCGAGCTGCTCGAGCTGGCCGTCGGTCTGGGCGATCGCGTAGCCGACGACCGGGGAGTCGGCGAAGAACACGTCGGCCTTGCCGGTGACGACGGCGGTGGTGGCATCGGTCTGCTGCTTGGAGGACTGGATCTCGATGTCCTTCTTGCCGTCGGCCTTGCACTGCTTGGCGGTCTCGTTGATGGCGGTCTCCTCGACGGTGCCGGTCTCGACGGCGACCTTGAGGCCACACAGGTCCTTCTCGTCGACCTTGTTCGGGTTGCCGGTCTTGACGGCGTAGGCCATGCCGGAGGTGAAGTAGGAGACGAAGTCGACGGACTTCATGCGCTCGGGGGTGATGGTGAACGCGGCCATGCCGAGATCGTACTTGGAGCCGATGGCGGGGATGATCGTGTCGAAGTTGGAGGAGACGACCTCGGTCTTGAGGCCGAAGACGTTGCCGAGCGCGCGGGCGAGGTCCATGTCGTAGCCGATCTGCGTCTTGCCGTCGGCGTCGAGGAACTCGGCCGGGGCGTAGGACGGGTTGGTGCCGATGGTGAGCACGCCGTCCTTGGTGACGGATTCGGGCAGCAGCTTGGCGATCGCCTCGTCCTTCTTGACGCCGGAGACGTCGTAGCTGCCGATGGCGGCGGAGCTGGAGCCGCCGGTCGAGCCGTCGCCTTCGTCGGTGGTGCCGCATGCGGCGAGCGGCAGCAGCATGGCGACGCCGAGCGCGGCGGCCGTGATGGTCTTCATCCTGGTGGTGAACGACATGATGTCCTTCTTCTCTTGGTACTTCTTCTGGCGTTTCGGTCCTCGGAACGGAAAAACGGTGGCCGCCGCGATGATGCGTTCATCACGGCGGCCACTCTCCGCCCCGCCACATATGCATAAGTATACATAATCGCGTATAGATATGCAATATGATGTCGTCTCGCTGAGTCGCGATGATACCGGGCGGCTACTACGAACCGGTTAACGGCGGGGACTCAACGGCGGGATCAGCCCTCCACGTCGGTCGGGTTGATCTCGGCCTTGTCGATGGCGCCGGACTTGACGCCCCAGTGGTCGAGCAGCTTCTCATACGTGCCGTCGTCCATCAGCTTCTGGATGGCCTTCTGCACGGCTTCGGCCGTGGCGGCGTCGCCCTTCCTGATGGCGACGCCCTGCTTGGCGACGCCGACGTCCTCGCCGTAGGATTCCAGCTGGTCGCCGGTCTGGCTGATCGCGTAGCCGGCGACGGGCGAGTCGGCGTAGAAGGCGACGGCCTTGCCGGTGACGACGTTGGTGGTCACGTCGGTCTGCAGCTTGTTGGAGAGGATGTCGATCTTCTTGTCGGCCGGGCACTTCTTGTCGGCGGCGGTGACCTCCTCCTCCTGGGTGGTGCCGGTCTGGACGGCGATCTTGAGGCCGCACAGGTTCGAGGAGTCGAACTTCTCGGGGTTGCCCTTCTTGACGACCCACGTGGAGCCAGCCTTGTAGTAGCTGACGAAGTCGACGGCCTGGGCGCGTTCCGGCGTGATCGTGAACGAACTGATGCCGAGGTCGTACTTGGAGCCGACGGACGGGATGATCGAGTCGAACGTGCTGGTCACGTTCTCGGTCTTGAGGCCGAAGACCTTGCCCAGGGCCTTGGTGAGGTCGACGTCGTAGCCGACCGGGGTCTTGCCGTCCTCGGCGAGGAACTCGGCCGGGGCGTAGGAGGTGTCGGTGCCGACGGTGAGCACGCCGTCCTTGGTGACGGATTCGGGCAGCAGCTTGGCGATCGCCTCGTCCTTCTGGATGCCGGAGACGTCGAAGCTTTCGATCTTGGACGACGAATCGGACGAGCCGGAGCCGGACGCGGACGAGTCGGACGCGTCGGAGGTGCCGCAGGCGGCGGTGGCGAACAGCATCGCCGCGCACAACGCGGCGGCCGTGAAGGTCTTGATTCCCATGCTGGATGACATTGGATTTCCTCTCTCAGAGAATGTCGGTCGGGCGGGTATGTTTCCCGACTGATTCGCGAGAGTAGGTCCCCCATGCTACGAACCCGTAAATCTCACCCCCACGTCCCACAACGTGGACATGCGGGCTCAGTGGGAGCGCTTGTTGGCGTAGCGCATGGCGCGCAGGGCCTCGCGCTTGTCCTGCGCCTCGCGCAGCGCCTGGCGCTTGTCGAATTCGCGCTTGCCTCGCGCCAGCGCGATCTCCGCCTTGACGCGTCCGTCCTTGAAGTACAGGCTGATCGGCACGATCGTGTAGCCCTTCGCCTCGATCTGGCGGGCGAGTTTCAGGATCTCGCGTTCGTGCAGCAGCAGTTTGCGCTTGCGCTTGGGCGCGTGGTTGTTCCACGTGCCGTTCAGGTATTCGGGGATGTTCGCGCCTTCCAGCCAGATCTCGTTGCGCCGGTCGATGCTGACGAACGCCTCGGCGAGCGAGGCGCGTCCCTCGCGCAGCGACTTCACCTCGGTGCCGGTGAGCACGAGACCCGCCTCGTATTTGTCCTCGATGACGTAGTCGTGACGCGCCTTCTTGTTCTGGACGATGAGCTTCGTCCCTTCCTCCTTGGCCATCGGGGACCTCCCTTCCTTGTCGTCGTTGCCCCGCGAACCACAACACGATAGCACGAAGCGCCGCCGGCCGAAGCCTGGCGGCGCTTCCCCATCGCGCAGCGCGTAGCCCGTTCGCTCCCCGCATGCGCGCGGATGCGATACGAGCCCACCAATCAGTAGTGCACGTACTGGTAGGCGCCCGCATTGGAGATGGTCTCCCATGCGGGGAAGGTGGCAAAGCCGGTGCCGCCTTCGGAGATGAGCACGGAGCCGTCGGAGTTGACGCGTTCGACGACGGCGACGTGGCCGTACTGCCAGTCGGCCGTCCAGTGGCCGCCGACGCTCTGGCCGGGCAGGAACACCATCGCGGCGCCGACGTGCGGCGTGTTGTTCACGTAGTAGCCGAGGCTCGCGCCGGTGGCCGCCCACTGGCCGCCGTTGCCCATGTACGAGCCGACCGGCAGGCTCAGCTGCGAACGGCGGATGTACGCCCACAGCGTGCACTGGCGGGCCGGGTAGGCGGAGCCGCCCACCGTGTTGCCGGTGTTGTGGCCGTAGCAGTAGCTGGAGCCTTCGGGGCAGCTGCCGGGCACGGCGTAGTCCATGCCGTTGGCGGTGCCGCCGCCGGAGTTGGAGCCGCTGTTGCTTGAGCCGCCGCCGTTGTTGGTGGTGCCGCCGGTCGTGGTGCCGCCGGTCGAACCGCCGGTCTGCTGCTGCGAGCCGGTGCCCGGCGTGTAGCCCGCGTTGCTGCTGTTGTTGCTGGCGGCGGCGTTGGCCGCGGCCTGCGCGGCGAGGTCGGCCTGCATGGAGACGATGTCGGCCGCCTCCTTGGCCTCCTGCGTGGTCAGGCTGCTCTTCTGCTCCTCCAGGGACTTGCGGGCTGCCGTGCCCTTCTCCTGCAGCGCCTCGAGCGACGCCTGCTTGGCGGCGGCGTCCTTGGCGGCGGACTGGGCGCTGGCGGCCTGCTTGTCGGCCTGGTCCTTGAGCTGGCTGATCTGGTCCTCGATGGCGGCCAGACGCTCCTTGCGGTTCATCGACGTGTTCATCGAGACGGCGGCGTCGTTGGCGGCGTTGGCCGCGGAACGCGTGGCCGCCGCGTCGGACTGCATCTGGTTGACGAAATCGTCGGTGGTGGTCGCGTTGGTGACGACGCTCATCACCGTGGAGGCCTGCGAGCCGTGGAAGCTGTCGCGCGCCGATTCGGCGACGGAGTCCTTCGCATCGTCGTATTCGATGCCGGTGTCCTTGATCTTCTGCTCGAGGTCGGCCTTGTCCTTCTTGGCCGCGTTGAGGCGCTCGGTGGTGGCGTCGGCGAGGTCCTGCGCCTGCTGCGCGGCCTGCTGCGCCTTCGTGGCCGCCTCCTGGGCGGCCGGAATCTGGTCGTTGGCGAGCGAGTCCAGTTCGAGAATCTGGTTGGCGAGGTCGGCGTTCACGCCGGCGAGCTTGGATTTGATGTCCGCGTGGCTGGCGACCTTCTGCTGGTACTCCTGGACGGAAACGGCCTTCGCCTCGGGCGCGTACGCCGCGGTCATGGCGATGCCGCACACCGCGGTCATCGCGGCCGACACGATGAGTCCGAGTCCTGCTTGCAACGTCTTGGAACGCTTCGACACTTCGGTCCTTCCTTCCGGATTGCTTCCGCACATTGTAACGGAGGTTGCTGAGACGGCAACCCGCCTATGCTTTGAGCCTATGCCCGCCTACGCCTTGAGATAACGGCTCAGCGAGACCGCCGAGGCCACGACGGACAGCAGCACGGCGCCGGCGACGAGCGCGGGCGCGACTAGCCACACGGTGCCCTGCGTGACGAACGGCATCCAGCTGACGGACTTGGCGACCCCGTCGGTGATGAACACCTGCACGATCGCGGCGAGCGCGCCGGCGGCGAGCAGCGAGCCGACGAGCGAGGCGATCACGCCTTCGAGGATGAACGGCAGCCGGATCGTCCAGTTGGACGCGCCGACCAGTCGCATGATCTCCGTCTCGTTCTTGCGCGACGCGGCGGACATGCGGATCGTCGTGCCGGTCAGCAGGATCGCGACGACGACCATCACGACGGCGAGCACCACGGTGACGACGGTCGCCCGGTTGAGCACGGCGAACACGGGGTCGAAGATCTGCTTCTGGTCGACGACCTCCTCCACGCCGGTCTTGCCGTTGAGCACCTCGGCGACCATCTTGTACTTGGTCGGGTCCTTGAGCTTCAGCTGCAGCGAGTCCTGCATGTCGGCGGCGGTGAGCGTGCGGCCCTGGTATTCGCCGTTCGGGTACTGCTTGAGGAACGTGTTCTTGAAGAAGTCCTCACGGCTCACGTAGGAGATCTTCGAGACGTTGTCGCGCAGCTCCTGGTGGATGAAGTCCTCCAGTTCGACGATCTCCTGCTGCGTGGGGGCCTTGCCGGTCGCGCAGCTGGCCGCCTGGCTGGTGCCGTCCGGGCAGAGCCACACGATCACCTCGACCTTGTCGTACCATTCGCCCTTCGCGCGCGTCACCTGCGCCTGCATGAGCGCGGACGCGCCGATGAACACGAAGGAGATGAAGGTGACGAGCATGACCGAGACGATCATCGGCACGTTGCGCTTGAGGCTCGTCCAAGTCTCGGAAAGGATGAATCGCGCCCTCATCGGGTCTCCTCCTCGTTCGTCTTCTCGTCGTCATCGTTTCGGCCGTCGGCCGCGGTTCCGGCGTCGTCGGTCACGTCACCGGTCGCGTCGTCGCCGTTCCCCGCCGTCGCGTCCGCCGCGGCCTGCGCCGTCGGCGGGACCGGCGGCGCGGGCGGCGTCAGCGGCGCGGATCCGGCGGGCGGCGCCGGCGGCTCGGTCTGTCCGGTCCGGTCCGTCGCCTCCGCCTGTTCCGCACGCCCGTGCCCGGCCTTCGCGGCGGGCGGCGCGGGCGGCGTCAGCAGGCTGCCGCCGGCCTGCGCCGTGGCCGCCTTGGGTTTGAACTTCGCGTCCGGATCGTCCGTCACGTCGTCGGTCGCGTCGACGGGCGCGACCACCGCGGTCGCCGCGTCGTCCGCCGGCGTGGCCGCGGCGGCCTGCGCGGCGGGGGCGGGTTTCTCCGCCTCCCGCTCGCGGCGTTCCCGCTCGGCCTCCTCCTCGAGATTCAGTCCCTTGCCCCACGTGAGCGTCGTCTCGACGGGGGCGAACGCCTCGCCGTAACGTCCGGTGCGGCCGGAATGCACGGACTGGGCGAGACGGGCGATGCCCTCGTCGCCGTCCATCGCGCCGGCCGCGAGCGCGCCCGCCTCGATGGCGGCGTGTGCGTCCATGCGTTCGGTCGCGTCCGTGCTGTCCGCGCGGAACCGTTCGTCCGCGCCGATGGCGCGATGCGCCTTCGACGTGACTTCCGCGTCGGGGAAGTAGGTGGACGAATCGTATGATCCGTGTTCCTCGTCGCGCACGATGTGACCGGTGTGCAGTTCGACGACGCGCTTGCGCATCGAGTTGACGATTTCCTCGTTGTGCGTCGCCATGACGACGGTGGTGCCGGTGCGGTTGATCGCGTCGAGCACCTCCATGATGCCGAGCGACGTGGTCGGATCGAGGTTGCCGGTCGGCTCGTCGGCGAGCAGGATCTGCGGATGGTTCACGTAGGCGCGGGCGATGGCCACGCGCTGCTGCTCGCCGCCGGACAGCTCGTGCGGGTAGTTCTGCTCCTTGCCGGTGAGGCCGACGGTCTCCAGCACCTTCGGCACCATCGACTTGATGGCGGACCGGCGCGTGCCGATCACCTCGAGCGCGAACGCCACGTTCTGCCACACGGTCTTGTTGTTGAGCAGCTTGTAGTCCTGGAACACGAAGCCGATCGAACGACGGTACTGCGGAACCTGACGGTCGGAGATGCGGCGCAGGTCGTTGCCGGCCACGCGGATCTCGCCGTCCGTGGCCTCCTCCTCGCGCAGCAGCAGGCTCAGCAGCGTGGTCTTGCCGGAGCCGGACGCGCCCACGAGGAACACGAAGTCGCCGCGGTCTATGTCGAGGTTGATGTCGTCGAGCGCGGGACGGGTGCCCTTCGGGTAGATCTTGCTGACATGCTCCAATGAGATGAGTGCCATTGATTCGCTTTCCTTGTGAAGCCTGGTAAGCCTTGTACGGCCTGTATGGCCGGTGCGGCCTTGCGGGGCCGGGGCCGGGTTAGGCCTCGGCCTCCTCCTTGGCGGCGCGGCGCTGCTCGTGGCGCCAGCGGATGCCCGCCTGGATGAAGCCGTCGAGATCGCCGTCGAAGACGGCCTGGGTCTGGCTGGTCTCGTAGCCGGTGCGCAGGTCCTTGACCATCTGGTACGGGTGCAGCACGTAGGAGCGCATCTGGTCGCCCCAGCTGGCCTTGATGTCGCCGGCGAGCTCCTTCTTCTTCTTCGCCTCCTCCTCGTGGCGCAGCACGAGCAGTCGGGACTGAAGCACGGCCATGGCGGCGGCGCGGTTCTGGATCTGCGAGCGCTCGTCCTGCATCGTCACGACGAGGCCGGTGGGAAGGTGGGTGATGCGCACGGCCGAGTAGGTCGTGTTCACGCCCTGGCCGCCGGGGCCGGAGGAGCAGTACGTGTCGACGCGGATGTCGGTGTCCGGGATGTCGATGTGGTCGGTCGCCTCGACGAGCGGCACCACCTCGACGGCGGCGAAGCTGGTCTGGCGACGGCCCTGGTTGTCGAACGGGGAGATGCGCACGAGGCGGTGCGTGCCGCCCTCGACGCTCAGACGGCCGTACGCGTACGGCGCGTCCACCTGGAAGGTCGCGGACTTGATGCCCGCCTCCTCGGCGTACGAGGTGTCCATCACCTTCGCCTTGAAGCCCATGCGCTCGCAGTAGCGCAGGTACATGCGCAGCAGCATCTGCGCGAAGTCGGCCGCGTCCACGCCGCCCGCGCCGGAGCGGATCGTCACCACGGCGGAACGCTCGTCGTATTCGCCGTCGAGCAGGGTCTGGATCTCCATCGCGGCGAGGTCGTCGGCGATCGAGCCGAGCTCGGTCTTCGCCTCGTCGAGCGACTCCTGGTCCTCCTCCTCGCGGCCGAGCTCGACGAGCGTCTCCACGTCGTCGATGCGCGAGCCGGCGGAGGTGAGGCGCTTCAGCTGCGATTCGGCGGCGGAGAGCTTGCTCGTCACCTTCTGCGCGTTCTCGGGATCGTCCCACAGACCGGGGGCGGCCGCCTGCTGCTCGAGCTCGGCGATGTCCGCCTTCATGCGGTCCACGTCCAGCGCCTTGGCGATGGAGTCGTACTTGGCGCGCACGTCGGCGATCGCCTGGGAATAGTCAAATTCAGCCATCGTTGTCTACCTTATGTTTCGTACCTTTGAAAAACCTTGGGGTGCCGCCCGTCCTCGGGCCTCGTGCTCCCCTCCCCCGTCCGGCGGATGCGCGACGCGCCTTTCGCCGCATGCCCCGCGGCCGCGAACCTGCCGAGGGCGTGCGAGGCTGGACGTCACGCGGGGAACACGCGTGACGGGACGTCAAAGACCGGCGTAGATGGCGGGAACCACCAAGGAGATCAGCATGGCCGCGGCTATGACGATGCACACCGCGCGCACCATGGTGCGGCGGCGGCGCTCGCGATCGCCGCGTTCATCCTGCCGATAGTCATTCACGGTGCGCGATTGTACCCTACCGCTTGGTCAACGGCGGGGCACGCTCGGCCGCGGGCGTAACGGGATGCGGCGCGCGCGTGAAACACCCCGTGGAACATCACGTGGGCACGGCACGCGCCCGACGAGCGCGCAGGCTAAGGTGGACATGGAAGCAACCTGTATCCCGATGTATGTAAGGAGCATTGCAGATGACTGATGAACGCACCGCGTACGGCTGGGGCCTGGCGAGCATCGACGCCGCCGGCAACACCCTGGACGTGTGGTATCCGAGCCTCGCGCTCGGTGCCGCCCCCGCCGAGGCGGACCGTCCGAACCATGATTTCGGCGTGCTCGCCCACGACGAGGCCGACGCGCGCGGCGTGCGCCGCGTGCCGGTGTTCACCGTGAGCGACCTGGACGCCCCGATCGCCAACGCCGAGGACGCCTACCTGAAGCTGCACCTGCTGAGCATGCGCCTCGCCAAGCCGAACACACTCAACCTGGACGGCATCTTCGGCGCGCTCAACAACGTCGTGTGGACCAACTACGGCCCGTTCGCCGTCGAGGACTTCAACGCCCGCAAGGCCGACGTCGAGGCCGCCGCCACCGCGGCCGCCCAGTCGTTCGCCGCGAACGCCGGTCTGCCGGCCGCCGCCCCGGCCGCCTCGGTCAACGTGCTGGGCGTCGACAAGTTCCCGCGCATGATCGACTACGTCGTGCCGTCCGGCGTGCGCATCGGCGACGCCGACCGCGTGCGCCTGGGCGCCCACCTGTCCGAGGGCACCACCGTCATGCACGCCGGCTTCGTGAACTTCAACGCCGGCACGCTCGGCGTCTCGATGGTCGAGGGCCGCGTCTCGCAGGGCGTGGTCGTCGGAAACGGCTCCGACATCGGCGGCGGTGCCTCGATCATGGGCACCCTGTCCGGCGGCGGCAAGCTGCGCAATTCGATCGGCGAGCACTCGCTGCTCGGCGCGAACGCGGGCATCGGCATCTCCCTGGGCGACAACTGCGTCGTCGAGGCGGGCCTGTACGTGACCGCCGGCACCAAGGTCACCATCTGGGACAAGGCGAAGGCCGCCGCCGGCGAACCGCTCGAGGTCGTCAAGGGCGCGGACCTGTCCGGCAAGGACAACATCCTGTTCATCCGCAACTCGGTGAACGGCCGCATCGAGGCGCGCTACCGCAAGACCGGCATCGAACTCAACGCCAAGTTGCATAAGAACTGACGCCTTGCTCGGCCCCCTCTGACGGGCTGAGCCGTGAAGCGGAGAGCCCGGTGGGCTCTCCGTAGGCGAAGGCGAGCGACAGCGAGCTTATGTGAGGTCAGCCGAAGGCTGTCCTTGATTGCGGTCGGGCTGTCCGCGTCAGCGGACTGGGGGGAGAGACAGCGGCCGCAGGCCGCGAGGAAACGGAATCGGCCTTCGGCCGATGCGATTTTCCCGCGGCCTACGGCCGCTCTTCATTCTCTCCCTCCGTCATCGCTTCGCGATGACACCTCGTCCGCAATCACGGACAGCCTGCGGCTGACCTTCTATCAGCTCGCCTGTCGGCTCGCACATCGTCTACAAACGCCTCCGGCGTTTGTAGACGATGTCCCGTCAGAGGGAGGCAAACCGCGTCGCCTACCGCTCTTCCAGCGGAATGTAATCACGCTTGACGGCGCCGGTGTACACCTGGCGCGGGCGGCCGATCTTGGTGGCCGGGTCGGCGAGCATCTCGCGGTACTGGGCGATCCATCCGGGGATGCGGCCCAGCGCGAACAGCGTGGTGAACATGGCCGGGTCGAATCCGATCGCCCGGTAGATCAGTCCCGTGTAGAAGTCGACGTTCGGGTAGAGATGGCGCGAGACGAAGTAGTTGTCGTGCAGCGCGATGTCCTCGAGCTCGGTGGCCACGTCGAACAGGGCGCGTTCGTCGGCCGGCAGCTTCGACGTGTCCTCGCGGTCCATGATCTTCTCGAGATACGTCTTGGCGATGGCCGCGCGCGGATCGTACGACTTGTAGACGCGGTGGCCGAGTCCGGAGATGCGGTGGCCGTCGCGCTTGGCGTCCTCGACGAACTCGCGCACCGACTTGCCGGAATCGCGGATCGCCTTCAGCTGGCGCAGGACGGCCTCGTTCGCACCGCCATGCAACGGTCCGGACAGCGCGTTGACACCGGCCGCGACCGCCGAATACAGGTTGGCGTGCGCGCTGCCGGCGATGCGCACGACCGACGTGGAGCAGTTCTGCTCGTGGTCGGCGTGGATGATGAGCAGGCGGCCGAGCGCGTGCACGTACAGCGGGTCGGATTCGAACGGCTCGTACGGCACGGCGAAGCACATGCGCAGGAAGTCGTCCACGTAGCCGCGCGCGTAGTCCGGGTACAGCATCGGCTCGTCACGGCGGCGGCGGAAGATGTACGACACGATGGTGCGCACCTTCGCCATGATGATGATCGCCGACTCGTCGAGCTGGTCGGAGTCGGTGATGTCGGTCGTGTCCGGGTAGAACGTGGCGAGCGCGTTGATCGCGGAGGCGAGCACGCTCATCGGATGCGCGGTGCGCGGGAACGAGCCCATGAACGTGCGGAAGTCCTCACCCACCATCGTGCGATGGTTGATCGCGGAGACGAACTTCTCGTACTGCTCCTTGTTGGGCAGTTCGCCGTGGCGCAGCAGCCACGCGACCTCGAGGAAGTCGGAGTTCTCGCACAGTTGCTCGATCGGGTAGCCGCGGTAGCGCAGGATCGAGTGCTGCCCGTCGATGTACGTGATCTTCGATTCGCATTGCGCGGTGGTGAGGAAGCCGGGGTCGAGCGTCACCCAGCCGTCGTTGCGCAGTTTGGACACGACGATGCCGTCCGGCCCGGCGGTGGCCTCGACGACCGGCAGCGTGTACTTGCTATCGTCGACGTTCAGCTGTGCTGTTGCCATGGGTGACCCTTCCTGTTCGATGTTGCCGGCCACCATAGCCGCCCCATGTTTCCACAAGGCCCCATTGCCCAATACCCGGAACACAAAAGGAATGCGCCCCGCAAAACGGTATGCGCACTCCTCGCGCATACCACTTCCCTCGCTCCCCCCTCTCAGGGGGAGCTGTCGGCCAAAAGCCGACTGAGGAGGTACCCCGTCCACAACCAGACGCAGCACCCCCCCTCAGGCCCGCTCCGCGGACCAGCTCCCCCCTAAAGGGGGCGCATGCCGCGGAAGACCCGTATCGCCCTACTCCCTCGTGGTGAGGATCACCGGGCCGTTTTCGGTGATGGCGATGGTGTGCTCGCTGTGGGCGCCGCGGGAGCCGTCCTCGGAGCGCAGGGTCCAGCCGTCCTTCGGATCCTGGTAGATCTCGTCGGTGGTCTTGAGGAACCACGGCTCGATGGCGATGACGAGGCCCGGACGCAGCTTGTAGCCGTGGCGCGCCTTGCCGTCGTTCGGCACGTGCGGATCGCCGTGCATGATGTGCCCGACGCCGTGGCCGCCGAACTCGAGGTTGATCGGGTAGCCGTATTCGCGCGCGATGTCGCCGATCGTGCTGGACACGTCGCCGAGGCGATTGCCCGGCTGGGCCGCTTCGATGCCGGCGGCGAGCGCCTCCTCGGTGCACTTGATGAGGCGCAGGTCCTCCGGGTCCTTGTCCTTGCCGACCACGAAGCTGATGGCCGAGTCGCCCACCCAGCCGTCGACGCTGATCGCGAGGTCGAGGGAGACGAGGTCGCCGTCCTTGAGGTTGTAGTCGTAGGGCACGCCGTGGAGCACCGCGTCGTTGACGGAGGTGCAGATGTAGTGGGCGAACGGGCCGGTGCCGAAGTCGGGCGCGTAGTCCACGTAGCAGGATTCGGCGCCCTTGCGGTCGACGATCTTCTTGTGCACGAATTCGTCGATGTCGAGCAGGTTGGTGCCGACCTTCGTGTATTCCTTGAGTTCGCGCAGGATGGAGCCGACGAAGCGGCCGGCGGGCTTCATCTCCTCGATTTCGCGAGGGGTCTTCAGTTCGATCATGAGACTTCCAGAATCTTTCTACCTAGGTTCCGATGGGCGGGAACGCCCTGTCGAGACTGTTCCTCACGATAGTGCGCCGCCTCGTCAATCCACAACCCTCTTGTACCCCGCAGGCGAACCGCCCACACCCCTTCCCCTTCGCGCCCCCTTCAGGGGAGCTGTTCACACCCCTCTCCCTCTGCTCCCCCTTCAGGGGGAGCTGTCGCGCAAAGCGCGACTGAGGGGGTTCACGCGCCTCCCCATTACCCAGCACACGATTTACAATGAAGAAAGACGGGAGCTCATCATGCGGATATACGATTATTATGAGACGGGCGATGGCACGCGCGTCACACATTCCGATGTCCAGCCCGACGGCAGCGTGCTCGTATTCTTCGACAACGGGGACAAGCACGCCGAAATCAAGATTCCGGACGGCACGATTCCAGCCAATACGGGATTCAGTCAGCGGGAGACCAACGGATTTCTCGTCAGCACCGTCCGCGGCATGAAATCAATCATGCGCTATGCACGCGAAGGCGGTATCCAACATGCCTGGGCTGTATAGAATCCGAGGATTCCTTGTCTACTTCTGGGCGAATGAAAGCAACGAGCCGATTCACGTCCACGTCGCCAGAGGCAAGCAGTCGCCATCATCCGCGAAATTCTGGATTCTGCAGGACGGCACGGTACGAATCGCCAAGCAAAGTCCTGATATGACGACGAAGGAGCAGCAGGGAATCATCGAGTTCCTTGAATCGGTCGCTCCGGAAATCATCGTAGCTTGGCAGGAGATGTTCGGATATGTCCGATTCCATGACTGAATTGCGAAATATCGGCGACTATCGCGGCTATACACTGCTGTTCAATCCATGCAACCGCAGAATCATCGCCGAAAGGAGAACGGACCTCGCCACAGCGTTGTTCGACTGCGAACCATTTGCCTTGGTCCGTCAATGGGGGTGCTCCGCCGATGACGTCCGGGCGTTGACGGACCATCTGGAAACAATCGCCCACAAGCAACTCGCGATCGCGTAGTCTTGGCCGTACAAAGCATGGCCAAGACTACGGGAGTCATCGAACTATCACCTCACCGCTTCGGGAGGCGGCCGAAGGTGAAGGCGCGCACCAGGGCGGAGATGCCCATGACCACCAGGGCGCAGCCGGCGAAGACGACGAGCCAGACGGTGGAGCTCACCGGGGACATGAGCACGACGAAGCCGGCGATGATGGAGACGATCGCGTAGAGCACGGCCCATCCGGAGCTGGGCAGCCTCCACGATTCGACGAGCGCCATGAAGCCTTCGAGCATCCAGCCGATGCCGACGGTCATCGTGGCGAGCAGGGCGAGCGCCTGTCCGGAGACGGCCGCGTTCTTGAGCATGAGCAGGCCGCCGATGGTGAGCAGCACGCCGACGAGGATGTCGAGCACGCGCCATCCGCTCGGTAGTCCGAGTTCGACGATGGCGACGACGACGCGCACGAGTCCGGAGACCACGAGGTAGACGCCGAGCAGGACGGCCGCGACCTTCAACGTGATGCCGGGCCAGAGCAGCAGGGCCGCGCCGAGCACAATGGCGGCCACGCCGATCACGCCGTAGAATCCGCGCACCCAGTTCTTCGCGTGCTGCGGCAGCATGGTTTCGATGAGTTTGAACGGATCGACCGGCCGCCCGTTCCAGCCGCCAGCCGGGTCGGCGTTCCAGCCGCCAGCCGAGCCTGTGCCACCGGCTGGTCCGCCCTGCCCCGCATAGGGATTGTTCGACTGGTCCGCATACGGATTGGCGTACGGGTCGCCGCCCTGTCCCGCGCGCGGCGCGCCGTAGGGGCCGTCGCCCGCGTTCACATTCGCGTTCGGATCCGGATTCCGGTTGTCGTTCGTCATGATGACCTCCTTGCGATGACGCTGACTTTATGCTAGACAATCTGTCTAATTCCCACCACCATCACAATTGGTCATGTTGCCTAATAAAAACGCCGCGACGCCACCGGCCGTTCACCCGACCACTGTCCAATGTTCGGATTGGACGCTAGACTGGTGGATTAGTGAGCGCCGCGCACGCTGTGCCGACCACCGCGTGGCGCCTCGAATATTTAAGGAGCAATATGGCGAATCATCGCAAGAAGACGCCCACCCTGAAGTCCCTGAGCAAGCGCCAGTGGACGCGTATCGCGGCCATCGTCGCGGCGGTGGGCATGCTTGCGGGTGCCGGCGTCGTGTCCAGGAACTTCTACCAGCAGGCGAACAAGCCCGCCGCCGTCACCGAATTCTCCGCCACGGACAGCAACGCGCTCGGCGTGTCCCGTGGAGGCGCGCGTGGCGACCTCAACGGCAACACGTCCTATGTGACCGTCAAGATCAACGGCAAGTCGCGCACCGTCCTCGGCGACGATTTCACCGACGTGAAGTCCGTGCTCGAAGCTGGCGACATCGTGCTCGACCCGGATGACACGGTCTCCCCCTCGCTGAACACGAAGGTCACCGAATCCACCGTCATCACCATCGAACGCGCGGGCGCCACGCTGGAGACCAGCGACAGCGACATCGCGTTCAACACGGTGAAGAAGGAGACCGACGCGCTGCCGAAGGGCCAGGAGAAGGTCCAGCAGGAAGGCAAGGTCGGCACGATGGAGACCACGAGCCTCGTCACCCGCGCGGGCGGCAAGATCGTCTCCTCGAACGTGTTCGCCTCCTATGTGAAGGAGGCCCCGACCGACAAGATCGTGCTCGTCGGCACCGGCTCCACCAGCACCGGCTCCTCGTCGAGCTCCGGCGATTCCTCCTCCAACTCGCTCGGCACCACCGTGCCCGCTTCGGAGATGCAGACTTGGGCGCATGACTGGCTGCTGTCGAACGGCTACACCGAGGCCGACTTCACGGCCGCCGTGTACATCATCAACCACGAGTCCGGCTGGAACCCGCACGCCACGAACGCCTCCTCCGGCGCGTACGGCCTGCCGCAGGCCCTGCCCGGCTCGAAGATGGCCTCCGCCGGCTCCGACTGGGCCGACAACTACCAGACCCAGTTCAAGTGGTTCGTGAGCTACTGCAACGGCCGCTACGGCGGCATCACCGGCGCCTACACCTACTGGCAGTCCCACCACAGCTACTGATCGCGCAAGCGCCTTGGCCCCCTCTGACGAGGGGGCCTATTACGTTACGCCTTCTTCCACCCGAGCGCACGCGCCACGCGTCCTGCGCGCCAGCGCAGCGCCTTCCAGCAGTGCCGTAGCGGCCACAGGGCCAGCCACGTGCGCCAATACACGCCATACCAGCGCGACCCGCGAGCACCATCGCACACCACGTGCCGTGCGCCCCTGTAGAACTCCTCCAGCCGCCCGAGCACCTGCTCGTCGCGCACGTGTTCGGTGGTGATGCAGTTGTCGCCGCGAATCGCGTACCAGCCGTCGTGCACGCCGATCACGCGGTGCAGCACGTACCGTCCGCCGGCCCGGTAGAGCGGCACGTCGCCGACGCGCAGCCGCTCGCCGGCCGCCAAGGGCCGCACGACGATGGTGTCGCGCCGGTTGCGCAGCATCGGCAGCATGCTCACGCCCACCGTGGTGCTCACGAACACGACCTCGCGCCGCAATACGCCTTCAATGTCCGTATCGACGGCCACGCCCGCCATATCCGTCATCCGCATCACTCGTCGAGGAAGCCGTTGGCGCGCATCTGGTCGACGAACGCGTTCACGTCGGCGGTGGCGGTCTCGCGGTCAATTGCGTATTCGCCGGTCACCTTGTCGACGATGCCGGCGACGTCGAGTCCGTCCGCGAGCCCCTGCCAGACGGTCTTGCCGGTCCCATTCACGCGGATCATGCCCTGGAACGTCTTCGAGGCCTCCCCCGTCGCGATGATGACGGTCTGTCCGGCCACGTCACGCATGACGAATCCTTGTTTGATGCGCATATGATTTGTTCCTTTCGACGCCTGACACCCGTAGTGCAACGCCCTCATTATACGAAAAATCCCCCGCCCCGTGAGGAGCGGAGGATTCTCAATGATTGCGGCGGGCCGCAGCCCGTCCATCCATCTACCCGATTCAGCGGGCGTTGCCCTTGCGCACGGCGAACAGGGCGACGCCGGCGGCGACCATCAGGCCGAGGGCGATGATGTACGGCATGACGACGGTGCCGGTCTGGGCGGTGGTGCGACGGGAGGAGCCGGCGGTGCCGGAGACGGCGACGTTCTTGTTGGAACCGGTGGTGCAGGTGTTCGCGAAGGACACGGTCTTGGTCTGGAGCGTGACGTCATCGCCGTCCGAAGCATCCTTGGAGCCAAGCACGGAAATCTTGGCGTCCTTGCAGTTCAGCGTGGCGACCTTGTAGGTCTTGACGAAGTTGGAGCCGTCCTTCGAGAACGTGGACGTGACCTCTTCCCAGTTCGTGTGCACGTAGGCGGCCGCGGTCACGGAGGAGATCTGCGTGTTGTCGTAGGCGATGGCGACGTACGGGTACTTCTGCGCGGTGGCCTCGTCGATGGTCACGGTGATGGTGGCGACGCCTTCGGAGGTGCCCGGAGTGATGGTCGCGGAGTAGTCGGCGGCCATGGCGGTCGGTGCGAGGGCGAACACGGAGAGCAGCATTGCGGCGAACGCCGTGACGATGGCGGTAATCTTCTTCATCTCTGTTTTCCTTCCAGTGCGCAAATCCCCTTTGCGCATTACATCTTCAAGTCTTCTGTTATCGGATGGGAGATCGTCTCGTTCCTTCTCCCACTGGTTGCCACCCTAGCACGCGGGTTGACAAAACGGTATGGGTTCAGGTTAACAACCGGGTAACATGATGGAAGCGAACCCCGCAGGCGCGTCAGCACAACGCCTGCACAGGGTTTTCGAATAATGAGATTTTTGATACCGGTTTCAGCCGATGCCGAAACGGAGACCGGAACCACCGATAATTCGGCAAGGAGCATCGATGTCCGACGAGACGAAATCAGCCGCGAATGTGACGGACCGCACAGACACCCCAGACACCAGCATCATCGACCTCGAGGCCATCGACGAGAGTGTGCCGCTGACGGCCGTCGAAGCCCCGAAGGAGCATCATCACGGCAAGCGCATGAGCAAGGAGCATATCCAGCGGATCAGGCGCCGTCACCGTCGCGAACGGTTCCTGTTCCGTCTGGACATGGTCCTGCTCATCATCGTCTGCCTCGGCGGCGCGGGTACGCTCCTCGCCCTGGAGGCCCTCCAGTAGGCAGCCAGCCGGAAGCCGGCCCGCGCCGGTACTCCCCTACTTCACCAGCGGCGTCTGCCGCACCACGGTCTGGCCGGAGACCGAACCCGGCGCGGTCACCACGGTCGCGGTGATCGTGGTGCTCTCCCCCGGCGCGAGACTCACCTGCTTGCCGATCACGGTGAGCCCGTCGTGCAGCGCGTAGACGTCGCCCTTGGCCTTGTCGGAGCCGGCCGCATAGGAGGGGATGCCGCCGCCGGCAGGCGCGTACAGGTAGGTGATGAACTGGATGTGCCCCTTCTCGGCGCCGTTCTCCAGCGAGCCGATCACATAGGAGGGCAGCGAATCCACCTGCGAGGCGTCGAGCGTGTTGGTCATCGTGATTGTGATCTCATGCTCCTCGCTGCCGTTCTCATAGGTCTTGACGAGCTTGTCCTTCACGTCGCGACGGAGGTACCAGTCCATCTTCGAGGCCATCGCGTCGTTGTAGTACACGCCGATCACCTGCTTCGGCGCCGCGCCCTCGATGTCGAGGTACGAACCGGAGTCCTTGGTGACGAGCGTGCCGCCCACCGTGGTCCCGGCGAGCAGCTTCTGTTCGTCCTTGTCCGCGCTCCACACGTACAGATGCCCGTCGTTCGCCGCCGTGACGGCCTGCTTGGCGAGCGCGACGGCGTTCGTGCCGGACGAGTGCATCACCTTGCCGAACGCCGCTTTGGCGGCGTCGGAGAAGAACGCGTCCTGGTCGTCGCCATCGTGCAGATTGCGGTAGACGTCGCTCAGGAGGATGGACACGGTGTGCGTCCCGTCGAGCGTGGCCTTGTAGTCGCCGCGCGAGACCTCCACCGAACCGGTGACGGAGAGCAGTTTCTGCAGGAGCACCGGATCGACGGCGATGACGCCGTCCACCTGGTCGCCGTACTTGTCCTTCCACATGGCGGCCGAAAGTTCGCCCACACGCGCGAAGTCGGGGGTGAAGTTCACGTCCTGCATGAACTCGCCGAGACGGTCGCCGTAGACCCTCTTCTCGTCGTCGGTGAGGCTCACGATCGGGTCCTTGCGCGAGTCGAATTCGGAGGCGGGCACGAAGTCGTGCATCGTGATGGCGCCGTCGCGCACGGTCACGAGTCCCAGCGAGCCGGCGATGCCACCGGTGGCGCGGATCTCCGCGTTGTTCTGCGCGAGAATCAGATAGTTGCGCGAGCCGCCATCGCCGGAACCGGAGCCGGAGTCGCCGGAACCCAGCATGCCGGACAGGACCTGCGCGCCGCGCGCCAGGGAATCGCTGATTTTCGCGAACGAGAGGAACGATTCGCGCGCCGGGTCCAGCTGGTGTTGCAGCGCGCCCAGCGTCACGCCGTCGATGGACTGGAGCTCGCTGTTCGCTTTGAGCACGTAGCCGTTCGCCTTGGCGAGCTTCGGCGCGGCCGTGTCGAGCCCGGGCACGCTGATCTTGCCGTCGGCCACGCTGACCGTGCCCGGGTTCACGTCGTCCGCCGCGTCGGCGAGGAGCGGCAGCGCGTCGTCGGCGACGGTGTGCAGCGCGTCCACGGTGGAGCGGATGGCCTGGACGTCGCCGCCGTAACGCGGCAGGTGCGCCATCATCGCCCAGATCGGGTTCGACGTGTGCGCGTAGGCGGCGTCCACGTGCCGTTGCAGTTCGTCGACGGCGCCGTCGAGCTTCGACGCGGCGCCATCCTCGGCGATGTTCAGGCCGCGCACGTCGGACACGCTGGCGGCGGCCGATTTCACTTCCTTGGCGACGATGGCCGCGGAGACGGCGAAATACGCGCCGACGAGGATGATCGCGGACAGCACGACCGCCACGATGACGAGCAGTGTGTCACGCAGGACACGCTTCTCGCGGTGCTTCAGATAGCGGGGATTATGGTGTTCGGCGTCGCGCGCCTCATCGTCGCGCCCATGCTCCGGGTCGATGCTCAGTTCGTCGATTTCAGTCACAACGCCACTGTATCGTGAGGCTCACCCGTGGCGGGTACGTGCTCATTGCCACGGTATTGTCCCGACTACGCTCCTACGATGGATTCCATGCGTATTCTGTTCGTCTGCACCGGCAATGTCTCGCGTTCGGCGATGGCCGAACTGCTCGCGCCGCATTTCCTCACCGACCCTTCGCTCGAATTCGCATCGGCCGGCACGCGTGGTCTGCACGATCACGTGTTGTCGCGTGATGCGGCCGATCTGATGCGTCGCGACCATATCGACGAGGATCGGATCGCCACGTTCCGTTCCCGCCGCATCTCGCCGCAGATCGCGGGTGCCGCCGACCTGATCCTGTGCTTCGAGGAACGCCAACGCGGCGACATCGCGCTGGAGGCGCCGGTGAAGGCGCGCCGCACGTTCCTGATCACCGATTTCGCGAACCTGTGCGAGGCGGCCCAAAAAGAAGGCTGGATCGAAGGCGGGACGTTCGAGGAGCGGGCCGAGTCGGTGGTCGCCAACGCGGGCCTGCTGCGTCCGCAGCTGCCGAAGGCCGGCGACGTCGCCGATCCGCAGGGACAGGGCCTTGCGGCGTTCGTGGAGGCGCACAACATGATTGTGCGCCTGTTGAAGCGCATCGCCGCCGCGTTGGATTGATCATCATCAGGCCATCCCACGTGGCCGCGCGGTCCGAATATGAATATGACTGAGGGGTTGGAATCCTGGTTCGGATTCCAACCCCTCAGTCGTCATCAGCCATTATCGGCGCGAACCGCTCACTTGCGCTTCGGCTGGCGCGCCTGCCTGTCGTGGGCCTGCTTGGCGGGCGAAGCCGGCTGCTGGTCGGCGAGCGGCTCGGACAGCGGCTGCACGAGAATCGGCTTGGATTCGGCCGACTCCTTCTTGCCCTTCCTGCGCTTCTTGCCCTTCTTCCCGTCGTCGCCATAGCCGTAGCCGTACTGGCCGTAGCGGTAGTAGGAGCCGTAGTAGTAGTACGTGCCGTAGCCGCCGTTCTTCTTGCGGTCGGCGAGGTTGAACACGAAGCCGAGGATCGGCACGTCGAGTTCGCCGAGCTCGGTGATGGTGCCGCGCAGGGCTCGCTTGACGGCGACGCCCTTGCCGGAGACAAGCACGACGCCATTGCCCTGCTGGCCGAACACGGCGGCGTCGTTGGCGACGCTCATCGGCGAGGTGTCGATGATCACGTAATCGTACTGCTGCACGGCCTGCTTGATGAGATCGTGCATGATGGCGGAGTTGAGCAGCACGGAGGCGTTCTGGATACGCGGGCCGGCGGGCAGGACGTGCAGGTTCGGCTTCCAGTAGCGCTGGACCACGTCCCTGACGGTCGCCTGGTTGGACAGCACGTGGGCGAGGCCCACGTTGCCTTCGAGACCGAGTCGCTTGGCGACGGTCGGGCGTCGCAGGTCGGCGTCGATGAGCAGCACGGCGGCGCCGTTCTCAGCGAGCGTGGCGGCGAGGTTGCACGAGACGGTCGTCTTGCCTTCGGACGGCATGGACGAGGTGACGACGATGAGGCGGCCCTTGTCGCCGGACTTCGACGTGGTGAACGAGAGATTGGTGCGGATGCGGCGGAACTCCTCGGCGATCGCGCCGTCCGGCTTGGTCACGACGATCGGCTTCGTCTCGTTGAGGGATTCGTCCTTCGGAATCACGCCGACGACGGTCGCGTCCTGCGCGACGGCCTGGAGATCGGAGATGTCCTGGATGCGGCGGGCGAGCAGGTCACGCAGCACGGCGGCGATGAGGGCGAGCACCAGACCGATGACGGCACCGGCGGCGAGGTTCAGCTTGGTGTTCGGCGAACTCGGAGCGCCCGGCACGTTGGCACGCTGCACGACCGACAATTTGACGATGGAATTGTCGCCGGAGGAGTACAGCTCGGAGGCGACCACATCGGACAGGGATTTGGCCACGCCGTTGGCGAGAGTGGCGGCCTGCTGCGGATCGGCACTGGTGACGGACACACTCAGCATGTAGGTGTCCTCCGGGTTGTTGGCGGACACCATGCCGGACAGACGACCGACGCTCAGTGAATCGTCATGCTGCGCGTCGACGACCGGCTGCAGCACCGCACCGGTCTTCACGAGGTTCGGGTAGCTCTTGAGCTGGCTGGCAATATAGGTGCCGGCCGTGGACTGCACGCCCACGTTGTTGAGGTTGGCGTCCGCGGCGATGCTGTTGTAGCTGGCGAACAGCTGGGCGGTGGCCGTGTACATCTTCGTGCGGGTGAACGTGTAGCCCGCGACGGCGCCCACGGTGATCACGAAGACGAGCACGGCGACGAACCAGTGCTTGCGGATCGCCCGCAAGAGGTCGAGGATGGTCATGCCGGAGTTCTGGATCGTGCTTCCGTGACCGGCGGTGTTGTCCACGGCCGGGCGCTGTTCCGCCACGGCCACTTCATTCTGTTCGAGGGTATCCGATGTCACGGTCTCTCCTACTTCGTACTTCCTATTGTCCCGCTTCCAGACGGCCACAGAGACCGTAAGCGCGGATTGACGTCGCATTCATGTGAACCTTCAAGGCAGTATAACCGCAGGGGCGAACGCTAATCCTTCCTGCGCCATATCGCGCCCAGTTCACGCCGCAGGCTTCCCGGATGCCCGCGCAGGTTCTTGCGCAGGCGATGGAACACCGGCAGGAATCCGGTCAATCCGTTTCGGCATCGCGGATAGCGCTTCCTCGGTCAGCGCCTGGAAGGTCATGGCCTGCACCGAATGGCGCACGACCAGCCGGTACACGTCAAATCACGGTACCGTATCGGGTTTCGCATCGGCGTGGGCCCATGCAGTGCTGCCGCCATCAATGCAACGACGTATCGTCTCACCTCGTCGTGCTGCTGATTCGTGTTTTCCGGCATATCGGCGATCTGCAATTCACCTGCAACATTGCTATATGAATTATCAGGAAATAGGTGATTAATCCCATTCTTATTCGCTACAATATGAGACGATAACCAAATCATCATCGGTTTTTATCTGAATGAATTAAGGAGATCATATGGCATCCGTTCTTCAGGGTTTTGAGGAAGTCCAGCTGGTCAAGCCGGTCGGCAAGATCACGATGACGGTCACCGCCAATGCGGTGCGCTTCAACAAGGCCACTGCCCAGGTGCTCGGCTTCCCGGCGCACGTCAAGGTGCTCGTCAACGAGAAGACGAAGCAGGTGGCGATCGTCCCCACCACCGCCAAGGCGGACAACGCGGTGAAGTTCAGCAAGCCGGAAGGCAAGCAGACCGCGTCCGTGAACGTGAAGGACAAGGCCCCGCTCGCCGCGGTCTCCGCGTTCTTCGAACTGCCCGAGGCCCCAGAAGGCGAGGTCGCCTACCAGCAGGTCGTCGGCGAGTTCTACCCGAACGACAAGGCCGCCGTCTTCGACGCCGCCAAGGCCGTCGCCGGCACGATGAAGCGCCGCGGCCGCAAAAAGGCCGCCTGAGCGACTGTGCAGGTCCGGTAAACCTGTGCTATTGTCCCAAAACCGCGTTTTGGGACAATAGCCCTCCGGAATCCGCGTCGGAAACGCCGTCTATTGTCCCAACGGGACATTACGGATGAGCCGGATCCTCTCCACCATCGCCTTGCAGATCGCGTCGATGACGACCGGTGACATTCTCACGTTCGTGGCGAGCTGGTCACGGATGAGGTCCGGCACCGTGTCCAGCGCGGTCAGATCGTATCTATCCCAATTGCGGATCGATTCCAATTGCCGGTATGCGTTGGGTCTGTCACCCCAATCGTCGATCCAGAATGGTTTCGCGACGTAGTCGTCGTTCGACATCGACTCAGGCTCCATGCCATTCCAGAGGCTATCCCCACTGTCGAAGATGGGGGCCGGCCGTATCGCGAACGTCTCGACGTCGCGGATGAGGCCGAAATTGTTGTAATGCCGGTCAGTGTTGCGCAACAGAAAATCGAGGAACAGGAAATCGTCGGTGGCATGCTCTTCGGTCTCACGCGATACTCCAAGCCGCTCGCATGTGTCAAGCCAGATGGTCTTCCGCTCGTCATTGCGCCCCTCACGGAAGATATTCCTGATCTGTCCGCCGGCGATAAGCTCCTCGCTGTCGGAGAGCATTTCGTCGCAGACCGATACGCGTCTGCCCTCCGCTCGTCCGACGCGGTATTCGATGTGGTCGATGCCCAGCAGCGACGCCACCTCGTATGCGATGCGTTCGTTGTCCGGCTCCTGCCCGGTACGCCCCGCCTTGACCAGCTGCCTGACACCGTCGTCGCCGATGACCCATCGTTTCGGCAGGTCGCCGGCGCTGGTGATGTCCGGCGTGTTCACGTCGCCGATGCGCGACGAATGGCCGAGAAACAGGGCTTTGCCGAGCCGTTCGTCAAAATCGTTGTGGAAGAAGTTCACGTCCGACCATGCGAGATCGTCACGTCCGTCGGGCCTTACCCAGTATTGGTCGGACAGACTCAGTCCCATCGAACGGTCCAGCATGTCACCCGTGGGCTCGATGCCGCCGACGGCCAGCAGGGAGCGAAGACCGTCACGCGTCACGGGAATGCCGCGTCCCCGCCACCACGAGGTGATCGATTCGCCGTCCGGCTCCGGCCTGCCGTCGACGTACATGCCCAAGGGGACGCGTCGCTCGTCGAACACCTCCACCGCACGCAGCGCGTAGCCGCCGGTCTCGAAATACTCGTATTCCAGGACCGGATGGTCGCGGCACATCAGCACCCGATACCTGTCCGCCATGCTGCGCCTCCATTCATCACGGATCTGGTTCCATCCTAGCGAAGCCAAGACTCCCCTCCGTCTTGGGACCGTCGCATGATGGCGGGTGTGTTTGACAGTCATGGCATCAATCTGAAACTCCCGGCCTTCGTCCGCCGGCTCGATGTGGCCGACCGTTCCGATTACGTGTTCTATGCGGCGATCGCGCTGCTGCCGGTGGATGGCACGGTGGTCGGCGGCTATATGCCGTTCTGGACGCCGATCAGCCCGTGGCTGTTCCTGCTGTATGCGGCGTTGAACTGGAAGCTGATTCCGCAGGCGTACCGCAGGTTCCGCGTGTTCTTCCTGTTCCCGCTGTTCCTGATCGTCCTGTCGCTGGTGGGGTGGCTGACGATTGCGTTCCATCCGTTGCCGACGGCGTGGTCGCTGCTCGGCGTCTGCGGCGCGTTGGCTTGTCTGACGTCGCTGGAGATCGCCGTGCGCGTCAAACGGCTGGACTGGCGGCCGATGATCCATCTGCTCATCGCCGCCTACTGGGTGGCGTTCGCCGTGGGAGTCGTGCAGTTCCTCGCCATCCAGTTGGACGTCACGCCCGCCCGCGCGCTGTTCAGCCATGTGATGGCGCGGCAGTATATCACCGCCGATTCGCCGTGGGGAGGGAACCGCCCGCAGTTCCTGTTCGCCGAGCCGAGCTATATCGGCATGCACCTGTATGGCGTGCTGCTGCCGCTCATGTGGATGATGCGCGGCCGTGACCGCGTCTATGTCACGCGTCTGCGCGATCTCATCATCGTGTTCGCGCTCGGCAGCATCCTCATGCACGCGGGCGTGCGCATCATCATCGACACGGGCGTGGCCCTGATCGTCGCCATCGTCGAATCCACGGATTTCTGCGACAAGACGCAGGCCAGACGCGCATGGGGCATGTTTGCCGCGATAATCATCGTGGGAATGACGGTAGCGCTGGCGAACGGGCGCATCCGTTCGATACTCGTGCAGGGCCCAGTGGCCGGCGACGCCTCCTCATCCGCCCGGCTGTCGCAATCATTGTCGCCGCTCATCGCGCTGCTCCAGCATCCTGTCAATCTATTCACCGGCTTCGGCGCGGGCAATATCGCCGAAGCGAGCCGCATGGGCGTGACCGCCTCGTATGCGTTGCTCAACGGTCCTGACGCGAAGGTCCCCTGGTGGGTGTGGAAGAACTGGAGCCCGAACGACACCTCCACGATGAGCGCCTACACGAGTTTCCTCACCGAATTCGGCCTCATCGGGTTCGCCTCCCTCATCTGGCTCGTCATCCGCCACGTCACCCGTCTCCACGTCTGGAGCAAGACCACGATCTGCTGGCTCGTGCTGACCGCCTACCTCTACATCCAATTCGAAGGCTACGCGTTCTACGCCCTGCCCCTGCTCGTCTGGGTTGCCACAGGAGATCGTGTTATGGAGGGGTCGCGAGTCTATGAACTCATTCACACAAGGACGCCGTTCTAAACCGCACAACTCTCCGAATTCGTAGCGAATCATCGGCGCGAATGGAGACTCCACGCATGTACGGTTGTCTTAATCTCCTCCCACGTTCTTTGTGGATATTTGATTACGCCACGGAACATACGATAGAAAACAAGCATCGTACGAGTGAGCACATTACGGGACCATTGCGGAAAGTACTCTTCCACCCATGCCTTGGATGGGAACAATCGTCCACGCCAGTATTGGAACAAGGATTTTCTCTCCCCTTGACGTTTAAGTGCCTGGCTGAATCGGTGCTCGAATGAGCCGTAAGTGCCTCCAGCCAATACGTCCTCGAACAAGGACAGCCCATCAGCAGAGACCAACCGGTCCCATGAATCAGGCTGGTCCATAAGCGCGATGGACAGCTCACGAACGTCACGCTCAAAATCAGTCAGTCCAAGAGCCGCCAACTTGTCATGCGTTCTCGGCGAATTGACAACCTCTGCGAATTTCACACAGTAAAGGTACTGGTCCGCGAGAAATCGTAATCCAAATCCCGAATTGCGATAATGCTTGAGCATGTGTTCCAAGTGAAAAATATACTCTTCATCGGGCGTCAGTACGAACTCGTTTTGAGAGTTCTTCACCTGCTGTACCAACCTCCACGGATTGGCATAATGATTGATTTCTGTCTCATGCGCGCCGTAGCTCATTTCCGCAGCCGAAATCAACGTCCTATGCAACTCGAAATGCAGTGGCGTTTTGGCGAATGAACCATCCGGAATGGTGTGATACCCATGGTCGAACATGATTCGACCGGCAACGTCCTGTGCTTTATCTCTCCAATGCTTACGCTGTTTCCCCGTTTCCCCTCGAGCTGTCCAGCCACCATGGGCATCCGTTTCAACATACCCGATTAGCAAATCCTGATCCGACATCGATCTCATGCCCGGTTGCGGATAGTACCTTGTCACGATGATGCCTTTAAGTGGAATCCAAGAGAGTCCTGCTTTAGCAAAATCGGCGAGGATTGCCTCTCGATCCACGTCATAGCTGACCTGCTGGAACAAAGACATGTCCGCGTCGTTACGCCACCGTGCGGCAATATCATGTGGCATGTCATCCAGCATGTCTTCGGACAAGGCGGGGAATGTCAATGATTGGATGGAGTGCCGGACCGTTAATTGATAGATCTGTTCCCATGGTGCATCCGACGGTTTGGGGTCGGCTCTGCGCTCATGCAACGCAGCGGCCATCAGCGTGATAACGTACCGCTCTACCGCCCCGAACCGGGGTTCTTTCTTCTGCTCCGGCATAGTACAGAGTCTATCGCACACTTTGCTCGATCTGCGCATTCGGCAAGGTCCGGCCTTTGCCGGAAAGCAAAGTGCTTCCTGTCAGTTCAGGAAGCACCGGGCCCCTGATCGCGCGGAACCGTATCAGACGTGACCGAATTTATGGAATCCGATCGGCTGATTCAGGTGGCTGGATATGAGTGGAGCGGGCGAACTGCCCGCTCCTCATATCCAGCCACCGTCGCCGCCGGCTCTTTGCGTTACTTGCGCTTGACGAGCATCGATTTCACCTTGCCGAAGACCGAACGGCATGCGAAGACCTGCAGACCGCAAATCACGACGGTGAACACGGCGGAGACGACCAGATACGAATCCCAATGGATGACGCTGACGACCGACTGCGCGATCAGCAACACCATCGTCAGAATCACCACCGGCCAATCCACCTTGAAGGCGAGGATCTTCTTCGCAGTAATCACGCGCAGCACGAGGACCAGCGCGTTGCTGATGACCATCGCGACGCCGGCACCGTAGATGCCGGCGACGGGGATCAGCAACCATGTGCACAGCACGCTGCTCACGGCTCCGGCCACGGTGGTGGTCATCAGATGCTTCGTCTTCATCGCGGACGTGTAGACCGTGCCGTAGTACGCGTTGAGAATGTTGAAGTAGAAGGCGAGGATCATGATGGAAATCATCGGCCACGCATAGTAGAAGTCCTTCTGCAGCATGAAGGACGCGAACCACTGCGCGAGGACGATGATGACCGTGCTGACCACGGCGATGCCGCTGTGGTACAGCTTGAACACCGTGGCGAAGAAGCCCGAGATGTCCTTCTTCTTGAACTCCTGGAACGCCGACAGCTGCCACGCCTGCTGGAAGATGCCCGAGAAGGTGTTCAGCAGGTTCGGGATCTTCTGCGCTGCGGCGAACAGGCCCGACGCGCCGATGCCGATCATGCCGGTGATGAAGAATCGATTGATGCTGACGCCGATCCACCAGAACAATGCATTGGGGATCATCGGGATCGAATACGCGAGCATCTTCTTGAGCAGTTCGACGTCCGCCTTATGGAAGATCAGCCGGACGTGCTTGAACTGCCTGCCGAGCAGGATGAAGGTCAAGGCACCGCACAAGTTGCCGATGATCAGCGACCAGAAGAAGCCTTCCGTCGCGTAGCCCATCTTCGCAATCAGCAGGACGGCGAGGCCGCCGGTGACGAGCGTCGAGACGATCGAGGCGACGGGGATGAGCTTCAGTTCGTTCAGCGCACGGGCGAGCAGACCGAAGAAGTACTGGGCGGCGCTTACCACGTAGCACAGTAGGAAAAGAAGCTTGTAGTCGCCTAGGCCTCCGAAGAACGGCAAGTCGAGCAACGGGAGCAATGCCGCCACCACGATGACGCTGAGGATAATCAGCCCGACGCCGAGGGAAATGTATCGGTCCTGATGCTGACGGTCATCGATTGCGAATCGAAGCACCGCGTCCGAGGCCGACAGCGTGGCCAATGGCAACAGCAGCGCAACGACCGTGGACGACATATCCGTCACACCGAACTGCTCCGTCGTCATGTAGTACGTGTACAGCGGTACCAGGAAGAACGTGATGAGCTTGGTGGCGAACTGGCTGAACGCGAACAGGCCGGTGTTGAGCAGGAGATTCTTGTACTTGTTCAATACCGTCACTCCCCCTGCGCCTGCATGTGCAGCCCGGTGAATTCGGCGATGCTCCGGGCCATGTCGTCATAGGTTTGCTGCAGCAGCTGTCGGTTGGTCGGGAAGCTCGAGGTGTCGAATCGGACGAGCTCGCTGATGAGATCGCCAGTGACGGCCTCAGGGACCGTCAGCCTCACGTAGTCCAGATCCTTGATCCACTGGTTCACGCCTTCGACCTTGCCGTTGATGTTGTTGAAGGCGATGCACGGCGTGTGCGTGATCGCGCAGAACACCATCGCGTGGAGACGGTCGGTGATGACGAGCTGCGAGCTCTTGAACTCGCGGAGCTTGTCGCGGACCTCGTCCTCGCGCTGCGTGAGCGGGAACGAGTGGTCGGCGACCGTGTCCGTGTAGTGGTGGGACAGTCCCCGTTCGTCGAGAAGCGCGACGATATGCTTCAGCGAGGCGTCGTCGGAGACCTTCTCCTCGTCGTGGCGGAAGCACAGGGTCACACCGTCGCGTTCCCGCTGCTCGATGGGGTCGTCCAGGAACAGCGCGATGTCGGGCGTGTAGATCGTCCGACGCTCGGCGAAGCCGAACTCCTTATGCATGAAATCGTAGCTGCGACGGTCTCGCATGCAGAAGAAGGTGTTGTCGTGCGCCTGGTAGAACTCCTGCCGCCCCTTCAGGCTGGCGGCCGCCGAGTCGCCCGCGTAGAACACGGTCTGGGGGAAGTAGACGCACGGGAGGTCTCCGGCATGGGCGATCTGGCTCATGGCGTTGTCCTCCTCGTTGCCGCCCCAGAGGGTTCCCATGTAGCCGCCGCCGTGGAGGAACACCGCTTCGACGTTCGGCATGGCGGCCTTGATGTCCAGACCGTTCATGTCGCGCCACTGGGGCGCCGTGATCTCGATGATCCGGTACCCGGGGAAGTAGTGGTCGAAGAACGCGTACTCTCCCATCGTGATGGCGTGGTCGCCGAGGTTCCTGTATGCGGCGGTGTTCGCCAGGAGAATCGCCGGCTTGCTCTCGTCGTTGTGCAGGGAGGACAGGAACTCCTTGCGGTTGCGAGGCGCCTGCACGGCGTTGAGTGATCGCTTGATCAGTGATTTCGCTCCGGAAAGCACGGACATGTTACTTCCTTTCCTCTGTCTCCCCCAGCAGGCCGAGGATGGCCGAGGGGTATCGTTTCACTGCCTCGTCGAATTGCGCGTCGGTCCACTGCTGGTCAGCGCCGCGCTCCGTATCGGATGCCGCGAACTTTCTTTTCGCAACGCGGGCAACGCCCCTGAGGATGGCATCCACCTTAATACGGCTGATGTTTCCGTCCCGGTAATGGTGAATCACGCCGTTGGCGGCCTTGGTGTACTCCGCGCGAGGCTGCAGCACGTCATCGCGCACCGCGTTGTCGGCGAGCGTCTTGTCGATGTCCGCGCGGGACATCCCCGCGCGTGCGGCCGCGTCGAAGAAATCGACGATGGTGCCGCTGAGCATCTCGTAGGCCTTGTTCACGGCCGCGGGATCGTCGCCGTGGGCCTTGTGCCATGCGGGCAGCTTGGAGTATTCGGCGAGACGGACCGCGCGCATCTTCATCTGGTTCCAGTTGTTGGTGATCTGGCTGCCGCTGGCCCTGCGGATCTCGATGAACCCCTGGTTGCAGAACATGACGCGGTTCGCCAGATACGCGCACTGGTGGCGGAAGATCGATTCCATCTCCGGGCGCGTGGTGGCGAAGGTGATGTCGTTGCGCAGCACCAGATCGGCCGAATAGATGTTGGTCGCCAGCTCGTAGGGGATTTTCCAGGAGACCTGGTCATGGGTGGGGAACACGCCGTTGGTCGGGATGCGGTCGAAACGGAGGTCGCCGAGCTGCTCGTTGCCGCGCACCCGGGAGTTGACGATCATCTCGACGCCCGCGGATTCGCACTGTTCCAGGGCATGGTGCAGCTCCTCGGTGTACACGCCGGGGAACATCACATCGTCGTGGTCGAGGAAGATGATCCACTTGCCTCGCACATGAGGGTAGCCGAGATTGCGGTTCTGGCCGAGTCCGACGTTCTCGTGGGTGAAGAAGCGCACCCGGTCGTCCTGTGCGGCGTACGCCTCGCCGATCTCGCGGGTGCGGTCCTTCGAGCCGTCGTCGAGGATCAGCACCTCGAAGTCGCGGCACGGCTGGCTCAGGACGGAGTCCACCGCCTGCTTGAGGAAGTTCTCTCCGTTGTACACGGGGACCATCACCGTCACATACGGCCGGTCTTGCACGTTATCGTTCATCTTCCGTTTCCTGTCTCTTGCTGCTCTTTCACTGCTCAGGCCCGATGGTCGCCACGCTCGCTGAGGAAGGCGTCTAGCGCGGCGAACTGGCCCTGAGCGGCGGCGATCACGTCGTGCACGTCGAAGGCGACCGCGTCGCGCACGGGTGACACGGCGGCGAGTTCGTCGTCGGTGGTGCGCTTCAGGTCGACCGCGTCGGCCATGTCGAAACCGATGTCGGTGAGGACGTGCTTCGTCTTGTCGCTGTACATGATGGGCAACACGCGCGCACCGGCGACGAGTCCCAGGATCGTGGCGTGGAAGCGGGTACCGACGACGATCTCGGAGGCCGCCAGTTCCGCAAGAAGCTCATTCATATTATCCGTGTAGAACAATGAACGCACATTAACGCCCCGTCGTGAGGATTCCTCAGCCAATCGTCTCACGGCATTGTCGTCCCCTTCAGGAGCGGAGAATGAGGCCAAGACGACATCATAGCCCGCCTGCGAACACTCTCTTATGGAGCGAAGCAACCAATCCTCGTACTGGCCTTTACGGCCACATAATGCGCCGAACTTACCTTTATTCTCCAAGTCGACAACCGAAAAGAGGACCTGCTTGTGCTTGGTCGCAACCGGAAGAGCTGCGGTGAACAACACATCCGGAGCGCTCCGCACGCACTTGACGTCCGGGAACAACGCCGCGGAATAAGTTTCACGGAAACATACATCATCGCAGTACGAGTCAAAAAACCTACGATATGAATCTAAATAATGATGAGAATAATAGGGGCCAAAATTCGCGCCAAGAATAAAATAATGCCCGGCCGCTTTCGCATAAGAAATATCCTTATGCGAACGGTACAGCCTCTGCAGGGCATCTTTAATCCCTTTCTGCCTCGACTCCATATAAATGGATCCGCCAATAGTTACCATGGCATCGGCAGATGCAATCAGGCCAAGCCGCCTGTTCATCGACTCACGCGCAAGTTTAGCCTTCGCAAGAGTGCCCCCCTGGCCGTTGGCCGCACTGTCGGGAGTAATCAATTTCAGATTAGGGAAGCGTTCAATGAGATACCGATACGACGAATCAGCATAAACCTGAAAACATACATCAGGATAACGCGATAACAGAGTAAAAAGAAATAAATCATCCCCTAGATTGTGCGAGAGGAAACAATCAACGAATACAGTCTTCTTTTGCATACACACCTCAAATAATCATTATCGTACAATGGATCGAATAATGCTTCTTACACGAGTGACCATATGTAGCCCTCTATGAAGAATAGAATAAAGAATATAATGACCATCAATAATAAGACGGTACTTCAGCTGGGAAGCAGCTACCCGCTGATAATATGGGTTATCTTCCCATGAAGGGAATTTTTCCTTCATATATTCAATTAGTTTCGGTATCGCAGGAGAATGCAATCCTTCCCAATCCAGAGCTCGGACGATTCCAGCGTACCTGACCTGTTTTATTGCCTGATATTCGATTTCATCATGATATTGCGATATCGAATCGCCAGCATGCAACAGGACAAAATCCATAGCCTCCGTAATGTCCAGCAACATCTCCGGATGTGGAACATGCGTGATGCTTGAATCATGGTCGATGAAGTAGTACAAATCCACATCGAGCGCCGCAGCATTCTCCGCCGCCACCGTTAAAGAAAGAATGGAGGCGAAATCTTCGCCAATGTGGATTCCTTCGCACAGATCGATTCCGCTGGTCTCGAACAGTTCACGTTTCACCAGCTGCGCCCACATTGCGGCGCATTCCGTCATGATCTCACGTTTGTCGATCTCCCGATACTCACCGGTCCCGTGCTTCGGCGGCCAAAAATACACACCGGCTTCGGTCATACCCACGACGTTGATCTGCAGGATATCGGGCTTATGCTCTCCCAATACTTCCAGAACCCGTTGCTGAGCGTCCCAGTCCACGTAATCGTCACTATCGACGAATTCGATGTACTCTCCCCGGGCCTCTGCTATTCCACGGTTACGAGCCGAGCTTTGTCCACCGTTGGTCTTGTGAATCACACGCACCGCGTTGGGGCATCCGGCGGCGATCTCATCCAATAGGTTCGCCGTTTTGACATGTGAACCATCATCGACTGCCACGATTTCCAAGCGAGCATCTTTCGCCTGCGACAACGAGTCGAAACAAGTACGAAGGTCATCCGGCCTGGTGTTGTATACAGGAATGACCACACTCACCAAAGGTTTACTTGGACCGGTCAACTCATCTCCATTCCGTCCGATTTCGTATTCCACCATGATATCCAGCTTCCGAATGCTTACTTTCCCTGAGGCCGAATGTTCTCGTCATACAGTTTCATGAACTGTCGCACCTTATAATCCGTGGACAACGTCTTGCGGTACGTCTTGCAACGCTCCACGAAGTCATCCAGATGGGCGTCCAGTGCTGCCAAATCATCCTCGTTCCACCCATCCTTGACGATGCCGAGTTCATGACTGCGTATTTCCTCAGCATTCAATGGCACTGAGGTAGTGATCACGGGGGTGGCGCTGGCAATCGATTCCACGATAGACAGCATGCTGTTGTCTTTCGCGGTATTGACCAACATTGCCTTAGCCTCGCTCAGGTAACGTTGCAACTTGTCATGTTCCAATTGCCCCATGAATTCGATATGGTCATCCAATCCGAGCGACCGTGACAGCTTCTCCAAGTCCGCACGACGATTGCCGTCACCGATGATATACAGCTTGCAACCTGCATTATAGCGACGTACATAAGCATCGAAAGCCCTGATGATGCCGTCAATGCGTTTGCGATCAATGAGCTGGGAGACTACACAGAACGTATTCGTCTTGCGCGAAGCCGTACGGAATACGTCAAGGTTGACGCCGTGTCCGATTACGGTCTCGCTGACTCGTCGACAATAACGGGAGATGAAAGTCCGAGCTTCCTTGCTTCGTCCAACCACCAGTACCTTGCGCATGAATAATTTGGGAATCACGTTGTACCAGAATCGAGACAACATGCCACCACCCATACGGTTATGTTTGGCCATTTCATGCCAAATGATGGTTTTTTTCTTCGCGAAAATCGAGCAAATCAATGAATCGATGGAAAAGACTTCGCTAGTGATGACAAGATCGGCATCACTATGCTTCAGATAGCGGATCAAGCCAAGATTGACAGGAATACGATGAATGGGAAAGAACTTTTTCCAATAGCTCTTCAACCATACAACATCAAAAGGGAAAATAGTCTGTTTAGTCGGCTTCCACTCATCGGCGGCGACCAGAGTCATATCTATTCCGGCACGCTGGAAAGCGAGACAGAGGTCATAACTCATTGTGCTGGTGATGGTGTCGACCTTAGGAATAGAAGCATTCTCAGGCGTGTAAACAATAGGATTGACAAACAGAACTTTCATCGGACACCATTACTTTCTGCTATCTTGATATTGATACTTCTAACCAACGATTTGATGGCTTAAGAACGCCTACGCCACAAAGACCAAGCGTAGTCGATGGCTTTCTTTGCCAGAAGTGCAAAACAGGTTACACCCACGATTACTAGAGCAAGGGTCATAAGATAGTCAATTGCTGGGTTTCCCGTGAGATGTGTAAGATGCAACATATTGAGCACTTGGAAGATAAACAAGTGCGAGAGATAGATTTCGAAGCTGATTCCACTGAAGAATTTTGCAATCCGATTACTGAAAATCTTATGGTCGGATGCAATTGCGAACACCATCCAAGGAACCCACAGTACAAGTTGCTTAAGATTGGACGTCCACGCAGGACCACTGACGTACAGCAGAGGCAAAGCGGCAAGAGCAATCACCAGAGTGAAGATTCTTGCCGGCCTGCTCATTGATTCGATACGATCCTTGTAGAGGAACAGCAGTCCACCGGCGACAAAGAACATCGCTTGATAGATGAATCGGCGGTCATCCAGATTGCCGTTGGTCTTGTGGAAATAGAACACACAGGAGAGACTGAGCGCAATGGAGATGGCGAATGTTGCCCACGCACGTCGCTTGGTGCTGATGGTGTATACGAAGAACGGGAACAAGAAGTAGAAAAGGAATATGACACCAAGCGCCCAGCCTACACCGATGACTTCGATATTCAAATCGGGCAGCAGGTTAAATACCATGGTCACATCGGCGAAGGCTTCCCAGAGGGAGTCTTTCCCGCCTGTACCAATGATATCCAGCAGCACGAGAAGCGCAAAGAACGGTAAAAGCTTGGCTATTCTTTTAGTATAGAAACGTTCAGGAGTGATTTCAGCGTTCTTGATTCGATTGTAGTATCCGCAGCATAGGCCAAAACCGCTGATGATGAAGAACAATGTGACAAAAGTTCCCAGAGGATTCACGAAAGCCTGGATGACGGACATAATATCGTTTCCGTTGCTGGAATCGATACGGTACTGTCCACGAAGCATGACATGCATGATGACAATTGCGAACGCGGCAATAGATCGGAAACCGTCCAAATCGTTATAATGTCTGCTCACAGATTTTTGCGGTGAAATCATCTGTTCATGTTTCGCCATAATATTATCTTTCTTCTCTTTCTCCGTCAAATAATCTGGTATATATACTACCTAGATAATTATCTTCCAATATAGGCAAAGTAACAAGCAAGCTTCCAAAGACGATAATTACGAGTGCGTAAAGCCTTCTCTATATCCTGCCATACGAGAGATCTCTTTGTGGATAAACCGGAGAACTCGGGAGCGGAATTGATAAGATTGGAGCAAGCAAGGAAGAAGGTCCTACGATCAGCTTCGCTCCATCCCGTGATGCGGCTCGCCGCCAGGGCTCCAAACTGCCCGATAGTCTGCTCGTACAGTGTCTGACCTATATGCAATCCCAACATACGACATTGCTCTAGAGTCGCTTCGACCACCCAATAGGCATCCGCCGACTTACTCTGTTTCGCGGTATCATGCGATGCGGAGTCCTTCCGAATCCGATAGAGTGTCTGGGCGAGAGGCTGTCGTTGCTCAGAGTAAAAGGGAACTATGCAATACGCCTGCAACGTATCTTCAAACCAGTACCCCTCAAGAAAACGAAGGTTACGCCATACGGAGGCACGATACATACGACCCCAAGGCATGCCGCAACTTCCAATTTGGTACGGCTTTGAAATCGTCTTGCCCGATTCGTTTACCCTGATGTAGGACCCGGACACATAATCGGCTCCCGATGAATCAATGGCTTTCATCAACAGATCAATAGCGTTCGGCGCAAGCATATCGTCCGGGTCCAGGAACATGACATTACGGCCATGTATATGATTCAATCCCGTATTTCGTGCAGATGCCGCCCCACCATTGATTTGGCTGATGACGATAAGATTGTCATGGAGATTTTTCCAATTATTCAATTTCTCATGAGTATCATCAGTGGAACCATCATCAACGGCAATAACCTCTACCGAATAATCCGTAATTTGATTAAAAACCGATGACAAACATTCATCAATATACTTTCCAATGTTGTAGCAAGGCACCACTAAGGACACATCGTAGCTTACAGTTCGATCTCCATGATCGGAAGTGTCGGGAACATACGAAGAACGTGGATGAATACTCGACAACTTCTCGCGCACCGCAGCATCATAAGACAGAGGAGAGGAATGGGCCGCCCCGTTCCTCATAATGCGATACAACAATCCATTTCCCGGAATACGCGGAAGCAAACGAGGCAGAACTTTTTGCATAGAAAACATAATTCAATCCACCACACATTCAAATGCTTAATTCCGCTCAAGCTTCTTAAATTCTCTTACAATAGAGAACTCCGCAAAAGAGAACCAACGAATCGCCCGCAACAGAATGTGGACGTAATCGCTAGTCGTATAATTCCAAGGCTTCACCTTACCCACAAAGTGCACAACATAAATCTCCTTTGGGGACTTTAGGTATCCTTTCCTTAGATACTCCGGAATAAGGCTAATGAACTGATTGTACGTTTCAGGAAGATGAAGATTATCCTGGTTCTTCCAATCTTTGAAGTAGTGATTGATGATATCCTGATCACCAATGCCCTGACCATTGAGCATATCGGAAGAAGGCTTTCCTTCTATGAGATTTACGAGATCACGCTCCAAGTAGCTAGAAGGTTTGAATACCATAAGGCCAGAGTTCAACTGATTCCATGACGAATTGAAATGATGGCCCGCCGCCACTGCGCTCATATGGGGTTTATCGAACAGATGATCGATATTCCTCAATACAATCATATCCGAGTCAAGATACACCAGAGTATCAAATTGAGTTAGACCGAAAATCCTGAGCTTGAAGAACGTATTACTCCAATTAGGAGAACCATTCTTGATATTGAGCTCACGAATATACTCACTTGGAACAATATCTTTAGCCGTCAATATCTGAATGGACTCGCTTCGCAGCGCTTGGACCCCTGATTCGGACATGTTAGCTGTAGTCAGCACAATAAGGGGATATGCAGACCTGACCGACTGCAATGATCGATTTAGCGCTACCACACCCGGCAAATATTTATCATCCGTACAGATTGTGATGAATGCCTTTTGAATCTTGCTTGCTCCTGTATTCATAACAAATTTCCTATCTCGTTGTGTTGTTGAATGCTTTGAAACACACAGTAATTAATAATCACGTTGCCATCGTGCAAACAATTTGGACCGTTTTGCTTCTTCAACCGATTCTCCTCTGGCGTATAGCACCATTCCAATGAAAATGTAGCAAACAGCCCAAGCGAACATTGCACTGATGGAGTCAGCCGTAGTAAGATTAAGAAAATTAAAAATCATTAACAGCGAGCAATACAGGTTCCGGCCCGTTATATTCCAATAATTATTAATGAAAAGAAGAACTGCAATCGGGCTTAGCTCGAAAGTCATACGAACAAACGCCATTTCCAAACTATGACCCAATGTTCCTTCTACTGATCCAAATCCAAAGGTTTGATAACCGTCATTCAGCAGGCTGGCAAGGAAGTCCGACCGCCCCATCGTCATTTCCGAAATGTCCAAGTGCAAAGCTGACTGCAAAGACGTTGAAGTGGGAAGCATCAGATAAAAGTAAAACATTGCAATAGCGAAAAATACTATTTTAGCAATCGGACTAAACCACTTTGGCAGACGCGCATCACGATTAAATAGTACCGGAAAGAAAAACGCTATTATCGCAAAAATGATGGCAGTTCGTTTAAACGTCGCAATGGCGAACAGTGTAGACAACACCGTAATCCACTGGCTACTTCTGTAATAGCAGAAAAAGAAGCAGAGCATGATTGCAATAGCGGAAAAATCATTAGATTCCAGTGGGGAACTGGAATCGGAGAAATTGGAAGCAAAAATATCGCTGAATGTAACGCCGCGCAATACCAGCTGCGTGATATATCCGATAACAGAGAAAATCAACGCAATCTTCATTCCATGAAACAGCTGTTCAAACGATAAGACATTCAATACGATATACGCGAATATCATAGGCGTAATAAGATTGAGAATGTCTCTTATTTGCCATTGAACGAAATGGTCTTTAGCAATAACCAAGACCAACGTGGCCATCATGAAACATAGGGCAACAGTAATCAGCTTACGGAATTCGTTCCAAAAGACACGATTCTTTTTATGCTGTATCATGTAGATGAGACCAAAAAAGATAGTAGCTCCCATAGTCAGGTACTTACTATCAGTAATCGCACCCTTCATTCCCTGTGTGACAAAAAACCCGTCAGTAAGAGCTTTCAACACAAAGGTAATGATAAAGAACGCAAATGTTGATTTCTCAAAAATATCCGCATTTCGCAGCTTCGCCTTCACATGCTGTGAAGGTATTGACGCTGAATCTACAGTCGACATCGTCATGTTTGTCACCAAATCCAGATTTTATTCGCTCTTGATATCGTTATACAGGCGGACAAGAGTCCTGATGTAATCATTCTGCTGACAACGCTCATCGACGTATTGACCACATTTTCGCTGCATATCCTGATATCGTGCGGCATTCACCTGTGCGGACTTCACCAGCGCCGCGCTCAGGTCGTCGCGGTCGCCGCTTTCGAAGCGGAATCCGGTATCGCCTTCGACGACGAGCTCGGGGATGCCGCCGATGTTCGCGCCGATCACCGGAGTCTGCGCGGCCAGCGATTCCAAGCCGGAGTACGGCATGTTCTCGCGCCATTCGGAGCACAGCACGCTGAAGCGGGCGTTGCCGACCTCGCGCTGGAGGTCCTCGCCGGTCTTGTAGCCGAGCAGCTTGATGCGGCTCTCCGCCTCCGGTCCGGCCTGCCTGACGAGGTTCTCGATGGTGGCGCGCTCGGGGCCGTCGCCCACGATGTGGAGTTTCCAGTTCCCGGGGATGGTCTGGACCCCCTCAGTCCCGTTTTGCGGGACAGCTCCCCCTGACAGGGGGCGCAGGCCGGCTGCCTGTAGGAAGGCCTTCACCAAGGTGAGGATGCCTTTCTCCTGGGAGAGGCGGCCGAAGAACAGGAAGTACGGTTCGACCGTGTCGAACTTGCCGGTGTTCGTCACCTTGTGGGCCATCGCCATCCGGCTCTCGGTCAGGAAGTTCTGGAAGGCCACGGTGCGGCCGGCGTAGCCGCCCTCGTCAAGCTTGCTCTTCATGAACTCGCTCGGCGCGATGATCTTGTCGATCTTGTCGTAGCTGTGGTGCATCTTCAGGAACTCGGCTTCGAGAAACGCGAGGCCGCTCTTCGCCTTCGAGCCCTTCACGCACGTGTTCTCCACCGCGTGGAAGAAACGGCGGTCCAGGCACCGGTCGCACACCTTGCCGTGGCCGTCGACCATCGTGTAGGCGGGGCACAGCAGGATGTAGTCGTGCGCCGTGTACACGACCGGCACATGGTGCTTCTTCAGGTACGGGGCGTCGAGGATGGACAGCGTCAGCTGGCGATGCACGTTGTTCATGTGGATGACGTCCGGCTTGAACTCCTCGAGCAGCGCCTCGAACTTGCGCTTCGACTCGAAGGAGTAGACGAGCGTGGCCGCCTCCTTCGCCTGCTGGAACGCGGAGATCTTGCCCACGTAGTCCTTCTCGGAGACGAAGTACTTGCTCCAGTAGCTCGGCTCGTTGTTCGGATGCCGCATGGAGAAGAACGCGACCTCGTGGCCGAGCGCCTTCAGGCCTTCGGCGAGCGCGAAGAAGTACGTTTCGGCACCGCCCTTGCGGTAGAAGTACTTGTTGACAAGCAGAATCCTCATCGCTTCTCCTCCCCACGGTACAGGGCGAGGGTCTGGTCGACCACCTTGTCCCAGCTGTACTTGCCGGTGATGTAGTCGGCCGCGCCGGCCTTGAACCCGACCACGCGATCCGGGTGCGCGATGAGGTCGCCGAGCTTGTCGGCCAGATCGTCCGTGTCGCCCTTGCGGAACGTCACCGCATGGTCGCCGACCACTTCCGCGCACTCCGGGATGTCGGAGGTCAGGCAGCAGTTGCCGTAGCTCATCGCCTCGAGGAGGCTCATCGGCATGCCTTCCAGATCGGAGGGCAGCACGTACACGTAGGCGTTGCTGTAGAGCTCCGCCAGTTCCTCGCCCTGCGTGAATCCGGTGAGCACGATGCGCGAATCGGCGGCAGCGGCGGCCTTGATGGACTCGTAGTATTCGGCGGAATCGGACGCGCCGCCGGCGATGACCAGCTTCTTGTCCGTGTCGAGGCGCCTGAACGCGTCGATCAGGTAGTGCACGCCCTTCTCCGGCACGATGCGGCCGAGGAACAGCACGTAGCCGTCCTTCTCGAGACCGTACTTGCGCGTGATCGCGTCCGCCGGGACCTGCTCGTTGCGCTCGATGCCGTTCGGCACGAACCGCACGTCGCGACCGTACGTGTCCTTGAAGTACTGTTGCACGTTGCGGCTGAGCACGATCACCTCATCGGCGCATTTCGCGGCCGTGCGCTCGCCCAACTTCAGATACGTGGATGCGAATTTGCCCCACTTCGCACGCTGCCAGTCGAGGCCGTGGATCGTCGCGACCGTGCGGATGCCGAACCAGTGCGCGAGGCGCAGCGGCACGCACGGGCCCTCCGCATGGTAGTGAATCACGTCGGGGCGCGCCTTGATTGCCTTGAGCGTGGCGAAGAACGACGACGTGAGCGCCGCCAGACCCTTCGCGTCGATCGTCGTGACGGGGATGACCTTCACGCCCTTGTACACATACGGCTTGTCGCTTTCGTTCGACTGGTTGTCGAACTCCTCGCCGGCCACGTTGTGGCCCTTGCGGTTGTACACGACGACCTGTTCGCCGCGTGCCGCCATACGGGTGGACAGCTCGTCCACCACGATCTCAATGCCACCCTCGCGCGATGGGATGCGCTTATGGCCGATCATCGCAATTCGCATACCGAAATCCTTGGAAACACTCACGCCGCGGTGAAGAAACCGGCATGACGGCCGCTGAAGCCCGGACCACTGCTCTTCACTCGCTCCTCCTGCCTGTGGACGCGCCCAAACGGGCACGCGACATCACAAACCGTTTCCGACTATATCGCAAGGGGGCTACCCGCTCCCCGTCATGCCCGCCCCCGTCACATCCGCTCCTCCACCACACCCGCCAGCCAACGGTCCCCGGCTTCGCCGTTGCCTTGCACTGTCTTCAGTGGCCCAAACCGAGTGCGCGCATCAGATGCACCATGGACGAAGAGGGATTGTTCTCAGGAAAACGGTTGACACCCTCATGCTGTTGGTCCAGCTTCAAGGCGTGCCGGCATGCCGTCTCCGCATGCTCGACATACCAATCACCGTCATAATGAGTCTTCCCTGCCACGCCGTCAAGGCTTTTGCCTTTGCTGCCGTCGAGCCGGTGCCGCTCATCTTCGGCTTCCTCATTGAGCAATGCCCGTCGTTCAAGCTTACGATGCAGAATCAGCCATAGCTCGAAGGTAGGGTTCGATACCGCGCATTCGATGCCCGGCCAGTCATCGGCCTCCTTCAGGACAGCCTCCAACTTGGGATGATGCGCCTTCGGATTGCTCTTCGGCCATTCCACGTCGAACACGCACCAGCATTGATCCACTTCCTTATCGGCGCGCTTCATGCGGATGGCCGCCTTCATCAGTTTGCTCGGAGCCCCATGGAGGTCTTCGATGTCCAGTCGGAAACGCTCACGGATGGCGGGGAGTCTCCTGACCGCATTGAGGTATTCGACCTCGGTCACCTCGCCTTCAGTGAATAACGCGATTACGGTCTTCTCCTTTCGGTTCCCTCTACTGCGCTTCAGGCTCTTTGGCTGGTCATGACGCCCCATCAGGCGATCACCCCCTTGCTACGCAGGAAATCAGCCAAATCGAGTTCCGGGATTCCTCCAAAACGACCATGCCTGTAACCGGATTCCAAGTCAATGGAATCCTTCACCCTCTGACTGTCGAAGGATGTCAACGGGTATAGCGTCGTGGCACCATCATGCTTTTCCGTCAGCCAAATCTCATCACTTTTCAGATACTGCATAAGACTCGTATCGTGGGACGTGAACACCAACTGGGCGCCATGAGGATTCATATCCTCATCTTGGAAGAAACGCAGCAGCTGCGCCGCCAACACCGGATGCAGACTCGCATCCAACTCATCGAACACTAGGGGCGCTCCAGCATCCAGCGCTGCAATGGCCGGACCGATCAATCTGAACCATGCTCTCGTACCTTCGGACTCCTGTCTGAAATCCAACGGGGAGTCACCGTGGGGAGAAGCATGCAGCAGTTCCACTTTTTTGCGTTTGCGTCTCGAAACCGTAGTATCCTCGACGACCCGCACATCGCGAATACCCAAATCCGCCATGCGCAACCATGCCAAAGCACGCTCGCGCTGCTCCGTACCGTTCGTGTCGAACTCGGGAGAATCGAAGTCGAACAACGAGGGCTGCACAATCAGGCTGTCATCGAACAGGTCACGCGTGTTTGCATCTGTAATCAGCATGGACATGGTGGCATATCGTGCGGAGGATTCTCCAAGGAACTGCATGGACTGAATGGCCCCCAGCAGGCCGGAGAGAGAGACTTCATCGTATCGCCGCGCGATGGACATCACCAGCGTCCTCGGCGTCAGCAACTCTTCAATCGCGGTCTTCCGCTGGACGCTGTCATCGAATCGTAGGATATCCTCTTCCCTCTCGAACAGGCAGATCCGATTCCCCTCACGTGTCGCATACACGGACTCATAGTGAATGCGCTCACGATTCGCCTCCAGATAGTATTCATAGTGAACACCATCTACCAGCATCTCCAATTCAAAAGCACTGGGATGACCGTCGTCGCTGGAAAAGGCGAATGGGTCAAGGGGGATGCTGTCATCCCAGAATTGCAATGAGGTCATTACGGCATACTTCAGCCACTGGAGCGAAAGCAGCACATTCGACTTGCCCGAGGCGTTGGCACCGTATATGGCCGCCTCCGGCAGAAGTCCCACACCCAAAGACTTCTGATACAGCGGGGATTCGGCGTTCTCGTCGGCCGAAACCATGGACAGCTCCATGCGCTCGTCTATGGACCGGAAATTCGAAACCGCGAATCTGATAAGCATGCCATCACTCTACGTCACGGCTCATACCGGTGCGATTGGCGAAGGTTCCCGAGGGCTCTGTCCACATTGCCGGTACGGGTTGCGACGGGGATGCGCGGCCTCATACGGTGAATCCATGAGCACCAACGACACTGTGATTCATGGCAGGCGGGCCGAGAATCACAGGATTGCATGGCTGTTGAGTATTTTTGCTCAGTCATTGAGCAAAAATACTCAACAGCCTCGTCAGTCGGATGAACGAACCGAGACGATTCATACAGGTGGTAGTCGGACCCCGGCAAACCGGGAAAACCACCGCAGTACGCCAAGCTTTGAAAAAAAAACGATCTGCCATATCGCTTCTCCCGCGTATCTCAGGAACTGACCATGCCCAGAGAATGGCTGCGCAGGGAATGGGACGAGGTCAGATTGCTCGCCATGCGGGAGCGCAAACCCTGCCGTTGCGCGACGACCAGGAACGATGGCTGTCGTACATGACCGATTCGATTATCAACCCCAGCATCCTCAATGACGTGATAGGCCTCGAACGCATCACCAAGCCCGCACTGATGAAGTCATTGTTCTCATTGGGGGCGGCGTATTCCGCGCAGGAGATTTCCTATCGCAAAATCATGGGTCAACTCGACGATGCCGGCAACACCACCACCATCGCCCACTACCTTGATGTCCTGTCCGACGCAGGGCTACTCAGCGGTATTCAGAAATACAGCGACCAGGCCATCCGAAAGCGAGCATCGTCACCGCGTTTGGCCGTGCACGACACCTCATTGATGACTGCATCCTATGGGCCGAATCGCAGTCTGTTGCTGTCGGATCACACTAGACGGGGGCACCTCGTCGAAAGCGCCATTGGCGCATACCTGCTGAGACGTGCCGCACGGGAAGGTTTCGAGGTCAACTGGTGGCGCGACACCAGCAACCGTGAGGTCGATTTCGTCATCACCAGCGGAGCAAGCCGCACCGCCATCGAAGTGAAAAGCGGCCGTATCCGTAAGCTCGATGGCCTTGACGCATTCTGTAGCCGATATCCCGGCACTCACACCATTGTCGTCGGTTCATACGAGACACCGTTGGAGGATTTCCTTCTCGGGTCAATCCCTCTGTTCCGGTAGGCACAAACCGGGGCTCCGTCCACATTGTCGTACGGGTCGCGACGGGCCAACGAGACTCTCCCCCAGTCCGCTTCGCGGACAGCCCCCTCGGCAGAGGGGGCCGACCCCACATGCACGCACCGTGTGCGTCGGAAACTCAGTACGCGCCCTTGTGGCTGAGCACGGCGCCTACCGTGCGGAACATGAGCACGATGTCGCCCAGAATCGACCAGTTCTGCACGTACGCCACGTCGAGCGCCTCGCTCTCCTCGGCGGTCAGGTCGGAACGGCCGGACACCTGCCACGGGCCGGTGATGCCGGGCTTGACGAGCATGCGCGTCGCGTACAGCTTGTTGTAGCGCTCGTACTCCTCAGGCAGCGGCGGGCGCGGGCCCACGACGGACATGTCGCCCCTGAACACGTTGAGGAACTGCGGCAGCTCGTCAATGGAGAAGCGGCGGATGAAATGGCCCACCTTGGTGATGCGCGGATCGTCCTTCATCTTGAAGATGAAGCGGTCCTCCTGGCCGCTTTCCTCGGCGAGCTTCGCCTTGAGCTCGTCGGCGTTGACCACCATGGAACGGAACTTGAGCATGCGGAACGGCTTGCCGCGCAAGCCGATGCGCTCCTGCGAGTAGAACACGGGGCCGCCGTCGGTCACCTTGATGGCGATCGCGACGGGCAACGTGATGATGAGCGAGCACAGAATCGCGAGCGTCGAGACGATCAGGTCGAACGCGCGCTTGACGATCGTGGTGGCCGGGCCGTACTGGGCGAGGCGTTGCGTGATGATCGTCGTGCCTTGGATGGAGCGCACCTGGATCTCGTGGTTGGTGGTGTCGGCGGCGGAGGCGACGAGCGCGGTCTCGAGGCCGAGCGATTCCATGCGCACGGAGAAGATGTTGAAGTTGTCGGAGAATCGGCGCAGCACGTCGGTCACCATCACGGTCTGCGCGTTCATGCCGACCATGCGCTCGGCGAGCGAGTGGTCGTCGTATTCGAGCACGGGCAGGCGGGAGCCCCAGTTGGCGAACACCTCGCGGTCGATCGCCTCGTGGTCGTGGTCGGGGAGGATGGTGCCGGTCTCCTTGTCGAGGAGGATCGGGCACACGGCGACGGGCCGGTAGTTGAGCTGTTCCCTCTTGGCGAGGAACCGGAGCATGCGGCCGATGCCGTGCGGCGAGCCGACGATCACGGTGCCGTACGCATAGCCGCCCTTCTGCCTACTGCGCGTGATGAACAGTCGCGCGATGTAGCGTTCGATCATCGCGAACACCCACACGGGCAGGAGCAGCACGAGCGTGGTGCTGAACCACACATCCACGTCGAGCACGTAGTTGATCGCGCACAGAATGACCCATGCCTGGATGGTGCCGAGGAACAGCAACGAGTTGAGCTGGTAGCCGTCGCCCATCACGTGGCGGTGGTAGACGCCCATCGTGTTGAGGCAGCTGACGTAGACGATCGCCGCGATGATGAGGTACACGGTCAGGTTGACGTCGAAGCCGAAGCGGTCGGAGACGAACCCATCAGTCGGCTGCCACAGCATGATCACGGTGGTGGCGACGACGAGGAACACGGCCGCGTCGACGAGCGCCAATGCCAAGTTGACGAAGAAGCGCCAGTACAGGACGCGCGTCAGCTGCAGCTGGCGGGTATCGGCGAGCTGTACCGGGCCTCCGGCCGCTGGGGCGGCACTGGTTCCCACACCTGTTTGACCTGACAACACCACTGTCCGAACCTCGTTTTCCTTGTTCTCTCCCGGCACGACTCCGTCAGGAGATGCCACTGACGCTCAGCTTACCAGCACCATCTACCCAGATTCCACACATCCCGTAATACGGGCGGGCCCGGGAAACGCCGGTGCCGAGTGTTCGCGGAACGTTCGCTGGACGTTCATTTTCCGGCGATGTCCCCGCCGTCTCCCGCTCCGAGTTCCACCACAGCGTCGCAGTAGTCCAGCACCTCGGCCCTGTGCGTGACGATGAGCACGGTGCGGTCGCGCAGCGCGCGGATGCGTTCGAGCATCGCGTGCTCGGTGGCGATATCCAACGCGGACGTGGATTCGTCGAGGAGCAGCACGGGCGCGCCGCTGTAGAGCGCACGTGCGACGGCGATGCGCTGCATCTGCCCTTCGGACAGTCCAGTGCCATGCTCGCCGAGCAGGGTCTCGTAGCCGTCCGGCAGGTTCTCGACGAATCCCGCGGCGTCGGCGATCCGGCACGCCTCGTACACGCGGTCGTCGTCGATGTGCGCCGGGTCGGGGTCGCGGTCGGCGAACGCGACGACCTCGCGGATCGTTCCGGACATCAGGTTGTTGCCTTGCGGCACGTACGCGAAGAAGCCGTGCGGCACGTCGCCGGGCGCGACGAGCGCTCCCGTATCGTCGCGCACGCCGATCGCGCCCTGCTGCGGCGCGTAGGCACCGAGCAGGAGCTTCATCACCGTGCTTTTGCCGATGCCGGAACGTCCGGTGAACGCCACGAAGTCACCTTTGCGGATAAGACAGGAGAAGTCGCGGAGCACCTGGTTGCGCCCGTACGTGAAGTCGACGTGGTCGAAGCTGAGGCCGCGTGCGCGCGCGTACAGTGCGCGCGCGTCGCCGGCCTCGCGCGGCGCCGGTGCGTGCGCACCGTGCGCGTCGCGCGTCGCGAGGCCGGTCGCGTCGCGCGCCGCGTCATCGCCGACTTCGATGAGCCGTTCCGCGCTGGCGAGCATCGCCGCGTGCTGCGGGAACATGCCGCCCATCATCGCGAACGGCGATTGGATCTGTCCGATAAGCTGGATGACGGCCATCATCGTGCCGTAGCTCAGCGTGCCATGCAGGATGCCGAAACCGCACCAGACGAATCCGATGAGATAGCCGAGGTTCATCGCGGATGACAGGCCGGTGCTCGCCACGGCGGTGACGGTGACGCGGCGCATGCGCGCACGCCGGTGCGCGTCCATGCGCCGCCCGGCGAGCGTTTCCACTTTGCCGCCGACGCCGAACGCACGGATCACGAGCAGGGATTCGAGCGCCTCCTGCATGTACGAGCGGACGCGGCCGCCCGCCTCCTGCACGCGCTTGTGGAGGCGCTTGAGCAGGCCGCGCAGCAGGAAGGACGCGGACGCCATCACGCATCCGGCGACGAGGAACAGCGCGGTGAGCAGCGGCGCGAGCACGATCATCACGGCGACGACGCCGACGATGCGGATCGTCATCGACACCGCGTTGGGCACGAGCGACGTCACCGCGCCGGAGACGACGGTCACGTCGGAGGTGAGACGGTTCATGAGCTCGCCGGAATGGTATTGCTGCGTGCGGGCGAGCGGTGCGTCGAGGATGCCGGCGAACACATGCGCGCGCATGCGGTTGTCCATCGTGGCGCGGGCGCGTTCGGCGACCATGACGTTGGCGGCGCGCAGCGTGATCTGGATGATGATGGCGACGCCGAACGTCAGCGCCTCGCGGATGAACGCGGATTCGTCATGGGCGACGGCCGCATCGATCGCGCCGCGCATCATCAGCGCATATCCGACGGCGATGGCCGCCATCGCGGCCTGGAGCACGCATAGCGCGGCGACGAGGAGCGATGAGCGGCCGTAGACGCCGAGCAACCAGCGGTAGATGCGCCACGTGGGGGTGCCGGCGGGGTTCGCCTTGTGACGGGCCATGTGCGGGATCAGTAGTCGCCGGTCCATCCGCCGTCTCCGCCGTCGGTGGTGCCGGACGAGCCGGAGGTGCCGTTGTTCGTGCCGCTTCCGCTGGTGCCGTTGTCGCCGAACAGCTGGGACGTGTCGGCGGAGTTGTCCTCCCCCGCGTCCGGGTCGGCGGTGGAGCCGTTGCCGCCCGTGGTGGAGCTGCCGTTGCCGGAACCAGTGCTGCTGGAACCGGCGCCACCGTTGGTGCCGCTGGTGTTGCCGGAGCCATCGGTAGTGGTGGTGTTCTTGGACTTCGACGTGGAGTCGGTGCCGGACTGCTGGCTCGTGCCGTTCGAGACGGTGGTCACGTCGCCGGGGCGACCGGCGTGCGAGGTCGCGAAGGCGAACAGTCCTCCCGCAATGGCGACGGCGCAGACGGCGACGATCGCCAGCACGATCACACGTTTGCGGGAGCCGTGCGCGGCGTGCTCCGCCTTCTCGTGGGATTTCCCGGAATCATGTGTTCCGGATTCGGGTTGCGTCATCGTTGCTCTCCTTGATGATTGATGGCGATTAGCACGGGACATGCGAAAGGCGGGGAGCACGAGCCATGCTCATGCTCCCCGCCTCATCGGACGTCAGTCGTCACGCGGTGGGCGTGACGGACGGGTCGACGGCCGTCGACGGATCGGTCGGCGTCGTCGTGCAGTTGGTCGGGTCGAACGGGTTGCAGCCCTTGTTGTCGCTCGTGGTGATGACGTCAAGGCCGGTGAACATCGTGGCGCGCAGCCACGGCTTCTCGTATTGCATCTTTTCCATAATCATGCCTCACTTAGTCGCGTTGGTGGCTTCCTTGTACGCATCCTGAAGGGCCTGAGCGTAGGCCTTGTCCGTCCGGGACGCGTTCTGGTCGGAGAGGATGGCGTTGATTACCATGTTGACCGAACGGTACTGGACACCGTCCTCCACGCGGGCGGTGGTGCCGTCCGCGGTCTTGAACTGGACATAGAACCGGGAGACCACCTGGTCATTGTAGTTCTTCGCCGGGATGGAGGGCAGCAGCAGGCTGGTGGCGTACGAACCGTCATCGGACTCGATGTACTTGCTGCCGGCAAGGGTCAGCGGGAGACGCTTCGAAGCGTCATAGGTCGCGCCGGTACCGTAGTCCCAGCCCCACGCATAGTCGCTGAAGCCGTCGACCTTGGTCAGGCGGTAACGGAAGCGAAGTTCGGTGGTCGCGGCGTTGCCGTTGTTCGAGTTGCGCAGAGAGGCGCCGTTGAACGCGAAGAAGTCGGACGACTGCGGGACGACCACGAACTTGGCGGCATTGACGGCCGACTTGCCGTTGTTGGTATCCACGGCGTTGACGGACTGGTAGCCGTCCTTCACGTAGGACTTCGTGCCCCACTTGTCGCCATTCGCCGGGTTGGCGTACGCCGTGTTGGCCCAGCCGGTGCCGTCGAACGTACCGCCGGAAACGGAGTAGCGGACGATGCCCTTGGCGGTATCCGCATCGTTCTGGTCGAGCAGACGCTTGGAGCTCGCATCCTTGGCGCTGTCGCCGATGCCGAAGGTACCGCCGTTGATGGTCACCTGGACATCGCTGTTGCCTTCGGTGGCATCGTCGACCTTGATGGCGTAGGCGACGCTCTCATCGGCCTTGGTGGCGCTCTTCCACGTCGTCAGACCGTCGAAGTTGCCGCTTTCGATGGTCAGCTTCGCGGTATCGTTCACCTGAACCGCCGGGCCACCGGTAACGGTGCCTGTCTTCTTGGCGGACGTGTCCTTAATGGTCAGGGCGCCATTCGCGCCGCCGACGGCGAGCGCCGGGGTCTCCGCGGGCGCGGTGATGCTGTATCCGTTGAGATCCAGATCGATGGCCTTGTTGTTCAGGTAGACCTGGTTCACTTCAACGTTCTTCAGCAGCCTGACGGTGGAATTCCCACCCCATGCCGCGGAAACAGCATCCTGCAACGTGGTGAAATCGCCGTTTTCGATTTTATTGCCGGTATCCTTACGAATAACCTCGGCCACGTAACCATCAGCAGCAGTATTGTCACCATCCGCGGCGTAGGCGGCCGGGGCGGCGGCAAACAGGGCCGCTACCATGGCGAGGCCAGCTACCGCGCCGATTCCCTTCTTCATGTTCTTCACTGTCATCTTTCACCTTCGTTCTCGGTCAGTCATTCTGCCGATTCATCGTGGGAATCATGGTGCATGTCCTACACTGCACGGGCGTCCATCGTTCTTCCTCTACCGGGGAGTCTAACACCCACCCGTTAACAAGGGAACAGCCATGCACCCGAATCGTCCACAGGCTGACATCGTTCGCAAATCCGTGTCGTCCGTCGGCTACGCCGCGCGCCAATCGTCACTCGCCGCCGAGGAGGGCGGTCGAGCTGGCGCGGACGGCGGCCTCGCTGATCGTGCAGGAGAGGCGGTAGACGGGCACGGCGGCGAGCAGCGCGTCGAGCAGACCGAGCGTGCCGAGCGCGGCCGCCGAGTCGGCGGGCATGTAGGTCTGTCGCGCGACGTACGGCAACGAGGCGGCGGCATCGAGACGGACGCACGTGTTCGCCACGCCGTCGTCGTCGAGGAAACGGACCGGCGCGGCGTCGGCGGGAATCGCCGCCGCGCCGCGGTCCGCCTCGTTGACGGGGCCACCGCCGGTGGCGCGCGTCACGACGCAGACGCCGGCGAGAGGCGCGCCCACGTTGCGCTGCCAGCCTTCCTTGCCCGCCCACGGCGTGCCGTACGCGATGACGCGCGGCGTCGCGGTGCCGGCGTCGCCGCCGCGTTCGATGCGCAGAATCGGTTTGTCGCCGTTGACGATCTGCACGCGGTCGCCGAACACGCGTCGCCACAGGCTGATGTGCGTGCTTTTGCCGGTGCCGCTGGGCGCGGTGAAGATGTAGGCGCGTCCGTCCATCGCGATGGTCGCGCCATGGAAGACGAGCCGGTCGTGCAGGGGCGCGTATTCGGCGATCCTGCGGAATACGGCGAGGGTTTCGAGATAGTCGTCGCGCCAGTCGCCGGGGTCGCCGACGGTGCGCTCATGGTCGATGTCCGATTGCGTGGTGACGATGGCGAGGTCGGCCGACGCGGCGTCGCGTTCGAATCCGTGCGATTCGATGAGATAGTCGGCGGCCTGACGGCGAATCCGATCATGCATCGACCGCACCGCCACCGTCACCCCAGCCACCCGCATACAAAATTCACTCACCCCCGCATTCTAAAACAAAAAGGCTCGTATCCGCACATTCATGCAGATACGAGCCTTCGCCAAATTCGGCTCCCTCTGATGAGGGAGCTGTCGGCGAAGCCGACTGAGGGAGAGAAACCCAAGACAAGCTAGCTGGAACGCAACATTTTCAAACCGCTACGTCAGCCGCCTCTTAATTCCCACTCAGCTCATAAATCGGCCCATAATTATCCGAATCCGAATCCGGATGCTCGGCCGGCGTCATCCCCTGCGAGGACGAGCCGTCACCGGACGAATCCCCGCTGGAATCCTGCGAATCGGACCCGTCGGAGTTCTCCAGTTCGGAGAAGTCCAACGTGGGTTCGCCGCTGTCGGAGTTGCCGGAGCCGGATTTCGACTTCGACGTGGACTCCTTGTTGACGCTGGTGCTCGTACCGGAGGTACCGGTGTTGCCGTTCGTCTTGTTCCCGGAGGAGACGGCGAACGCGGCGATCGCCGCGACCACGACGATGATGACGATGGCCGCGACGATCGCGATGACCCGCTTGCGCGGGAAGGCAGAGGACGACGCAGAAGCGCCGTGTCCGTCATGCTGAGGCATACTACCGAACTCCTACCGCCTCAGTTGAGGGTGCTGGCACCGGAGAGGTCACCGAAGTCGATGTCGCCGCCACCGTTATCAGTGCTGCACTCGGGATCATCCGGGCTTTCGCAACCAGTCATGTTGGAGTCGCAGACGATATCGGTGCCGGACACCAGAATGGCTTCCAGTTCAGGCTTCTCATATTCCTTCATGATCTTCTTCTTTCCTCATCAATCATTCGGCAGTGGCAGTGGGCACGGTCACCGTTTGGGCGGCGCCTCTGACGGCAGTACCGTCAAGCGTACGCCACTGCGGAATCACAGTAAACGTGGTACCGGCCGGAACACCTGTAATGACAGCGGTGGTGAGATACCTTGCGTCACCCTGATTGAGTTTCGTATAACCGCTATCGCTTCCATACTTAGGATTACCAGCAGTCGTGTACGAGACATCCTCACCTGCCGCGTCCGTTCCCTTCACGTAGTTGTAGACCTTCTTCTTCGTATCAAGCACGATGCTCTTCTTGCCCGACTTGATGATGAAGAGGAAGGATCCGTAATTGTAACTGTCGAGACCGGAAATCAGACGGACATCACGCTTGCCGTCAACAGGCTTGGAGAACTGCGCGTGGGTGGTGATTGTACCATCCCCGACGAAGTGCGAATACAGGGAACCCGAATAGGCGGTTCTACTCACGACGATGCCGGTGCCAGGCACCACGCCCTCAAAACCAGCGGCCGTGGGATCCCACACGTGGTGGTTCGTACCGTCCACAGAATTCTGGACTTTATCTTCCGTCTTAAACGCGGACTGGCTGGTGTACCAGCCGGCGAACAGCTTGCCGGTCACGGTCGGCGCGGTGCTATCAAGCTGTCGAGTACCGACCCACGGCCTGCCATACAGGGTGACGGTACCGGTGGTGGTGCCGTTTGCAGCCGTGAACGGAGCCGCGCTCGTACCGGAGGTGAGGACCTTCCGGCCGTAGATGGCCTTGGTGGTGGCGGCCGAAGCGAGCGCGGTCATCGTCTCGCCATTGTTCGTGTAGGTGGTGTCCAGCTTGGTGCGCTTGGAATCGTTGACGAGATTGCCAAGCTGCTCCAGCAGATTATCACTCTGAGAAGCATCGCCGAGCCACAAGTTGTATTCACTCTCATCCGCGGAAGACGTGGCAGTGGCAGCCGGATTCACATTCGCGGAGAAGGTGTTGCCACTCTGCTGCGCCTGCCCGATGTAGTACTCCTTGCTGCTGCCTTCACCAATCTGCAAGCTTCCCTGCTCCTGAGCGAGGATGTTCACCGCGGAACCGGACTCCGAAGCAATGGCATTGCCGTTCTTGTTGTCATCGCTGATGCTGCCACCAACGATATTCGCCGTAGCACCCTTGCCCAAGACCAGAGCATTGTTGCTCCCATTGGCGGAATAGGAGCCGTTCGAGATATTGATGGTCGAAGCAACGCCGGAATCGGAGTAGACGGCGGCGTCGCGACCCCATATGGTCGGATAAGTGGTACTACGCTCTGTTGTCAAAAGGTCCTTAATAACCTCATCGACTGCGTTGATCAATTCATCAACAAGCCAAATGCCTGTACGAGTTAAATTGATTTTAATATCAAGACCCAAGTTATCCGTACGTTCATAATATCCCGAGCTATTCAGATTAACGGTAAAACCGCCTTGCGTGACACGAATTGCATACTGCTTCGTGTTCGCTCCACTAGCCCCAGATACCACATGAGAGTTACCGGTCAAGTCAAAATCTCCACCATCAACCGTAATCGCACTAGGGATACCAGCGTAATTACGAAGACCAGTAAGACCAGCCACATTCAAGAGGTTGATTCCAGCAAGATTGACATCGTCAAGAACGACTTTTCCAGCCAAGGTCAAAGAAGTGCCATCAGGAATCGAAAAAACAACATTACGCAAAATAGCAGTATCAGCAGCCGTAATCGTTAACGACGTCGAAACTCCATCATGCCCCAGTTTGTACGATGCCGGTTCCGCATATCCGTCATAGCTTGTTACACCAGCGCTTAATAGAGTATGCTCACTTGTCTCGTTAAACTTAATGACATTTGAATCAGTTATAAATATTTCTGAATTGCCATTTGTGATGCAAGTGTTAAAAAGACTTTTGGTCATATGCCGGGCACGAATTTGTATCCGCGGCGTTGGCGGGGGCTATGGCGATGGTGGAGAGGACCATCGCGGCGGCGGCCACGATGGCTGCTGCTGCGCCACCCCTCATATGTAGATTCCTCATGATTGCTCTCTTCCCGACGCGGCCTAATCCGCCGCGTCTGCAACTTCATCGGCGGATGCCGGTACGGTGGCCGCGCTCCTTACTTCCTACACGTGTCCCCTGCGGCATCCCCTGCTATTCAACGTAGCCCTCCCCCTCACCGCATAATGGGACATCGTCCACAAATTTGGTCGGATATCGCACGTCATCATGCCGAAATCCGCCCGAAAGCGTGCTCCGCGTATTTGGTCAATCACTCCGAAATCGTTGCAATACCGGGCATTCTCGACCATATCGCACGCGAACGTTCGATATTCATCAAGAATTAACCGCGAGAGAAACGCCGACGGCCATCGTCCCGCGTCATCACACGCGAACGGCATCATCGCTGATACAACAAACGCGGGGCGCGGCGACGTGACCACTCACGTCGCCGCACCCCGCTTACGGCACTGAAGCCGACCACCGCGCTACGCCCGTCAACTCACGGGCGTGGACGCATGGGCTCAGGACAGGTCGCCCCAGTCGAGGTCGCCGCTGCCGTCGCCATCACCCCAGTCGATGCCGCCGTTATCGCCGCCGGCGTCACCGCCGCCGCCCATGTTCGACTCGCACACGATGTCAGTACCGACCAGCTGGATAATCTCCAGTTCCGGCTTCTCATAAGGCTTCATATTCGTTTCCTTTTGTCGGTATTTCTACTTTGCTTGTTTGCAGTTGTCGGATTATGACTCACTCGATGGTGAGCTTGCCGTCCTGGCTCAGGGTGACCGTCTGACGGGCGCCCTTGACGACCGTGCCGTCAAGCGTCGTCCACTTCGGAGCGACGGTGAACGTCGAACCAAGCGGCACATTCGAAATGACGCCGGTCGCCAGATAGCGGGCCTGGTCCTGAGCGGCCTTCGCCGTGTACGTCGGCGTCTTCGACGTGTCTTTATGGTCGTCGATATACGCCGGGTTCAGAGCGAACGCCTTCTTCTCGCCGTTCTCCGTCACATAGTCGTAGGCGGTGTGACTGTACAGGCCCTTGATCGAACCCTTGTAGATCACCGCGAACGTGACGCCCTTGAAGTTGTAGCTGTCCAAGCCGGCCAGCAGACGCACATTGCGATAGCCGTCACCCTTGCTGGCGGACGCAGTCTGACCAGTCACCTTGATGGTCTTGGACCCGACGAAGTGCGGGTAGAGAGAACCGGAGTAGCTGCTCTTGTCCAGAACGATCGTGTCGTTCCAAGACTTGGAGCCCGCATCCCACACGTGATGCTTCGGCTGGTTGCCGTCGGCATCAACGGTGGTACCGCTGTTCAGCGACTCACCCTGAATGGTGTCCTCGGCCTCCCACTGGGACTGGCTGGTATACCAGCCGGCGAACAGCTGGCCATCCTTGGTCGGCGCGGAGTCACCCGGCGTGTAGGTGCCGGTCCACGGCGCACCATACAGGGTGACGGTGCCGCCGACCTTGGTCTTATCCTTGGAGATGTTCACCGTCTGGAACGGGCTGACGCTCGTGGAACCGTCGGAGATGACCTTACGCCCGTAAATCGCCTGGTTGGTGGCGTCGGCATAGTCGGCGGTGAGCTTGCCGTCCTTGTAGGTGGAATCATTCAGCTTGGCAGCGGCCGGAGTGGAGCCCGCGGTCTCGGCGGTCAGCAGGTTCCCAAGCTGGGTGAGCGCGTTGTCGCTGGACTGCGCGCCGCTGGTCCACAACTCATAGTTGTCGGCGCCAGCCGGATCGTTCAGCGTGGTGGACGCAGTAGAGTTCACCTGAGCGGCAAACGTGTTGTCGCCCTGCTTCTGCACCTGCTCGATCCAATAGCTGCCGTTCGCGGTGATGTTCGCGTCACCCTGCTTGGAAGCAAGGATGTTCACCTTGGAATTCTGCTCGGACTCGATGACCTTCGGAGTACCCTTGGTGGTGAGAGTGGAACGGTCAATGGTGTCCGTGACCGTACCCTTGACAAGGTTCATCACGGCAGAGCCACGAAGTTCCACAGCATAGCTGTCAGTGCTCTTGCGAGCACTGGAGTCCGTCTCGGTGCCGGGATTGAGCAGCGCCGCGGAATTGTCGATGTTGAGCGTACCGCCGGTGTACACACCGTTATGCTCGCTGTCGACGGCATTGCCGATCTTGGTGCTGCTGATTTGCACGGCATTGCCTTCACCGCCGATGTTGACGGTGCCGGAGGTAGAAACGGCACCATTGAGCACGTGAGTGCCGGTCACCTCGGTGTCCTTCTGGTTCGAGTAGGAGCCGTTGGTGATGTTGATGGTGGTGTCAGCACCTGGCACGGAGTACACAGCTGCGTCACGGCCCCACACGGTGGGGTAGTCGACGGTACGGTCAAAGGAGAGCAATCCAAGAACCGGGTCCAGGAGCGTGTCTACGAGATCACCTAGGAAACCCAACCCCGAAAGGTCAATAGCGGCCAAGCCGGCACGACCCTTCTGCGTGTAGGTGCCAGTGCTGTTGAGATTCACAGTAGCGCCACTGCCGGTAAGCACGATACCACGATTCGCCTGACTGGTCCTGTTGCCGGCACCGACCGCCATACGGGAGAAGTCGTTCATGGTGAACGTGGCGTTACCTGCAACCCTGACACCGTAATCAATACCCGCAGGAGTACCGCTGGTTCCGAGACCGATAAGGCCCCCAATACTGATTCCCGCAAGTTCCGCATCGTCCAACACCACTTTGCCCGCAAAAGTAAGGTGCGCTCCCGATTGCACATCGAACTGCACATTGCGCATGATTACATCGTTGCCATCTTCTGCGGTCGTGATAGTGACGTCACGCGTTACTTTCTCCGTAGCAACTTTGCCATAACCAGTAAGAGTGTTGCCCCACAACACACCGGCTGTAATCAATTCCGGACCATAATTGAAAGCCAGCACCTCATTGTCGGTACCATGATCGCCGGCAATGACGATGGTCGAGCACGTGCCGTTGAGAGCTTTTTCAAACGACTTCTGCGTAGAAACGTCGCACACGCTATCCGCGGCATAGGCCGGGGCGATGGCGAAGGTCGATAGGACCATCGCGGCGGCGGCTACGATCGCCGCGGCGACGCTGCCCCTTGTTCGTAGGTTCTTCATGTTTTCCTCCTCATGGCGCGGACCATGCAAACCGCCCGCACCTGGATACTTCATTGGTGGACGCACCGCGTCATGGCACCGTCACGGTGATTTCCAGCCGCAACCGGTTTCACAATCACCGTGGCGTTCCATGACGACCGAAAATAACGCATCCGCACGAAATGCCGCCCGCGTAGGTCCACTTTTTGGCAACGCTGCCATCCATCGGACGTCATCTCACATAATCAGACAATCACATATCGAACCGTTGCAATACCGACGTTCCCCACACATCATCGCACCCATCGCGAACCCACCCGGCCAAGCGCGAAACGCCGACCCCTTTGGCAATCCCACAAATGTGAAGATTCACGGGGGCTCCGACCACATTGCCGAGCACGCTTGCGCCGCACTCCCCCGCATCGTTACCGTCGAACCCATGAACGGAACGGACCACACCATTGCAGGCGGCACGGCGACGACCATGACGGACGATCTCGCGCAACGGCGGCGCGACGCCGTACGCCGCTGCACCGAAGCGGCGACGGCGGCCGGCCGCCAACTGATGTTCGGCATGACCACCTCGCTCATGCTCCAATCCGTGCCGATTCCCGCCACATGCGACCTCGACACGTCACTCCTCCACACCGTGTCCAGCACCAAACAACGCCGCACACGCAAACGCGGCATCCCGACGCAACCACACGTCTGGCGGGCGCTCGGCGACGCCGAACCGGTACGCGTCAACCGACACGTCTACGCATTGGACCTGACGCACACGTGGGCGCAGCTCGCGTCGCACCTGCCGTTCGAGGAACTGATCGCGCTCGGCGACGCGATCGTCACCGCGATCGCACGGCAATCCTCATTACATCACGGACGCACCGCAACCCAGATACGCGACGGCCTCGCCACGTTCGCCGCGGAACTGCCGACGTTCCGAGGCAAACGCGCGTGCATCGCGGCAGGCCGACACATCATGGCCGGCGTGGATTCGCCGATGGAGACCCGCAACCGGCTCGCCCTGATACGGCACGGCATCCCGCGCCCGGTCACGGGATACACGGTGCCCGGCATGGTGTTCGCCAACGGCGCTCCGATGACGCTCGACATGGCATGGCCGGAACAGCGCGTGGCCGTCGAATACGACGGCGACCAGCATCGCACCGATAAAGTCCAATGGCGGCGCGACAGCGAGAAACGCGACCGGCTGCTCAGCCACGGGTGGATCATCCGCATCGCTACGGGAGCGACGATGGCCAACGCCGATGCGCGGGCGGAACACGCGTTCGGTGTCGCGCGATCGCTGATGCTGCGCGGAGCCGAGTTCACGTTTCACCCGGTGGAGCAGCCGCTGCGGTGAGGTGCCGGTGCAGGTGGATGCTGGTGTGGGGTGAGGGCTGGCGTGGGGTGAGAGTGAAGTGCTGAGGTGAGCGGGTGTGCTGAGATGAGTGGGCATGAATGATGGCTGGGGCTATGACCTGCTTTTCGAATGAGGACCTATCGAGCATCCGGCCAGGCTCGGCTTGCCCTTCGGCGCAGAATAGCCATGATCCGTCGTCGAGGGACAACGATTCCTGCCCCTCGATGGAGATTACGGATGATTCGGCATCGAGGGGCAAGCCCCAAACACCATGGCCTGTGAAGGAGAGCCAAGAACCGTTGGAAAATGGCGGTTTTTGAAATCACGATTCCGCAGGCCTCGCGAAATCCATGCCCCTCGACGCGGAATATGCCTGATTTCTCGTCGAGGGGCAGGATTTCTTGTCCCTCGATACACATGGGGCTCAATTCGACGTCGAGAGGCAAGAATCCTTGTCCCTCGGCGCGGATGATCCTCCATTCCTCACCGAGGGGCACGAATCGCCATCCGAATCTTGCCCCTCGATGCGATTCCCGAATAATTCCAAGCCGAGGGGCTCATGAAAGGGGCCAGCCCACCCCGCTACGCCACGCCCAACAGCGTGAGCACGATGAGCAGCACGTTGAGCGCCACGATCAGCGCGGCCACGGCGATGAAGATCACGTGCTTGACCGTGCCGTCCACGTACTCGCCCATCAGCTTGCGGTCGTGCGTGTAGCGCAGGAGCGGGATGATCGCGAACGGGATGCCGATCGAGAGGATCACCTGGCCGATGACCAGCGCCTCGGTGGGATTCGGCGCGAACCACAGCACGATCAGGCCCGGCACGAGCGTGACCACGCGGCACGCCCACATCGGCGCCTTGATGCGCAGCAATCCGTGCATGATCTCCGAACCCGCGTAGGTGCCGACCGACGTGGAGCTCAGCGACGAGGCGAGCAGTCCGATCGAGAAGATCGTGCCGATCACCGGGCCGAGCACGCTCACGATCGCATGCTGCGCGCCTTCGATCGAATCGGTGCCGGTCATGCCGTGCAGCGAGTTCGCGGCGAGGATCAGCAGCGCGAGGTTCACGGTACCGGCGAGCACGAGCGCCCAGAACACGTCGATCTTCGACCCGTGCAGCAGCTCGCGCGTGGTCGGACGTTCCTCGCCGCCCGCGTAATGGTCGTTGACCAATGTCGAATGCAGGTAGATCGCGTGCGGCATGACGGTCGCGCCCAGCATCGAGGCGGCCATCAGCACGGAATCACGGTTCGAGAAGCGCGGGATCAGGCCGCCGAGCACGTCGGCCGGCGCGGGAGGCGCGATGAACAGTCCCGCGATGAACCCGAACGTGATGACCAGCAGCAGCGCGATCACCATCTTCTCGAACAGGCGGTGCGTGCGACCGCCTTCGAACATGAGCAGCACGGTGGACACCGCGCCGATCACCACGCCTCCCGCGAACAGCGGCAAGCCGAACAGCAGGTTCAACGCGATGGCGCCGCCAATCAGCTCGGCCAGATCGGTGGCGATGGCGATGACCTCCGCCTGCATAAAGAACATGAAGCGCCCGGCGTCGCTCATGCGCGAGCCGAGCAGTTCGGGCAGCGAGCGCCCGGTGACGATGCCGAGCTTCGCGGACTGGTATTGGATGAGCACGCTCATCGCGTTCGCGACGACCAGCACCCACATGAGCATGTACCCATAGCGCGCGCCGGAGGTCACGTTCGCGGCCACGTTGCCCGGGTCCACGTAGGCGACGGCCGCCACGAACGCGGGGCCGAGGATGCTCGCCAGCGAGTGCCCGTGCCGTACGACGCCGGCCTCGTGGCGCGCCCGCTGGCGTTCCTTCTCGAGTTCGGAGGCGACGCGTTCCGGCCCGCCGGCCTTCACGTAGTCGCGATGCTTGTCGACGCTGTGCCGACGGCCGTAGCCTTTGCCGGCCGCGGTGTCGGGCGTGGCGCGCACCGCATGCCCGCGTCCGTAGCCGCGCCCCTGACGCCGCGCGTTCGCGACGGTCGGATCGTTCGTCGCCGCCGCGCCGCTCACCACGCGATCGTCGTTCAGCGCCTTGCGCGAAGCGTCACCACGCACCGCGTCACCACGCACCATATCGCCACGCGCTTCATCATTATTCTCATCATTCTCAACACCGGTATCCTGCACTTGCCGCACTCCCCCTCGCGATTACCGTATGGTCACCGCATAATCACCGCACACCGGTATAGCGCACCCATGTTGCGCGCCGCAACCCGCCCACCATCCCGCCTGCCGCCCCACGCCAAACCAATCTTCCTCATAAAATGCGATACATCGCAGGAGTATCCCTCATAAAATCGTGAAATCATCGCAAAACTCACTCAGGAAATGTTGTTCACCATAGAAAACTCGCTCATAAAAGTGTAAAATCGGCCATATCGCAACGATTCATGGAAGGTGGGGAACATGACGTATCTCAAGCGCAACGCGGACGGTTTCCTCGAATCGTGGAAATCCGATCCGCATCGGCTTCCCCTCATCATCAAAGGCCCGCGTCAGGTCGGCAAGACCGAGACGATCCGTCGTTTCGCACGCAGCCACTACGCGAACGTCGTGGAGATCAACTTCGTGGAGGAACCGAAATACCGCGCGATCACGGCGGACGGCTACGCCGCGGACGCCGTCGTCCGCGCCATCTCCCTCATCGACCCGTCGAAACGCTTCATCCCCGGAGAAACGCTCCTGTTCTTCGATGAGATCCAGGCGCATCCGGACATCGCGACCACGCTCAAGTTCTTCGCGATCGACGGGCGTTTCGACGTGATCTGCAGCGGTTCGATGCTCGGCATCGGGTATCGGCAGATCGAAAGCAACAGCGTCGGGTACAAGACCGACTACGAGATGTATTCGATGGATTTCGAGGAATATCTGTGGGCGCGCGGATACGGCGACGACACCGCGGACGGCATGCTCGCCCATCTGTGCGAGGCACGGCCGTTCAGCCAGGTGGAGATGAACACCTTCTCCTCGCTGTTCCTCGACTACTGCGTGCTCGGTGGCATGCCCGCGGTCGTCGCCTCGTCCATCCGCACCGGGACTTTCGAAGGCACGTTGCAGATGCAACGGCAGCTCATCGGCGACTATCAGGAGGACATCCGCAAATACGCCGACGGTCTCGACCAGGCGCGCATCCTCAACGTGTTCAACCACATCCCCGTGCAGCTTGCCAAGGAGAACAAGAAGTTCCAAATCAGCAAAGTGGCGCGTGGCGCCCGGTTCAAGGACTACCGTGGATGCGTCGAATGGCTGGAATCATCCGGCATGGTGAACGTCTGTCACTGCCTGTCCTACCCGGAACTGCCGCTCAAAGGCAACTACGACGAGAACAAGTTCAAGCTCTATTTCGGAGACACCGGCCTGTTCGTCGCCATGCTGGACGACGAGGCGAGCGACGACCTTCGCGCCAACCGCAACCTCGGCGTCTACAAGGGCGCGTTGTACGAGAGCATCGCCGCCGAGGCATTGCGCAAATCCGGCTATGGACTCTACTACTACAAGAAGGAGGACTCCACGCTGGAACAGGACTTCTTCGTACGCACCCACGAATGGCTGGTGCCGGTCGAGGTGAAGGCGCGCAAGGGCACGGCGAAGTCGATGCGCACACTCATCGCCTCGGATTCATACCCGGAGATCCGGTTCGGCGTCAAACTGCACGCCGGCAATGTCGGCAGCAGCGAACACGTGTTCACCGCGCCGTATTTCACCACGTTCCTGCTGCGTCGGCTGCTGCGCGAATACGATGCGGGGCGCGCACCGCTGCTGGACGATCCGGAACGCTGAACCGCCCGCCGGCCGGAGTCACGTCTCACTGGTCGGCGGGGACTGCCTGGCCGGGGCAGGCGTGGAGGACGGCGAGCATCGCGTCCTTTTCGGCGGACGTGACGGTGAGACCGTATTTCGATTTGACGCCGATCTGCCGCGCCACGTAGTCGCAGCGGTAGGCGCCGTTCGTCGGCAGCCAGTACGCGGCGGACGCGGACCCCTTCTCCTGATTGGCGGGGCCGTCGACCGCGAGCAGATTGTACGGATCGTTGCCGTAACGGTACCGTTTCGCCGTATCCCAGCCGCGCGCGCCCGACTGCCACGCGTTCTCCAACGCGACCACATGGTCGATCTGCACGGCGGCGGACGTCGTCGCACCACGCGTGAACTGAATGGTCTTGCCGGTGTACGGATCGTCGAGCGTGCCGGACGCGACCGTGCACGCGTACCGGCCGGTCGCGCCCTTGAACGTGACGTCCTTCAGATCGCGGGCGAGAATGTCCTCGCGGATGTCGCAGCCGTCGCCGTCATCGTCGGTCTCACGGTAGCCGAACGCGTCACGGCTGTAGCCGGACGCGTTCGGCTGGTCGTCGACAGCGAGCGTGGCGAGCACGTCAGCGGCCTGTCCGGTCGCCGCCCTCTCGCCGGTGATGCTCGCGACGGTCGGACTGATCTCCGGCAGACCGAGACCGATCGCCGCACCGGCGAGCGCGGCGAGGATGACGAGAATCAGCACACGCTCGACGAGCCGTTCCGCGCTGAAACGGCGACGACGGAAGCGCGAATGATGACGGCGGCTCACGCGTAGGTGAAGGTGAGGGGGTCGTGGCCGGCGCGGGTGGGGCCGTCGAGCGCGTCGATCGCGGCGTGTTCGGCCGGTTCGAGCACGAAGCCGAACAGGTCGAGGTTCTGGCGCTGACGGTCCGCGTGTACGGACTTGGGGATGATGATCGTGCCGTTCTCGATGTGCCAGCGCAGGATCACCTGGGCGGGCGTGACGCCGTGCGCTGCGGCGATGCGTTCGATCGTGCCGTCGCCGGCGTTGAGGTCGGCGCCGCGGGCCATCGGCGAATACGCTTCGACGGCGATGCCGTGCGCCTTGCAGAAGGCGACGACCTCGCGCTGCTGCCACGTGGGGTGCAGTTCGATCTGGTCGATGGCCGGCCATTCGCCGGTCTCCTCGTGCAGTCTCTCCAGGTGCTCGGGCAGGAAGTTGCACACGCCGAGCGTCTTGACGCGGCCTTCCTCGCGCAGCTTCGTGAACGCCTTCCACGTCTCGCCGCTGCGCCAGTCGAACGGCGTGGGCCAGTGAATCATGTACATGTCGACGTAGTCGACCTGGAGTTTGGCGAGGGAGTCGTCGAACGCCTTGAGCGCGGAATCGTAGCCCTGCTGGGAGTCGCGCAGCTTGGTGGTGAGCCACAGGCTCTTGCGCTGCTCGCCCGTGTTGTAGCCGGTGGCGGCGAGCGCGCGGCCCACGCCCGCCTCGTTGTTGTAGCCGGCGGCGCCGTCGATGTGGCGGTAGCCGGCTTCGAGCGCGCTTTCGACGACGGGCACGACGCCTTCGTCGTCGATGCGCAGGACGCCGAGGCCGATCTGCGGGATGAGATGCCCGTCGTTCAGGGTGACGAGGGGCGTGTGGAAGGTCTTCGCGGGGTTGGCCGCGGGGGTGCCGGGGGTGTTCGTCATGATGGTTGTCTCCTTATCCGTCTTCCTCATCATAGGTGCCATCGTCGCCGTTACCGTCGTTAATCACAAGTGCCGTGGCCCGCGGGAGGCGGGCACACGGCACTTGGCGGATCACTGTCACGTGATCGACGTCACGACGATTGCGATGAATCGCGACGATCGCGGCTTACAGGCGCTCGAGCAGTTCCTTGACGGCGTCGGCGGCCGGGACGACCACCTTGTTCCCGCCGTCGCGATCGCGGATCTCGATGGTGCCGTCGTTGACGAAGTCGCGGCCGACCACGGCGATGACGGGCACGCCGATGAGCTCGGCGTCCTTGAACTTGACGCCCGGGGAGACCTTCTTGCGGTCGTCGTAGATGACCTCGACGCCGTTCGCCTCGAGCTCCTCGACCAGCTTCTCCGCGCCGTCGAACGCCTCGGCGTTCTTGCCGGTGGCGACCACGTGCACCTGGGCGGGGGCGCAGACCTTCGGCCAGGCGAGGCCACGCTCGTCGTGATGCGTTTCGGCGATGCAGGCGAGCACGCGGGAGACGCCGATGCCGTAGCAGCCCATCCACACGGGAACGGCCTTGCCGTTCTGGTCGAGGACCTTCAGGTCCAGCGCCTTCGAATACTTGAGACCGAGCTGGAAGACCTGGCCGATCTCGACGCCGCGCTCGAAGCTCAACGGGCCGGAGCCGTCCGGGCTCATGTCGCCGTGGCGGACCTCGACGGCCTCGACGGTGCCGTCGGCCTCGAAGTCACGGCCGTAGACGAGATCGTAGTAGTCGACCTCATGCTCGTCGGCGCCCGTGAACCATGCGGAGCCCTTGACCACGTGGGCGTCCACGAAGTAGCGGCACGGGTTCTCGACACCGGCCTTCTCGGCCTGCGGGCCGAGCACCATCGGTCCGATGTAGCCGAGCACCAGCTCCGGGTGCTTCTTGAGATCGTCCTCGGTGGCCTCCTCGATCTCGGCGGGCGCGAACTGCGCTTCGAGACGCTTCATGTCGACCGTGCGGTCGCCGGGCACGCCGACGACGACGACCTCGCGCCACGGCTCGTCGTGGTCCTCGTCCTCGGGGTGCTTGACGGTGATCGCCACGTTCTTGAGGATGTCGGAGGCGGCCCAACCGCGGCCGTCGGCGCGCGGATGGTCGGCGTCGGCGCGCTCGATCATCTTGTCGATGGTCTTCGCGTCCGGAGTGGCCTCCTTGTGCGCGGCCGGAGTGGCGGAGCAGTCGACCTCGGGCAGTTCGGGCGTGTGCAGCGCCTCCACGTTCCACGCCTTGCCGGACGGGGCGAGCGCGAACGTGTCCTCGCCGATCGGCATCGGGGCAAGGAACTCCTCGGACGCGGAGCCGCCCATCGGGCCGGACATCGCGAACACCGGCACGTACTTGAGGTCGAGACGCTGGAAGACGCGCTCGTAGGCGCCGCGCTCGTCGTAGTACGCCTTCTTCAGGCCCTCCTCGTCGATGTTGAACGAGTAGGCGTCCTTCATGACGAACTCACGGCCGCGGATCAGGCCGGCGCGCGGACGGAACTCGTCGCGGTACTTGGTCTGGATCTGGTAGAGGACGACCGGCAGGTCCTTGTAGGACGAGTACATGTCCTTGACGAGGAGCGTGAACATCTCCTCGTGCGTGGGGGCCAGCAGGTAGTCGGCCTTGTGGCGGTCCTTGAGACGGAAGATGTTGTCGCCGTACTCCTCCCAGCGGTGGGTGGCCTCGTACGGTTCGCGCGGCAGCAGGGCCGGGAAGTGCACCTCCTGGGCACCGATGCCGGCCATCTCCTCGCGGATGATCTCCTCGATCTTGTTGAGGACCTTCAGGCCCAGCGGCAGCCAGGTCCAGATGCCGGGGGCGGCCTTGCGGATGTAGCCGGCGCGCTGCAACAGCTTCGCCGAATCGACGTCGGCGTCGGCGGGGTCCTCGCGCAACGTGCGCAGGAACAGGGTGGACATACGAAGGGTATTGGAAGTCATGCGCTCCACGATATTCAAATCAACCGACAACACCGACGACAACACCGAACCAGCCGACGGCACCGATTCGACCGATAACACCAAACCAACCGATGACACCGGTTCGACCGCAACTCCGAATCATCCAACAACGCCAAACCACCCGATGCAGCCCCGGCACCTCATGTCCCACCACCCTTCAGCGCGACTATTCCCGGAAATCAGCCCACTCATCCGGGAATCCTCGCGCTGACGACGTCCCAGCGCAAAGAATCCCGGAAAATCACCGCGTCGGCCGGGAATCCTTGCACTGACACGGGCTCAGCACAACTATTCCCGGACGAAGCCGCATATCTCCGGGAAAAGTTGCGCCGAAACGATAGGAGCGGTCGATTCCGGGGGCCGGACCGGCAGCGGCACCAACACTGGCACCAACACTGGCAGCAGCAGCGATACCGGCATCGGCATTGGCACCATGCGGCATAGGGCTGGCAGCGGGCCGTGACGAATCTTGGAATTTCGTCAGCCACGTGGGAGAATGGACGGGGACATACGAAGGGGACGAGCAATGACGCAACAGCAACCACCACAACCGGCATCACCGCAATCACCGGCATCATCGACTCCGACATCGACGCAGCCACCACAATCACCACAATCGTCGCAATCACCGCAATCAACCGCGCGAACGGGCGCGACCGCGCAACCGCCGCACCGGTCCACCGCGCAACCGCCGCACCGGTCCACCGCGCAACCGCCGCACCGGTCCACCGTGCAGACGCTGCTGCTCGCGCTCGGCGTCGCACTCGTCGTCATCGCCGTGTTCGCGTTCGCATGGTTCGCCTACGGACTGCTCGGCGACGTGGGTCGCGCCGCGTGCGTGAGCGCGGTAGGCGCGATCGCCGTCGGCGTGGCCGTCGCGCTCACGCCGCGGCTACGCGTCACCGCGGAAGGCCTCGCATGGGCGGGACTCATCGCGCTCGCCATCGGCGCGATCCTCGTCTCCACGATCAACGAACCGCACATCGCCGGCAAACCCGCATCGTTCATCTGCGGCGCGATGCTGTTCGTCGTCGCGGCGGCGGGGCTCGGACTGCGGCGCATTCCGCTGCCCGGCGGAATGCCGCCGCTGCGCGCGTACTCGCTGTACGCCGTGTTCGCGATGCCGTTCGCCGCGCTGATGATGGCGTACGCGCTGCCCATCGACGACGATCCGCAACGCATCGTCGTCCAATGCGCGCTCGCGGGCGTGACGGCGACGCTGCTCGCCGTCACGTTGCCCGCCGACGCGCGACGGGCCATCCCCGACTTCGAGGCGATCGCCGCGCTCGTCGTCGCCACGGTGATTCTCGTCTTCGGGTCGATCGAATTCGCGATGGCCACCGACTACGGGCACCTGCTGTGGGTGTCGGCCGCGCTGCTGCCCGTCATGGTCGGCGCGTGGATGGGCGTGCTCGCCGTCACGTACGTCCGTCCGTCGGTGCGCGACGGGCGTCCACTGCCGACCGGACTGCGGTTCGTGCCGGTCAGCGCGATCATCTGGGTGCTGGCGGTCTCGACCACGCTGGTCCTGCGCTTGTTCCCGCTGACCATGCCGTCGGAGACCCGGCGCATGTGGGCGTATCTGCCGGCGATCCTCGTGGCCTCGGCGGCGGCGATCGCCGCGTGCGTGATGCCGGGGCCGCGGGAGGAGGATACGTCTGAGCTTGAGGCGGGCGCGCTTGAGGCGGGCGCGAGCGCCGGGACGGAAGCGGCTGGGGCGGGTCTGCCGGCGGCCGGGAAGGATGTGAACGGGACTGACGCGACCGGGAAGGATACGACCGGGAAAGGCGCAACTGCCGAGAAGGCTGGCGGCAGGCCGGTCGTGAGTCTGGCGGAACGGGTGGCGGCCGCGTTGAACGGCGCGATCGTGCTGCTCATCATGGTGTGCGGCGAATTCGGACGCGACGGGATTCCGGCGCTTGTGACGGCGATGGCGGCGTTCGTGGGGCTGCTGGCCGCGACGGGATGCGCGTGGATGCGTGCGGCCCGGCCGACGCGCAGGCTCGAACGGGTGCGGAGGGAGATAGTGACAGGCGGTCTGGAGATGATCGGGGCGAGGCCGGTCGGGCCCGCGCCGACGGCGGGACCGGCGGTTGCGGGACCGGCGGTTGGTGCGATGACGGGGATTCCGGCCCCAGGACCGACGGCCGGCGCGGTGACGGCGCCTCCGGTCGCGGCGCCTCCTGTTCCGGGGGTTCCCGGCGCTGGGGTTCCCGCTTCGCGATACCCCGTGTATCCGGCGAATCCCTATCCGACAAACCACTATCCGGCGGCCGTACATCCGGCGGGGCCTTATCCGGTGCAGCCTTATCCGGTACAGCCTTATCCGGTACAGCCGCATCCGGTCGGGCCATATCAGGCGGCACCGTATCCGGCGGGCTCATATCCGACAGAACCGTATCCGGTCGGACCGTATCCGGTCGAACCGTATCCGGTCGAATCCGGCTTCGCTTCCGCGAATCATCCCGGATATGGACGACCGGCTGCACCGGCGCAACCGATGGCATCACCGCAACCGGCACCATCCCCGTCTTCGACGGCACCGGTGGCTCCGATGCCGGTTCAGGCGCCGGTCCCGATGCCGAATACGCCTCCGATGCCGGCTCCACAGCCGCAGATGCCCGCACCGCGCACGCCGGTGATACCCCCGCAACCCCCGCAACCCCAGCAGCCAGTGATCGTGACGAAGGCGCGGGGCGTGGACGTGGCCGGCGCGATCGTCACGGCGTTCGCCGCGCTGGCGACCGTGTTCCTGCTCCTCAACACGCTGATTGCGCCACGGCCGTACATGCCGGCCGACCTCATCTGCGGGGCGATCGGCATGGGAGCGTTGGCCGTCGGAGTCCGCTGGCTGATGGTGTGGCCGCGCATACGCAGTTGGACGGCCCTGTGGCCGGCGCTCACCCTGCTCACGGTGCCGTCGCTGCTGGTGAGCTGGACTTCGCCGCTGTCGTTCCCGAGGGCGCTCATCCTGTTCGGCATCGCGCTGGGCATGCTGCTGTGGGGTGCGCTGCGCGGGCTTCAGGCACCGCTCATTTATGGCACGGCGGTGCTGGTGGTGCACATGATCACCGTGCTGTGGCCGTGGCTGGCCGTGTTCTCCCGCCAGTTCTGGTGGGTGTGGCTGCTGATCGGCGGCGTGGTGCTCATCGTGGCGGCCGCCCGCTACGAGGCGAGCCTGCGGACGATGCGGACCCTCGCCGTCCGCATCAGCCAGCTGCGGTAGGGACCGACGGGGCCAAGCGCCAATCGTCACGTGAATGCATCACGCGAATGTGCATGGTCGAGGTGGTGATGTGCATGGTCGAGAGGCGAATGTGTATGGTTCGAGCATCAATGTGCATGATTCAGCCGGTGATGTGTAGCTCGCATGTGCCAACGTGTAGGGTGTGGTGCTGAAGACCGCCGTTCCCGGCACGGAATGAGCAACGGAAAAGCCCGGAATTCCGCCGAAATAGGTGTCGGCTCATCAGACCTTTCGTCGGATCTTCAGGGCCATGCCGCACAGGTTCATCCCGGAATCCTACAGGTTCGGCTATGAACCATGCACATTCGTCGCAGCACCATGCACGTTCGTAGCAAAACCATGCACGTACACAGCAGAACCATGCACGTACACAGCAGAACCATGCACGATACCTGCCCCCTCTCGGCCCGCACCGAAGATTCTTCCGATTCCTCTTCGCTCCTCCCGTTGCGACCATGGCGGTCGAGGAAGCGATATACTCCGCGGCGGCTTCGGCACGAAGCGCCCGGACGCACTGTCCGGAGAAAAACCACCCCGACGAACATAGAATGGGATGGGGGTGGTCGATATGACACAGCCGAAAGTGTCGAAAGCACAAGCGAATCGTATCCGTCCGGCGGCGGTGGCGGGCGCGTTCTACCCGGCCGACCGCGTGGTGCTGAAGCGGATGCTCGACCGTCAACTCGAGTACGGGCGCGAACTCATCGCGAAGCTCGCCGGCGCGGATGCCGGCGCGCCTGTGACGGCGAGCGCGGCAAAATCCCCGGTCACGGGCACGGACGCAGGAGCGACAGCCTCGGCCTCGTTGCCGCAGGAAGCGACCCCGTTGCCGCATGGCACGCCGAAGGCGGTGATTGTACCGCACGCCGGCTACGTGTATTCTGGTACGACGGCGGCGCTCGCCTATGCGCTGCTCGAACGTGGGCGTGGTCGCATCACGCGCGCGGTGATCGTCGGGCCGACGCATCGTGTGGCGGTGCGCGGCGTCGCGGCCCCGAGCGCCGATGCGTTCGCCACGCCCCTCGGCGTGGTCCCCATCGATACCGCGTCGGAGAAGCGCGCGTTGGGGCTCACGCAAGACGATGCATCCGCCGAGCCGCTGACCTCCGGCATGCGTGCCGCGCCTGGCGCCCCCGCTCCGGCCCTGATTGTGAACGATCCGACGCATGCGCGCGAGCATGCGGTCGAAGTGCAGATCCCGTTCCTGCAGACCGTGCTCGGCCCGGACATCGAGATCGTGCCCCTGAACGCAGGCGATGCGAGCCCGCGCGAGGTGGGCGACGTGCTGCGCGCCCTGTGGGGCGGCCCGGAGACGGTGATCGTGATCAGCTCCGATTTGTCGCATTACCATCCGCAGGAGTACGCGCGGGCGTTGGATGACGCGACCATCGACGCAATCGGGCGGCTTGACGGACCGATCCGCCCGGACCGCGCATGCGGCGCGTATCCGGTCAACGGCCTGTTGGATGTGCTGACGCGCGGGCTGGCTCCGGCGCCCGACAGTCCGGCTGGTTCTTCGGCAGGCGGTCCGGCCGGTACCGCCAAGACGTCTTCGCCGTTCACGTTGCGGCTGCTTGGCCGGTCCACATCCGGCGATGACGGCGTGGTCGCGATCGCGGGCGAGGAACGCCCGGCGATGCGCAATCCGGACGAGGCGGTGGTCGGCTACGCGTCGTTCGCCGTGTGGGAGGACGACGAACCGCGCGGCGACACTCACGCCGACACCGATGATGCCGCCATCGCCGACGTGGGCGACTCCGCCACCGTCCATGCCGACGACGCCCATACCGACGAACCGCGCGGCAACGTGCTGTTGCGGTTGGCACGGGCGGCGATCCGCGAGCATCTCGGATTGGATGGAGAACCGGACATGGCCACCGCTTCGGAGGATTCCGTAACGTCGATCATCGCCGCGCACCCGTGGTTGGACGAGCCGGGCGCGAGCTTCGTCACGTTGACTGAGGGCGGCGAGTTGCGCGGGTGCATCGGCGCGTTGGAGGCGCATCAGCCGCTCGGCCGCGACGTCGCCGAGCACGCGGTGGATGCGGCGATCCATGATCCGCGCTTCTTCCCGGTCGTCGCGGAGGAGTATCCGCTGCTCGACGTGGAGGTGTCGGTGCTTTCGAAGCCGGAGCCGATTCTCGTCGTGACGCCCGAATGGCGGCGCGGCGACGACGGCCGCATGGTCGCCGTCCCGTCTGAGCACCCGGTGCGCTCGCGCAACGAGTTGGAGCGCGCGCTGCGTCCCGGCAAGGACGGTCTCGTCCTCGCCGAACGGGATGAGCGACGTCGCGCCACGTTCCTGCCGCAGGTGTGGGAGCAGCTGCCGAATCCGCATGATTTCGTCACGCATCTGCTCGCCAAGGCCGGCCTCGACGCCGCGCTCGACTGGCGCGACGGCGAGATCGTCTGCGAGCGCTACGAGGTGACCGCCTATGCCGACCACTGACCAAGTCCGGGGCACCTCCGAATCCCCCACATCCCCCGCCACAACCGATCCCGCCCTCGGTCGTTGGCAGACCCGCTTCGCCGACGGCACCGACCGCGCGCGTTGCGAGCTGTGCCCGCGCCGGTGCGTGCTGAAGCCCGGCCAGCGTGGATTCTGCTTCGTGCGCTCGAATCACGGCGGCGCGATCTATTCGGACACGTACGGCCGCAGTTCCGGGTTCGCCGTGGACCCGGTGGAGAAGAAGCCGCTCAACCATTTCCACCCGGGTTCGAGCGTCCTGAGTTTCGGCACGGCCGGCTGCAATTCGGCGTGCCGGTTCTGCCAGAACTGGGATATCTCGCGTGCGCGCGACTTCGACCGTCTGGGCGTGGAGGCGTCGCCGGAGAGGATCGCGGCCGTCGCGGCCGACCGCGGCATCGGTTCGGTGGCGTTCACCTACAACGATCCGATCGTGTTCGCCGAGTACGTGATCGACACGGCGTGGGCGTGCCGGGAGCGCGGCGTCCACCCGATCGCGGTGACCGCCGGCTATATGGCCGCGCCGGCCCGCCCCGACTTCTACGCGGCGATGGATGCGGCGAACATCGATCTGAAGGGCTTCACCGAGGAGTTCTATTGGAAGGTGACCGGCACGCACCTGAAGGACGTGCTCGACACGATCGACTATGCGGTGAACGAGGCGCGCACGCCGGACGGCCGTCACGTGTGGGTGGAGTTGACGACGCTGCTCATCCCCGGTCTCAACGACGACGACGCGCAGTTGCATGCGGAATGCGCGTGGATCCGCGAAACGCTCGGCCCGGACGTCCCGTTGCATTTCTCGGCGTTCCACCCGGCGTGGAAGATGACCGACGTGCCGCCCACGCCGCACGCGACGCTCACGCGCGCGCGGCGCATCGCGATGGATGAGGGATTGCGGTACGTGTACACCGGCAACGTGCACGACCGTGAGGGCGACACCACGTTCTGCCCGAATCCGGATTGCCGCGCCCCGCTCGTGGTCCGCGACTGGTACCGCATCATCGAGAACCGTATGAGCGATACGGGCGATACCACCGACACTACCGTCACCGCCCGCTGCCCCGACTGCGGCACCCCGATCGCCGGCCGTTGGTGAACCCGACGGGCGCCGGCGCTTACTGCACGTCGTTGAGGCCGTAGGCGACGGAGCCCGGTTGGATGTCGCCGGCGAGCAACGTGTCCACGGTGACGATGTGGTATCCCTTTGCCTGCAACTCCTTGATGATTCCCGGCAGCGCCTTCACGGTTTCGGGGTTCCCGTCGCGCAGCGAGATGATCGAGCCGGAGTAGACGCCGTCGAGCGTGCGCTTCTCGATCTCGGCGGCGTCGAGCTTGCCCCAGTCGCCCGAGTCCACGCCCCACAGAATCATCGCCTGCCCGTTCGCCTTGGCTTGGTCGCGCAGCGTGTCGCTCCACGCGCCGTCCGGCGGCCGGAACAGCGTGACCGGCTTGCCGGAAGCCGACGAGATCACCGAATCAGTGTCCTTGAACCATTTGGCGAGCTGGCTGGCGGGCATCGCGTGCATCTGCGTGTGCCGCCATGACATCGATCCGACGCTATGCCCTTCGGCGGCCATGCGCCCCACGAGCTTCACGTTCGACCCGCTGACGAACTGCCCCTGCAGAAAGAACGTGGCGGGCACGCCGGCCGCCTTCAAGGCGTCGAGCACTTTCGGCGTGGTCTGCTTGTTCGGTCCATCGTCGAAGGTGAGGGCCACGCAGTCGGCGAAATGGCAGTCGAGCGGCATCAGCGCGATCACCTTGGCCGTCGCCTCGCTCAACGGTTGGATCTGCTCGTTCACGGCGTCGCTCTGGTCGGACGGCGTCGTGTCGAGCACGGCCTGCGCCGTGTCGATCGCGTTCTTGAGCGTGCCGCGCGCCGTCTCGTCCGCCTTGCCCGCGGACCGGTCGTAGGCGAGTTTTCCGCGCGCGATGAGCGTGGTCAGCTGTTCGCGCGCGTCCTGCGCGTTCAATCCGTCCTTCATCTGTTCGAGCGTGTCCGCGTCGTAGCGGATGGAGATGAGCCCGTCGGCCATGGCGCTCGCCGCGGCCGCGTACCGGTCGCCGAGCGCGGCGATGTCGGCGGTGTGCGCGTCCGCCGCGCAGTCCTGTTTGGCGGGAGCGGTCACGTCGGCGTCGTGCATGTTGTCCATCTGCTGTTGGAGCCGGTCGCGTGACTCGCTGCCGGTGATCGACGCCGTGTCCTTGAGCAGCGCGGCGGCCTGCCGTGCGACGGGCGTGTAGCCGGTGAGCGTCTCCGTGTATTGCGCGCGTTCCCGGCGGCAGTAGGCGAGCGCGGACGCGTGGTTGCGCGCGTTGAGGTCGAGGATTGAGCGGGTGACGGCCACGCCGGCGAACACGACGCCCGCCGCGAACACGGCGACGAGCGCGGCGACGAGCAGCTTCGGCCGACGCCGCGCCGCCGCGGTTCCGCCGTCACCGATGCCCGTCACGGGTGCGTCCGTACCCGTACCGTTTGCGCCCGGCGAGTCGGTCGCGTCCGGAGTCGTGCCGTCGTCATACGGTTCCGCGGCGTCGTCACCGAGCTCGCGGAACATATCGTCCGCATCGTCGTCCGCTTCATCGTCCGTGACGTCGCCGTGTTCGATGTCGATTCGTACGTCATCCGCGTCGTCGATGTGCTTGTCGTCCGCCATGACACCCTCCTCCGCGATGATTTCTCATCCCATTGTCCCACACGATGCGCGAGGCGGGCGGATTGGTACCCCGCCCGCGTCAACGAACGTGGACGACACAGGTTCGTTCCCCTGTCATCATGACTCGTTCCACGGTTTTCCACGGGAAAACACGGACGGATGCGGAGGGAACCGCGGCAGTCCGGGAGGGAACCGCGACCAATCCGGAGGGTGCCGTGGCAGATTGGAAGCGAGCGGTCGCCATTCCGCCGCATTCTCGTTTGGCAGGGGTGCTTCCCCATCGTTCTCCGGAGACAGCTTGCGTATGAGGGGTACCTGAGGGTGCCTCATCGAGGTGCATTACGACCATTGCGGCACCTGCGCCCCGGATAAACCTTGATCAAGTACCCCTCGTAACGCAGATGGCAGTCCGGAACAGTGAGAATGCACCCCTGTCAAGCGAGAAAGAGAAGCCCGGCTCCAGACATGTCCTCCAAACCCACCCCTGCACGCCGAAATGCGAAGAACCCGTTACGGGCACGGCAGCCGAAGGCGGTCAGAAGAGCGCGGCTTGGGCGAATTCGTCGCCGGGGGCGGCTCCCCCGGGCACGCCGTCCAGCCCGAATCCGTCGTCGGAGCCGGCGCCCGGCTTGAACGCGGCGGCACCCTGCCCGGCGAGCAGGTCGGAGGCGGCGGCGGACGCCTCCCTGAGGTCGCCGTCCAAGGCGACCGCGTCGGGCGAGACCGTGAACATGCGGTTGTTGACGCCTTCGAGATACAGTCCGTCGAGCGATTCGACGCGGGAGAGCGCCACGTAGCCCATGCCGGGCGCGAACGTGCGTTTGAGGTCCATGACGGCTCGGTCGAGCGTCATGCCCTGCGACTTGTGGATCGTGATGCCCCACGCGCAGCGCAACGGCACCTGCGAGACGGATGCGAGCACGGTGTCGCCGTCCATCATCTCCCATGTGGCGGGTTTCATCGTGACGATGTTGCCATTCTCGAATGCGACGATCGGCCAGCCGCCCTTGTTCTCGTTCGCGAAGCCGCGCACGGTGCCGAGCGAGCCGTTCACGAACTGGCGGTCGGCGTCGTTGCGCAGGGCCATGACGGCCGCGCCTTCCTTGAGCACGAGCCGTTCGGGGGCGAGCATGTTGCGTTTGAGCCGTTCGACGAGGTTCGCCGGTCCCGCCTGCTCGGCGTGGAACTCGTGGCTGTCGAGCATGATGCTCGCGAGCCTGAGGTCGTTGAGGTTGTCGGCCTGCCGGTTCACGGGGAACAGGTGCGTGGCGACGACGCCGGGTTCGGGCGCGACGCCGAGCCGCGTGACGAGCGCGTCACGGTCGGCGTCGTCGACGCGGCTTTCGCGGATGTGCGTGAGCACGGTGAGCAGTCGGCCGTCATCCTGGCGATGCTGTTCGGTCAGATAGCAGACGACCGGATCGAGTTCCGGCCAGACCAATGATTCGGTGACGAAGCCCTCCGGGTTGAGTCCGGCGCGCGCGTAGCGTTCGCGCGACGCCGTGAACTCGGGGGTGGGCGGGATCACGTCGCGGTTGCGGCCGGACACGGAAACGGGCGGCAGCTGGAAGAAATCGCCGGAGAGCACGACCTGCAGGCCGCCGAACGGGCGCGGGTCGTGGCGTATCTCGCGGCACACCTGGTCGACCATGTCGAACAGCCACGCGTGCAGCATCGACACCTCGTCGATGACGAGCACGTCGGTCGCCTGGATCTTGCGTCTGCGACGCGTCTTGATGGTTTTGAGCAGTTTCGCGTCGAGCACGTTGGCGAGTCCCACACCGCTCCACGAGTGGATGGTCTGTCCGTCGACGTGCGTGGCGGCGATGCCGGTCGAAGCGGTCACGGCGACGCTCGCGCCGTCCGCGCGGGCTTGGCGGATGAACTCGTTCAACGCGTACGTCTTGCCCGCGCCGGGCGCGCCCGTCAGGAACACGTTCGCCCCGGCGTTGAGGATCGCGAGCGCCTCGGATTGTCTCATGCCCCGTGATGCCCCTATGCGGCTATTCGGCCTTGGCGTTGAGGCTGGTGGCGACGATCTCGTCGCGGATGCGCGCGGCTTCGGCGGCGTCCGGGCCGGGGGCGGCGGCCATGACGGCGGCGCGGTAGTAGCGCAGCTCGTCGAGCGATTCGATGATGTCCGCGAGGGCGCGGTGGCCGCCGTTCTTCGGCGGACGGTTCTCGTACACGGCCGGATACCAGCGGCGGGCGAGCTCCTTGAACGTGCTCACGTCGATGCTGCGGTAGTGCAGGTGGCTCATCAGGTTCGGCATGTAATGGTCGAGGAACTTCTTGTCGCTTCCGATCGTGTTGCCGGCGAGCAGCGGCTTGACGCCGTCCGGCGTGAAGCGCAGCACGTATTCGGTGACCTTCTTCTCGGCCTCTTCGAGACTGAGGCCGTGCTCCCACTCGTTGATGAGGCCGGAGCGGGTGTGCATCTGGCGTACGAAGTCGTTCATGTGCGCCACGGCCTTGTCGCTCGGCTTGATGACGTAGTCGACGCCCTCGTCGAGCACGTTGAGGTCGAAGTCGGTGGGGACGACGGACACTTCGACGAGCTCGTCGCCGCCGAAGATGTCGAGTCCGGTCATCTCGCAGTCGATCCAGATGAGGCGGGAACCTTCCGCCGTGTACGTCTCCGCGTCATGCGCGTCCACCATCATGTGCCTCTTTCCTAGTTAGCCTATGCCTGAGCAGAACAGTACAGACTATACCGCGCAACGGACGGCCGGCCGTCGTCGCCCATCGCCCATAGCCCCCCGTCTCGGCACAAGAAATCCCGGAAATCATCCCCATCATCCGGGAATAGTTGCGCTGACGTGGCGGCAGCACAATCATTCCCGGACGAGTGGGTTAATCTCCGGGAATACTTGCGCTGGCCGCCTCCCAGCACACGAAATCACGGACGACAGGCAAAAAGGCGTGGGCCCCGCCGGTTGGAAACGGCGGGGCCCACTGTTGGAAAGGGAATGAAGGGAAGTGTGGTCTCTCCCGCGGCCCGTTCCTGACGGGCCGTAGGAGAAGTGCGGGGATTCTCTTCCGCAGTCCGCCGGAGCGGACCACGGAAGTCGATGCGTGTTACTTGACGCGCTTGATGCCGAGGACGGCGATCGCGGCGATCGCGGCCATGGCGATGGCGGTCGGGAACACGATGTTGTAGGAGTGGGTGGCGGCGACGATGCTGGAGGTGATCGCCACGCCGATGGCCTGGCCGGCGCAGGTGGCGATGTTCATGAAGCCGAGGTCCTTGCCGGCGGTCTCCTTGTTCGGCAGGACGTCCACGTTCAGCGCCTGGTCGACGGACAGGTACATGCCGTAGCCGAAGGAGGCGATGCCGCCGAAGAGGAACATGCCCATCTCGGTCGGGAAGATCCACGGCATGGCCAGACCGATGGCGAACACGGCGCAGGCGACGGCGATCGGGGCCTTGCGGCGGTGGAGCGCGTCGGCGATCGGGCCGGAGATCAGGGATGCGATGAGGGAGGCGACCATGGTGAGCGTGGAGATGACCACCATGGCGTTGGCGGCCTGCTTGTCGGAGTCGCCGATGTGGTCGGTCAGGATGTACAGCTGGTAGCTGAAGATCATCTGATAGGCGACGATGAGGCAGGTGCGGCAGATGAACGCGCGGTAGAAGTCGCCGCAGTTCTTGAGCGGCGGGGTGAGGGACTCGAGGATGACCTTGCCCATGGACTTGGAGGTGTCCTTCGGGGCGTCCTTGCTGGACGGCTCCTTCGGGGTGAGGAACACGGCGAGCAGGCCGGCGGCGAGGGCGCACAGGCCGGTGCAGATGAAGCCGACCTCGACGTTCTCCATGAAGCGGGAGCCGATGAGCGTGCCGATGCCCTGGCCGATCACGCCGCCGCCGCCGATGGCCGCGGAGACGGTCGCACGGTTGGATTCCTCGACGCGGTCGGAGATGAGGGCGTAGATCGGGGCCTGCACCATGTTGAGGCCGACGAGGGCGAGCACGTAGAAGATGCCGATGAGGACGGCGGTGGACGGGCGGCTCAGCGACCAGAAGCAGACGCCGTAGATGAACGCGCCGGTGAAGATCCACGGGGTGCGCTTGCCCCACTTGCTGCGGGTACGGTCGGACAGCGCGCCGATGAACAGGGCGATGAAGATTGAGGCGATGGAGCCGGCGGAGTTGATCGCGCCGAGGGCGGCGGTCGACTCGACGGCGCCCATGCCGAGGTCCGCGCGCAGTCGCTGCGGGACCAGCACGGACATCGTGCCGAAGAAGGCGACGCCGGAGAGGACGGCGAAGGCCATGAAGCCGGCGACGTAACGCCACTTCTCGGCCGGGGTGTTGCGGATCGGGGCCGCGCTTGCTGTTGTCATTGTTCTTTCCTTTTTCTCTGCGTTGAGTTTTGGGTAAGTCTTTTGAGTGGTCTCTCCCCCACCCGGCTCCGCCGGGAGCCCCCTCGTCAGAGGGGGCCAAGAAAGGAGGAGCCAGGGCGGATGGAAATCAGGCGAGCTGGATCCAGGCGGAGGTGTCCTGGGGGAGCTTGCCGTCGTCGGTCAGCGGGCCGGAGGTGAGGAGCACCTCGCCGGCGGGCAGGTCGACCGGGTCGGCGCCGAAGTTGGTGATCGACGCCCAGCCGTTGGCGCGCTTGTAGGCGATCGTGCCGCCGGTGAAGCCGTTCGCGCCGTCCGGCTTGCCCGTGGAACGGTCCTCGGGCAGCCATTCGAGGCTCAGGTCGTTGGTCTGCAGCTTGTGGCGCAGGGCCAGCGTGCGGCGGTACAGGTTGAGCATCGAGTCCGGATCGGCGGCCTCGGCGTCGGCGGCGAAGTCCTTGTACCACGCCGGCTGGGGCAGGTGGGCTTCCTCGGCCGGGGTGCCGTCGGCCTTGGTGGCCGGCGTGAAGCCGTAGGAGTTCACCGGATCGGCCGTCCACGGCAGCGGCACGCGGCAGCCGTCGCGGCCCTTGGTGGACGCGGCCTGCGAGGTGCGGTGGCCGGACGGGTCCTCGACGCGGTCCCACGGGATGTCGGCCACTTCGAACAGGCCGAGCTCCTCGCCCTGGTAGACGTAGGCGGAGCCGGGCAGCGCCATCTCCATGAGGATCGCGGCGCGGGCGCGCTTGGTGCCAAGCGCCTTGTCAAGCGGATAGGTGGTGCCGTCGCGCAGCACCCAGTCCTTGGCGAGCTGGTGGTATTCGCTGGTCGGCACCTGCGGCAGTCCGTAGCGGGTGGCGTGGCGCACCACGTCGTGGTTGCTCATCACCCACGTGGCGGAGGAGCCGGAGCGTTCGGCGCTTTCGATGCCCTCCTCGATGGCCTGGTGCATGTTGTCGCGGATCCAGTCCTTCTTGGCGAACTCGAAGTTGAAAATCTGGCCGAGGTCGTCCGGGCTGGCGTACAGGTACTGGCGGTTGGGCTGCACCCACGCCTCGGCGACGGCGAACGCCGGCGGGTTGTACTCGTTGAAGACCTTGCGCCACTCGTGGTAGATCTCGTGGACCTCGTCGCGGTCGATGACCGGGTGGGAGCCGTCGTCCGGCTGGTCGGAGGTGCACCACACGACGTAGTTGTCGAGGTCGTCGCGGTCGAGGTCCTTGGCGAGGCCGTGGGCGACGTCCACGCGGAAGCCGTCGGCGCCGTGGTCGAGCCAGAAGCGCAGGGTCTTGAGGAAGTCCTCGCGCACCTCGCGGTTGTTCCAGTTCCAGTCGGGCTGCTCCTTGGTGAACATGTGCAGGTACCACTGGCCGTCGGGCACGCGGGTCCAGGCCGGGCCGCCGAAGTGGTTCTCCCAGTTGCTGGGAGGGATGTCGCCGTTCGGGCCCTTGCCGTCGCGGAAGATGTAGCGGTCGCGCTCCGGGGAGCCGGGAGCTGCGGCGAGCGCCTCCTGGAACCACGGGTGCAGGTTGGAGCTGTGGTTGGGGACGATGTCGACGACGACCTTGATGTTCCGTTCATGTGCGGCCTTGGCGAGCGCGTCGAAGTCGTCCATGGTGCCGAGCTTCGGGTCGACGTTGCGGTAGTCGTCCACGTCATAGCCGCCGTCGGCGAGCTGGGAGGGGTAGAACGGGCTGAGCCAGATGGCGTCGACGCCAAGGTCGGCCAGATAATCGATCTTCTCGGTCACGCCGGCGATCTGACCGAGGCCCTCGCCCTTGGTGTCCTTGAAGGAGCGCGGATAGACCTGATATACGACCGCCTGCTTCCACCACAGGGCGGGATCGGTGGCTTCGACCATGTGTTCCTCCTTGAATACAAACGCTTGCATGCAAGCGTTTCAACATGTTCTTCGTTTTCGTGACTATTGCATGATAACGCTTGCACAACGAAATGCAAAACGGCCTGCAATCGGCGTGTCGAACGGGTTCGACATTGACGCGAAATGGCCGGTTTGCAATACTGCAAGCGCTTTTATATAATTCCGGTAAAAGCGCTTGAAACGCGTGGAGTATCGTAGTAACGGCGTCAATCCGAAGGTGGACGACGGCGTGGCCGCGGTACCGGCGCACCGTCGATGGATTCGCAGTCGAACATCAATACGGTATGCGGTGGGACCGCGGGATGGCCGACGACGCCCGACGATACGGACGATCACACGACAAGGAGGGACGGCTATGCCCGGCCAACAGACGGCGAGGACGACGATCGCGGACGTGGCGAAGGAGGCGGGCGTCTCCGTATCCACCGTGTCACGCGCGCTCAGAGGCCTCGACAAGGTCAATCCGGACACGCGCGCCCGCGTCGAGGCCGCCGCCGAGAAGCTCCGCTTCACCTTCTCGAAGACCGCCTCGTCGCTGGCGAGCGGCAAGTCGATGCGCGTGGCCGTGCTGCTGCCCAACGAGATCAACAGCTGGTTCAACTCGAACACCTTCGAAGGCGTGTACGAGGTGCTGTCGACCGAAGGCTACGACGTGGTCCCCTACGTGATGTGGGAGGAGGCCGACCTCAACCGCTTCTTCCACACGCTGCCCGGCACGCAGAACTTCGACGCGGTCATCATCACCTCGTTCATCCTCGACGAGCGCCAGCGCGAGTTCCTCGACACGCTCACCATCCCGATGGTCGGCATCAACGTGCCCTCCACCGAAGGCTTCGACGCGTCCATCCGCATCGACGACGACGCGGCCATGCACGCCGTCGTGCGGCTGCTGCGCTCCCTCGGCCACGAATCCATCGCCTACGTCGAGCAGCCGGTGCAGCCCTCGCCGTTCACGTGCAGCGACTCGGTGCGCATGGACGGATTCCTCGACGCCGCCGAACAGCAGGGCTACGACGAGGAGCACATCCTCACGATCCCCTCGCTCTCCCGTCTCGGTGACGACGGCGACGAGGAGGCGCAGGAGTCGATCGGCGGCGAGACGGCCGCGATCTCCGGCATCGCCGCGCAGCTCGTCGGCGCGATGAGCCGTCCCACCGGCATCTGCGTCGAGAACGACCGGTGCGCGGTCCTGCTGCTCAAGGAGCTGCGACGGCTCGGCTGGCGCATCCCCGAGGAGGTGTCGCTCGTCGGCTTCGACGGCGACAACGTCGGCGACGTCGTCGACCTGACCACCGTGCGCCAGAATCCGGTGCAGCTGGGACGCGCCGCCGCCGGCAAGGCGCTCGCGCTCATGCGCGGCGACGAGCCGGACGAGGCGCACACGGTGGCGCCGACGTCGCTGCTCATGCGCGCGACCACGGCGCGGCTCACGGCGTGAGCGCGCGGCCGTCGCGCGTGACGCGACGACGCATGGACGGCGCGACGACGCCGCTCCCCCGAAACGCGACGTGGGGTCCCACCCGAAACGGTGGGACCCCACGTCATGCGTTATACGCTACCCGACTGAACGCGCCGATCAGTTGGCGTGGAAGCCGGAGTAGTTCGGCGCCTCGGCCGTCATCACGATGTCGTGCGGGTGCGACTCGCGCAGGCCGGCGTCGGTGATGCGGATGAAGCGGCCCTTCTCGGCCATCTCGCCGATGTTGTGGGCGCCGATGTAGAACATCGACTGGTGCAGGCCGCCGAGCATCTGGTAGAGCACGGCGTTGAGCGGTCCGCGGTACGGGACCTCGCCCTCGACGCCCTCCGGCACGACCTTGTCGTTGGAGGTGACGTCGGCCTGGAAGTAGCGGTCCTTGGAGTAGGACTTCTTGCCGCGCGGGGCCATCGCGCCGAGGGAGCCCATGCCGCGGTACAGCTTGTACTGCTTGCCGTGCAGGAGCACCTTCTCGCCCGGGGCCTCCTCGCAGCCGGCGAGGGTGCCGCCGAGCATCACGGAGGACGCGCCGGCCACGAGGGCCTTGGCGATGTCGCCGGAGTAGTGGATGCCGCCGTCGGCGATGCAGGGCACGCCGGCCGCACGGCAGGCCTGGGCGGCCTCGTACACGGCGGTGAGCTGCGGGACGCCGACGCCGGCGACCACGCGCGTGGTGCAGATGGAGCCCGGTCCGATACCGACCTTGACAGCGTCGGCGCCGGCGTCGATCATCGCCTGCGCGCCGGAACGGGTGCCGACGTTGCCGCCGATGATCTGCACGCCGTCGAAGGCGGAATCATGCTTGAGGCGGGAGATCATGTCGAGGGCGAGACGGGCCTCGCCGTTCGCGGTGTCGACGACGAGCACGTCGACGCCGGCCTCCATCAGGGCGGAGGCGCGCTGCCAGGCGTCGCCGAGGAAGCCGACGCCGGCGGCGACGCGCAGGCGGCCCTGCTCGTCCTTGGTGGCGTCCGGGTACTGCTCGGTCTTGACGAAGTCCTTCACGGTGATCAGGCCGGTCAGGTGGCCTTCGGCGTCGACGAGCGGCAGCTTCTCGACCTTGTGCTTGGCGAGCAGGTCGTGCGCGTCCTCCTTGGAGATGTTGGACGGGCCGGTGATGAGGTTCTCGCGGGTCATGACGTCCTTGACCTTGAGGTGGTCGTAGTCCTCGGACGCGATGAAGCGCATGTCGCGGTTGGTGATGATGCCGACGAGCTTGTTGTCCTTGTCGACGACCGGCAGGCCGGAGATGTGGAACTTGCCGCACAGCTTGTCGAGGTCGGCGAGGGTGACGTCCGGGTTGACGGTCAGCGGGTCGGTGATCATGCCGGACTCGGAGCGCTTGACGACGTCGACCTGGGCGGCCTGGTCGTCGATGGAGAGGTTGCGGTGCAGCACGCCGATGCCGCCGTTGCGGGCCATGGCGATGGCCATCTCGGACTCGGTCACGGTGTCCATGGCGGCGGAGAGGACCGGGGCCTTCATCGTAATCTTGCGGGTCAGATGGGTGGTGGTGTCCACCTCGGAGGGAATGACGTCCGTCTCGTTCGGCAGCAGCAGGACATCGTCATAGGCGAGGCCGAGCTTGGCGAAGATCGGAGGGAGCGGAGCGTACGCGGACTGCGCGTTCATATCGGGGTTTGTAGCCATGCGTCCACTATAAGAACGTGGGGTGACGTAATACACAATCCTGCGTTATGCGGGCGTTCCGCCACGCCGTAGGCAAAGTGGGCGGAGGCCCGGCGAGGCGTGGGGACGCCTCACTTGCCGGATTCCCCGTCCTCGTCCGGGTCGCCGATGGCGATGCGCCCGGAGGCGTGCTCGGCCCTGGCGACCGCGTCGCGCGCGTTCTCCTCCATGATCTCCGGCAGGCGGCGTTTCAGGTACGGGTACATCGTGGCGACGGCGAGCACCGCGCCCACGACCGCCATGCCGATGAACACGTGCCACGCCTTGAAGAACAGGATCATCAGCGAGCCGAACGAGATGAGCGCGGCCCACGACCACAGGATCGCGACGGCGCCGCGCACGCTGTGCCCGATGCGCAGCATGCGGTGGTGCAGGTGCATGCGGTCGGGGTGCATCGGCGACTGCCCCTTCGCGAGCCTGCGCACGATCGCCAGACACATGTCGAGCACGGGCAGGAACAGCACGAGGATCGGCAGCAGGATCGGCATGAACACGGGCAGGTACATGCTCGTGTGCACGGAGGCCGGGTCGATGCGGCCGGTCATCACGATCGACGCGCAGGTGATGAGATAGCCGAGCAGCATCGAACCGGAATCGCCCATGAACAGCTTCGCCGGATGCCAGTTGTGCAGGATGAATCCGACGCAGATGCCGACGAGCGCCACGTCGATGAGCGTCGCCATCGAGGCGTAGGAGGGCGACGTGCGCGCGAGGATGTACGAGTAGATCGCGAACGCGATGCCGCCGATCGCGACGATGCCGGAGGCGAGACCGTCGAGGCCGTCGACGAAGTTGACCGCGTTGATCGACGCGACGATGAGGAACGCGGTGATCGCCATCGACAGGCTCGGCGAGGCGGTGACGAGCGAGCCGAGCGGCAGGGAGATGATCTGCAGGCCGCCCCACGCGACGAACACGGAGATGAGCAGCTGACCGGCGAGTTTGAGCATCCAGTCGAGGTCCCACAGGTCGTCGGCCATGCCGAGCAGGCAGATCATGACCGCGCCGGCGAGCACGACCCACGGCAGGTGGCTGCCCTGGAACAGGCCCTGGATGAAGCTGATGTGGCTGGCGAACAGCATGGCGACGGCGAAGCCGAGCATCATGCCGAGGCCGCCCATGCGCGGCGTCGGGATCGTGTGGACATCGCGGGCGCGCACCTCGCCGACCGCGCCGATCTCGATCGCCACATGGCGGATCAGCGGGGTGAGCAGGTACGTGGCGCCGCCGGCGATGGCGGCGATGAACAGGTAGATCCTCATGCGCCGAGTCCTCCCCCGTTGACGTGCAGCGCGGCGCGGATCTCGGACTGGCCGATCACGCCCTCGCGCAGGATGGCGATGCCGTCGCGCTCGTGCGGATCGGCGGCGACGACGGTGCTGGAGACGTGGCCGGGCGTCGAACCGCCGTCGAGATACAGGGCGACGGCGTCGCCGAACGCCTCGACGGCCTCGTGCACGCTCTGCGCGCTTTCGTCGCCGGACAGGTTCGCGCTGGACGCGGCGAGCGGGCCGGTGGCCTTGAGGATGCGCAGCGTGAGCGCCGAGTTCGGCACGCGGATGCCCTGCGTGCCGTCCTTGGCGACGGTCTTCAGCGTGCAGCCTTCGCGCGCGACGGCGATCGGCGAGAACGCGCCGGGCAGGAAACGAGCGGACAGACGGTTGAGCGGGGCGGGCAGGTCGAGGCCGATCTCGTCGAGCTGGTCGGTGCCGGCGAGCAGCACCTGCAGGGCCTTGAAGCGCGGACGGCGCTTGAGCTCGTAGATGCGGTCGATGGCACGGGTCGAACGCGGATCGCCGGCGATCCCGTACACCGTGTCCGTGGGGATGACCACCAGTCCGCCGTCCTTCACGATGGCCGCCGCCTCGCGCAGCGCATCGTCGTCGATCGCACGAATCTCACTCATCGAACGCCTCCTGAAACCTGTCTGACACAATCCATCATTGCACCATCGCACCTCGACCGCCACATATGACCCGTTATGTACGGTCGTACATCTAAGCTGAATCGCAACCACGCGACATCCGTAACGCAAAGGAGCATCATGACCGACGTCACCACCGATGACAACGTTTCCAACGATTCCGCGACATCCGCCGCATCCGACTCCCCCGTCTTCGCGGTCCCGCCCGTCGAACTGCCGACGCCGCGCCGCTCCGAACGCGAGGAGATGCTCGACGGCAGACTGTACGATGCCTCCGACCCGGAACTCGACGAACTGCGCCGCAAGGCCGGCGACCTGTGCACCCGCTTCAACGCGACCTCCCGCCACGACGACGCGACGCGCGCCGCGATCCTCGACGAACTGCTGCCCGGCCACGGCGCGAACCTCGACGTGATGGGCCCCGTCTTCTTCGACTACGGTTGCCACACACGAATCGGCGACCGCGTGTTCGCGAACTTCAACTTCACCGTGCTCGACTGCGCGCCGGTCACGATCGGCGACGACGTGCTGTTCGGCCCGAACGTCTCCCTGCTGCCGCCGATGCACCCGCTTCGCTGGCAGGACCGCAACGTGCGCACGCGCGAGGACGGCTCCAGCTACGACTACGAATACGGCGAGCCGATTCGGATCGGCTCGAACTGCTGGTTCGGCGGCAACGTGACCGTGCTCGGCGGCGTGACGATCGGCGACGGCTGCGTGATCGGCGCCGGTGCGGTCGTCACCAAGGACATCCCCGCGAACTCGGTCGCCGTCGGCAACCCGGCCCGCGTGATCAAGACGATCACCGACAAGGACGCCAGCGTGTACCAGGACTACTGCCGGGCGTGAGACGACGTGGCCCCCTCCGCGATTGACGGAGGGGGCCACGTCGTCTTTCGGCGCTACCGAGCGCTCACGCGCCGAGGTAGGCCTTGCGGACCTTTTCGTCGTGGAGGAGGTCGGAGGCCTTGCCCTCCATCGTGATGCGGCCCGTCTCGAGCACGTAGGCGCGGTCGGCGATGGACAGGGCCATCTTCGCGTTCTGCTCGACGAGGAGCACGGTGATGCCCTTCTCGCGCAGCGCCACGATGATGTTGAAAATCTCCTTGACGAGCAGCGGCGACAGACCCATCGACGGTTCGTCCATGAGGATGGTCTTCGGATGGCTCATCAGGGCGCGGCCCATGGCGACCATCTGCTGCTCGCCGCCGGAGAGCGTGCCGGCCAGCTGGCGGCGACGCTCCTTCAGGCGCGGGAAGTAGTCGAACACCATCTCGAGGTCCTTGGCCATGCCGGACTGGTCCTTGAGGCTGAACGCACCCATCTCCAGGTTCTCCTGCACGGTCATGCGGGTGAACACGTGGCGGCCTTCCGGCACGTGCGCCATGCCGAGGGTCACGATCTTGTTCGCATGCGTCTTGAGCAGGTCGTGGCCGTCGTAGACGATCGAGCCGGACTTCGCCGGCACGAGGCCGGTGATCGTGTGCAGCGTCGTGGTCTTGCCGGCGCCGTTCGCGCCGATCAGCGAGACGATCTCGCCGTCGTTCACGGTCAGGCTGATGCCCTTGACCGCCTCGATCGCGCCGTAGGAGACGCACAGATCCTTGATTTCCAGCATCAGCGTGCCCCTTCCTGCATGGTCTTGGCGATGCTCGGTTCGGGCGTCGCGTGGTCGGTGGAGTCGCCTTCGGCGTCGTCGGAGTCGTCGGCGCCCAGGTAGGCGGAGATGACCTGCGGGTTGTTCGCGATCTCCTCCGGGGTGCCGGAGGCGATCGTGCGGCCGTAGTCGAGCACCTGGATGCGCTGGCACACGCTCATCACGAGGCTCATGTCGTGCTCGATGAGCAGGATCGCGATGCCGAAGCGGTCGCGGATCGTGTTGATGCAGCGCAGCAGGTCCTCGGTCTCGGTCGGGTTCATGCCGGCGGCCGGCTCGTCGAGGAGCAGCAGCTTCATGCCGGTGGCGAGGGCGCGCGCAATCTCGAGCTTGCGCTGCTGGCCGTACGGCAGGTTCGCGGCCTGCGTGGAGGCGAGGCCGTCGAGGTCGAAGATCTTCAGCAGGTCCATCGCCTTGGCGTGCATCTCGTTCTCCTGCTTCCAGAAGCGCGGGGTGCGGAAGATGGCGCCGCCCAGACGGTAGCTGAACGATTCGTCGAAGGCGACGAGCACGTTCTGTTCGACCGTGAGCTGCTTGAACAGGCGGATGTTCTGGAAGGTGCGGGCGATGCCGGCGCGCACGACCTGATAGGTCTTCTTGCCGTTCATGTGCTGCCCGTCGAGCCAGAAGTCGCCTTCCGTTGGCTTGTACACGCCGGTCAGCAGGTTGAACACGGTGGTCTTGCCGGCGCCGTTCGGGCCGATCAGGCCGATGAGCTCGCCCTTGCGGATCGTCATGTTGAAGTCGGAGACGGCCTTGAGGCCGCCGAAGGTGATGCCGAGATGCTCGGCCTTGAGGATGGGCTGTCCGTTGTTCTTCGCGTCGGTCATCTCACGCCTCCTTCGTGTCCGTGGCGGTTGCGGCGGTCGCGGCGGTTCCGGTCGCGGCCTTCCCGGCGGCTTCCGCCTTCTCCTCGGCCTCGGCCTTCGGGTTGCGGAACAGCAGGCGGTTCACGAGGCGCGGCAGCGAGAACTCCCAGGAGCCGAAGATGCCCTGCGGGCGGAAGATCATGACGAGCACGAGCACCACCGAGTACGCGAGCATGCGGTAGTCGGCGAACGCGCGCAGCAGCTCCGGCAGGATCGTCAGACCGACCGCGGAGACAATCGAGCCGGTGATCGAGCCCATGCCGCCGAAGACGACCATGATCACGTAGTTGATGGAGTTGAGCCAGCCGGCCATCGTCGGGTTGAGCGAGCCGATGTACTGGGCGAAGATGCCGCCCGCGATGCCGGCGAAGAACGCGGAGATCGCGAAGACGAGCACCTTGAGGTACGTGGTGTTGAGGCCGGAGGCGCCGGCGGCGATCTCGTCGTCGCGGATGGCCTTGACGGCGCGGCCGTAACGGGAGCGGCCGAACATGAACAGCACCACGACGGTGATGATCATGATCCAGAACACGATGTACAGGTTGGCGGTGCGCTCGATGCCGATGAGCGCCTGGCCGGCCGCGCCCTTGTCGAGGCCCATGCCGCCGGCCACCTTGAGGTTCTGGATGACCACGCGGATGATCTCGCCGAAGCCGAGCGTGATGATGGCGAGGTAGTCGCCATGCAGGCGCAGCGCCGGGATGCCGATGAGGATGCCGAACACGCAGGCCACGATGCCGCCGAGCAGCGTGGTGACGAGGAAGCGCAGCGTCGGGTCGGCGAGCATGCCGTTGGCGACCATGTACTTGGAGGCGAGGGCCGCCACGTACGCGCCGATCGCCTCGAAGCCACAGCAGCCGAGCGTCAGCTGGCCGAGCACGCCGATCGTGAGGTTCAGCGAGGTGGTCATGATGATGGCGATGCAGGCGGTCATCATGATGCCCTTGATGTAGGAGTTGGCGATGCCGGACTCGCACAGCGCCATGACGACGCCGAACGAGGCGAGGATGCCGAGGAAGCAGACGAGGTACGACTGCCTCGTGGAAAGCATGGACTTCTTCATATCAGACCTTCTCTCCCTCGTTCTTGCCCATGATGCCGGACGGCTTGACCAGCAGCACGACGATCAGGATGGCGAACACGATGGCGTCGGAGAACGCCGAGGTGATGACGCCGCCGGTGATCGTGCCGATGTACGCCTTGGTGAGGCTCTCGACGAGGCCGATGGCGATGCCGCCGATCATGGCGCCCGGGATCGAGCCGATGCCGCCGAGCACGGCGGCGACGAACGCCTTGAGGCCGAGCATGGCGCCCATCATCGGGGAGACCTGCGGGTAGGCGGCGCAGTACATGAGCGAGGCGACGGCGGCGAGGCCGGAGCCGATCGCGAAGGTGAGGGCGATCGTGGAGTTCACGTTGATGCCCATGAGCACGGCGGCCTCCTTGTCCTCGGAGACGGCGCGCATGGCCTTGCCCTGCTTGGTGAACTTGACGAACAGCTGCAGGCCGACCATGATGACCAGGCCGAGCACGATCGTCAGGAGCGTGTCGCCGGGCAGCTTGAGCTTGCCGAATGCGATGGACGGCAGGTGGAAGATCGTCGGGACGGTCTGGAAGTCGGCGCCGAAGATGGCCTGGGCGCCGTTCTCCAGCAGCAGCGACATGGCGATGGCGGTGATGAGGGCGGTCATCGAATTGCCCTTCTCACGCACCGGCTTGTAGGCGGCCTTCTCGACGATGATGCCGACGGCCACGCACACGAGGACGGCCGGGACGATCGCCACCCAGGCGGGCAGGCCCATGGCGACGATGGCGGGAATGGTGAGCATCAGCACGTAGGCGCCGACCATGATGAAATCGCCGTGGGCGAAGTTGATCAGTCGGATGATGCCGTAGACCATGGTGTAGCCGAGCGCCACGAGCGCGTAGACGCTGCCGATCTTGAGACCGCTGAACAGCTGGCTGATGAACATGATGATCTGATCGGTCATCGCTCCCCCTTTCTTTCTGGTAGTCGTGGACGTCCCCACGAATCAGGGACGTCATGAACGGATGGTTATGGATGGATGAATCGAAAATCGAAAACGGAAACAGGTAACGGGTAATCGACAAAGAAATCGATCGGAAAAACGCAAAAACGGAGAGGGCCGGCGAAACCGGCCGCTCTCCTCGTTTGCGTCGCGTCACACGCCGCGACCCTGGTGGGCGGAACTCACTGGAGCGTGGCTCACTTGGGCTGGACGGTGGTGTTGTAGACGGGCTTGCCGTCCTTGAGCTCGAGCACGATCACGGACTTGGTCGGCGAGCCGGACTTGTCCATCGTGAACTTGCCGGTGACGCCTTCGAAGCTCATGCCGGCGACGGCGTTGCGCACGTCCTCGCGGGTGGCGTTCTTGCCGGCCTTCTCGACGGCCTGCTTGATCATGTAGATCGTGTCGTAGCCGAGGGCGGCGAAGGTGTTCGGATCGGCGTTGTTCTTGGCCTTGTAGGACTTGATGAAGTCCTGCACCTTGGTGTTGGAGGTGTCGTCGGCCGAGTAGTGGGTGGTGTAGAAGGTCTTGTCGTACTGGGACTTGTCGCCGGTGAGCTTGAGGCCGTCGTAGCCGTCGGGGCCCATCACGTAGCCCTCGAAGCCGACGGAGCGGGCCTGCGGGATGATGTACGGGCCGGCCACGGAGTAGTAGTACGGGGCGTACAGCAGCTCGGCGCCGGAAGCCTGGATCTTCTGCAGCTGGGCGGAGTACTCGGTGTCGTCGGCGGAGGAGGAGCTCTCCTTGTCGACCACCTGCATGCCGAGCTTCTCGGCGGCCTTGGCGAAGGCCTCGCCCACGCCGGAGGAGTACGGATCGCCGGTGCCGTAGAGCACGGCGACCTTCTTGACCTTCAGGTTCTCGGCGGCGAAGCGGGCGGCCACCTCACCCTGGTAGGAGTCCTTGAAGCAGGTGCGGAACAGGTAGTTGCCGGTCTCGATGGAGTCGGCGGTGGCGGCCGGGGCGATGGTGACCAGCTTGGTCTGGTCGGCCAGCGGCGCGACGGCGGCGGTGGTGGAGGAGATGGTCGGGCCGGCCACGGCGAGCACGTTGCCGTCGGCGGCGAGCTTGTTGTAGGCGTTGGACGCCTCGGTGGCGTCGCCCTTGTCGTCGAGGGACTCCAGCTTGACCTTCTTGCCATTGATGCCGCCCTTGGCGTTGATCTCGGAGACGGCCAGCTCGAAGCCCTTGAGCTCGGCCTCGCCGTACGCGGCGGCGGTGCCGGAGTTGGTGGTCACGGAGCCGATGGTGATGGTGTCGCCCGAAGCCGCGGAGCTGGAGCTGGAGGAGTCGTCCATGCTGCCGCCGGAGCATCCGGCGAGGGACATGGCCATGACGGCGGCCGCGCCGGCCGCGATCATCTTCTTGGAGAACATGACTGTTCTGCCTTCTTTCTTCTTCGTGAATTACGCATCGCGGCCACAAGCCTCCACCCGGTCCTTCCGGGATCGCCGGCTCGTGCGGTGACGCGCATGATGTGCGCGCGGGACATCCTGGCGGTGTGCGGCCCGCACGGCTTGTGGCCATGCGTACGGCACCCGTGTCTCTTCTCTCACGATGCTTGCCGCCGACTGTTATACAGGTACGCCCGTACCGGCCGCAGTGCCGTTTCTTATTGTGAGACGAGTCACATTCACGTCCGGGATGCGGTCATCTTCCGCATCCCGGACATATCAGCCTCCCTCTGACGAGGGAGGTGTCAGCCGTCAGGCTGACGGAGGGAGAGATACCGGAATCGTTACGCGCCGGCTGTCTCTCCCCCACCCGGCTACGCCGGGAGCCCCCTCAGCAGAGGGGGCCGAAATCCTATCTCTCGGCGAAGAGGAAGCGGGGGCGGCCGGTCCAGTCGTTCTCGGTGCGCGCGGAGACGAAGCCGTTCGCGCGCGCGTAGGCGACGAGCCGCTCCCCCTGCGTCACGTCATGCTCCATGACGAGCACGCCGCCGGCACGCAGCAGGTGCGAGGCGCGCAGCACGATCCGCTCGGGGATGAGCGCGCCGTCCGCCGAGCCGCCGTACAGCGCGAGCGCGGGATCATGGTCGCGCACCTCGGGCTGTTCGGGGATCTGGTCGAGCGGCACGTACGGCGGGTTCGTGATGACGGCGTCGACGCGCCCGTCGAGCTGCGGGAGGGTGAGCGCGCTGGTCGCGTCGCCCAGTTCGAGATGGTAGTTGTAGCCGGCGGTCGGGTTCGCGCGCGCGACGAGGTCGCGGTTGCGTTCCGTCCACGCGTAGGCTTCCGGCGACTTCTCGACGGCCCACACCTCGGCGCCGGGCACCTCAGTCGCGACGGCGAGGCCGATCGCGCCCGAGCCGGCGCACAGGTCGACGACGATCGGATGGTACAGCCCGTTGCGCGTGATCCAGTCGAGTCCCGCCTGCACGACGGTCTCGGTCTCCGGCCGCGGGATGAACACGCCCGGGCCGACCTTCAGATCGAGATAGCGGAACGGCGCATGGCCGGTGATATGCTGCAGCGGCTCACGCTTGGCGCGGCGCGCGACCATCGCGTCGAAGCGGGAGGCGACGGCGTCGAAGCCGTCCGCGTCGTCGGCGGCATCACCGATGGCGTCGAGCGGATCGCCCATGAGCAGCGCCTTGTCGACGTCGCGCAGCTGAACGCCCGCCGCCTCGGCGAGCAGGAGCTTCGCGTCATGCTCGGGCGTGTCGACGCCCGCCTCGCGCAGCCGCGCAGCCGCGGCGCGGATCATATCGTCGATGTCCATCATCACTTCTGGTTGGCGAGACGCTCGGCCTCGTCGGCCTGGATGTCGGAGTCGATCACGGCCTGCAGGTCGCCGTCGAGCACGGCGTCGAGGTTGTACGCCTTGTAGTTGGTGCGATGGTCGACGATGCGGTTCTCCGGGAAGTTGTACGTGCGGATGCGCTCGGAACGATCGAGGGAACGCACCTGAGAGTGACGCATGTCGGCGGCCTCAGCGGCCTCCTGCTCGTGCTTCATGGCGAGCAGGCGGCTCTTGAGCACGCGCAGCGCGGCGGCGCGGTTCTGGATCTGCGACTTCTCGTCCTGCATGTTCACGGTGATGCCGGTGGGCAGGTGGGTCATACGCACCGCGGAGTACGTGGTGTTCACGGACTGGCCGCCGGGGCCGGAGCTCATGAAGATGTCGATCTTGAGGTCCTTCGGATCGATCTCGATCTCGTCGTCGTCCTCGTCGGCCTCCGGGAAGACGAGCACGCCGGCCGCGGACGTCTGGATGCGGCCCTGCGATTCGGTGACGGGGATGCGCTGCACGCGGTGCACGCCGCCCTCGTACTTGAGGGACGCCCACACGCCCTCCTCCGGAGCAGGCGTGCCCTTGGCGCGGATCGCGACCTGCACGTCCTTGACGCCGCCGAGCTCGGTGCCGTTCTCCGACTGGATGGTGACGGTCCAGCCGCGCTTCTCCGCGTATCGGGTGTACATGCGCAGCAGGTCGCCGGCGAACAGCGCGGCCTCCTCGCCGCCGGTGCCGGCCTTGATCTCCATGATCACGTCGCGCGCGTCGTCCGGGTCGCGCGGGATGAGCGCGGTGCGGAGCTTCTCCTCGGCGGCGGGCAGCTCGGCTTCGAGCCGCTTCGCCTCGGCCGCGAAGTCGGGGTCCTCGCCGGCCATCTCGCGGGCGGCCTCGAGGTCATCGCGCAGGGAGAGGTAGGTCTTGTATGCGGAGACGATCGCGCCGAGTTCGGCGTGACGACGGCCCAGCTTGCGCATCTTGTCCGGGTTCGTCACCACCTCGGGGCTGGCCATCTCCTGTTCGATGTTCTGGTATTCCTCCAGCGCGGTCGCCGCCGCGGGGAACTGTTCGTCTGCCATGGTCGCTGTCTTCCTTGGGATTGGTATGGTGTTCGGTTTCGCGGTGCGCGGGCATACAAAAACGCCAGTCCTGCGATGGACGACGGGACGGTACGCCGAAGCGCGCCGACCCGTCTCGCGGGACTGGCGTCAAGTATGCTACTTGGTCTTCTTGCCGTAGCGACGCTCGAAGCGGGCGACGCGGCCACCGGTGTCGAGGATCTTCTGCTTGCCGGTGTAGAAGGGGTGGCACTTCGAGCACACGTCGACCGTCATGTGGTCGCCCTTGTAGGTGGAACGGGTGACGAAGGTGTTGCCGCACGAGCACAGGACCTCGACGGCATGGTAATCGGGATGGATACCCTGCTTCATGATGTCTCCTAAGGAATTCAGGTGACCCGGGTCGCCATGCCCCTATGGCTGGCGTGAACCGGAACCTAGTGGATGATAGTCCCCACCGCCGACACCCAGGACACGCTGAGCCCGGTCCCCTCTGACGAGGGGGCCGACGAACGGACAGTGCCCCCGCTGGGACTTGAACCCAGGACAAACACCTTATAAGGGTGCTGCTCTAACCGACTGAGCTACGGGGGCGACCCACACGATTGTACCGGCGGCGAGGACGGCGCGCGGCGCACCGTCGCGCAACACGCCGGAGCACCCAGCCAAAACGAACATCAATGTTCGTTTCAATGAAAAATCTACCATTGTAGATGATAGATTACGTAGTCATTCGCACACAAAGCGAAGGAGCCGCACAATACCGCGCACTCAGGTAAAGCTCGCGTTAACAAGGTCAAAAATCACGCATTTTCAATATGTTTAGCGCTCACAACGTGCTAACCTATATCGCAGATGTTCGCAAGGGCATCCCCAACAACAGACAAACGTTACAGTAAAACCGTACATTTTCTCACCACTGAATCGAACATCAATATTGTTCGATTCACGGTGGAAGGGAGCAGACATGGCAGAGCAAGCCAAGGAAATCACCGTCAACTTCGACATGTTCGACAAGACCCCGGAGGAGAAGACCGCCGAGGCCAACAAGGTCGCCAAGTCGTTCGGCGTCAGCGACGAGGCCATCGCCGAGGTCGAGGAGTACAAGGCCAAGCTCACCCGCTACAACGCGTGGGACCTGCCGTTCATGGGCTACGTGAACGACGACGGCTACGGCTACGCCTATGTGCCGGATGCCGCCATCGTGCGTGAGCCCTACTGGGACGCCCACAAGGCGTTCCTCGCGCTGCCGGAGGATGTGCAGACCGCGTTCGCAATCCGCATGCTGTTCACCCACCGTCCGGTCGACCGCTACGGTGCCAGCATGTTCCTGCACTACCAGCGCGGCTTCAAGGTGAACTTCGTCGGCACCGGCGCCAACAAGTACTGATCCGCACCGCTTCACCGATGCGACGCAACGGGGCGTCCGCACAGACAACACCGAAGGGCCGTGGGCCGGAAGTCGTCCGCCCCACGGCCCTGTGCGTTCCGGCGAGCCAGCACCGGCATCCGCCGGCTAACGACGCACCCGCGGCGCGCCCGCACGCGCCATCTCCTCCCAATCGATCTTGAGTCGACGGTCCCGGCCGAACAGCATGCGCGCGTAGTCGACGTACCCCGGCTCCCACTCATGTAGCGAGGCCGCCACATGCACGCGGAACGTGTCGTCGTTCGGCGTATGCGCCTCATACAACGGCGTCCACGGCATGCGCCACACGCCGCGCACCTGGGCGACGCGCCCGATGATCGAACCGCCGGCCGCGCCGTCGAACCGGCCGGCCGCCGCACGGTCATGGATCTCGATCATGCCGCCGCGCGCCAGGTCCTCCACCGTCACGACGCCGTCGGCGGCGTTGGCGGCGTGCACCCAGAACCACGAGGCGAAGTTCGAGACCGCCGTCTCGCACAGGTCCTGGTAACCGCGCTCCTTCACGTCGCCGCCGTCCTCGCTTTCGCGCGCGGCGGCCACGACGAACGGCGTCAGCCCGGAGACGTCAAGATGGTAGTCGAACGCGAACCATTGGGCGAACGCGTCCTCCACATGCTCGTGGAAGGAGCGCGAACGCGTACGGAACGGGTTCAGATTCAGCTGGATGAAGAACTCGCGTCGCGCGTCCCCGTACGTCACCAGGTCGTTCTCCCGGAACAGGGACACCACCTTGTCGGTCGGAATCGTCGAGAATCCCGGATCGCCGCGCTCGCACCCGTCCACCGTCACTACATCGCACATCGTCATGGTCCTCCCCCTTCAGGGTCCTGCGGAAGGCGCCGTCGCCCTCCATGTGCGGCCCACCATAAGGCCCGCGTCACGGCCCGGGCAACCCCGGCCGCCCCGCGGTGCGGGACGGTGGAAAACCCGGTGGACGAGCGGCCCGGCGTCCGCATCGCCGCCGCCGGTCAGTACGGCTGGTTGGCGTGGATGATGATGCCACGTTCGTGTTTGAGGAACTGGCGGGCGGACTCATGGTCGACGTCGTGCGCGTCGGTGAGGCTCTCGTAGACGACGGCGGTCTGCGCGCCGCGGGAGAGGCCGGCGAACGCCGCGTAGGCGTTCCACCCGTCCTGGGCCACGGCGAACGTCGGTTCCTGCACGTAGCCGTATCCGGCGGCGTTGCAGTAGCCGTTGAACGGCAGTCCCCACGCCCGGTGCGCGTCGAGTCGCCGCGCGTAATCGGCGGCTTCGGCGAACTCGGCGTCGGTCACGCCTGCGCGGCGCGCCAGTGCGACGGCGTGGTCGTGGTCATAGCCGCAGTCTCGCGGCGGAACGGGCAATGACATGATGTCCTCCTTGATTGACGGGTCCATGGTCTTGACAGGTCCATGGCCGCCATGATTCGGCGGCCATGGACCGGATTCCTCAGCTGCGGCGTCCCCTGCGCCGGCGTCCGGCCGTCAGCGCCGCGCCGGCCGCGCCGCACACGGCCGTCGCCAGGACGGCGAGCGCGACCGCCGAACCGGTGGCGCTCAGACCGCCAGTCTTGCCGCCGGCACCGGTCTTGCCGCCGGCACCACCGCCGTCACCGTCACCACCGTCGTCACCGGAACCACCGACGTTGCCGGTACCGCCGATATCGCCGGAACCACCGCCGTCACCGTTGCCCGGCCTGTCCGGGTCCGGTGTCGGTTCGGGCTCCGGGTCCGGCTGTCCATCCCCGACGAACACGACCGTGTACGTGGCGGAACTCTCCCGGTCCTCGCTGCGCACGACGACGCGCGCGGTCGGATAGGTCGTCGAGGCGGGCACGACGGTGACGCCGGGGTTGTCGGCCACGTCGTACTCGGGTTCGACGGCCGGATATTCCCCGTCCGCCACGGTCCCGTCCATCGCCGTTCCTTCGATCTTGACCGTGTAGTCGGTCTTGTCGGTGGAGAATCCGTCGAGCGCCGCTCCCCCGACCTTGAGCCCGGTGAGCGCCGTCGAGGTGCCGGCGGCCACATCACGTTCATACGCCTCGATCTCGGTGATGGCGATCGTGTCTGCGGGGCCGTCGATGCCGGACTTGTACCAGTACACGCGCAGCCTGTTGAAGTCGTACGCGGTCTCGTTGGCGAGTCCGAGGATGAAGTCCAGCTTCGCGTCCTTGGGGGTCGCGCCGTCGTCCAGCTTGTACGTGGTCCAGCGGTTCTTGCCGCTGCTGCGTTTGAAGCTGACGATGCCGTCGTTGACCTGCCCCACCGATTCGGCCGGCGAGGCGGGCGTGGAGCTCACCTGCGGGAACGCGTTGGTCTGGTAGAGGATGCGGTTCTCGCCGGTCTTCTCCTCGCCGGCGCGGATGCGCGCCCTCACCTTGCGCGTCACCGTCACGCCGTCCTCCTCGAAGGAGACGGCGCCGGTGGCGTCGGCGAAGCCGAGCTTCGCGACGGATGCGGGGTCGATCGGATTCCAGGCGACCGGTTGTTCGGCGTCCGTGCCATCCGTGTAGTAGACGACGGCGGTTTCGGGCAGCGTCGGCACGGCGCCGACCGGCGTGGCGACGGCGATGTTCTCGACGGCTGCCACGTCGCGCACGGTCACGACGGCCTCGGCGGGCAACGGCGTGCCGTCCACCGCGCCGGTCACCTTGGCGACGCCGACGCGCGTCAGGTCGAGTCCGGCCACGGCGGCCGGATCCCACCTGACGGCGCGCGTGCCTTCCGGTCCGGTCGCATACGTCACCTTGACCGAGTCCGGCAGCGTGACCTTGGCCGCGCCGACCATGACCGTCGTCCTCACCGGTTCGACGGCGGTGACGTCGCGGCCGGAATCGACGACGTTCACGGTGATGACGGTGGTCGCGGTCTTCCCACGATAGGAGCCGGTCACGGTGACGGTGGCCGTGCCCTTGCCGATCGCGGTCAGGGTCCCGCTCGCCCCGTCCGCCTTCACGTCGACGACGGTCTCGTCGTCGCATGCATAGGTGTAGTCCACGCCGAAGCCGATCTTCTCGCCGTTCTTGCCGGTCGCGGTGACGGTGATGCGGGCGTCGTCGCCGTCCTTGAGCGTGTATGCGCCGGAACCGTCGGCCTTCAGACCATCGAGGCCTGCCGTGAGGCCGGCGAGCGTCGACGGTTCGCCCGGTTTGACGTCGCCGACGGAGAGGGTGAGTGTCGCCTTGATCGTGGTGCCGTCGACCATGCCTTCCACGGTCACGACGCCCGTCTTCGCGTAGTCGGCGGGTGCGATTGCGTTCCAGGTGACCGGCAGCTGGGCGGTATGGCCATCGCCGTATACGGCGGTGACGGTGGTGGGCAGTTTCGCGCCCGGATCGACGCCGACGTCGGTGGCGCGGCGTTCGCCGAGCACTTCGACGACGGTATTCGCGTCGCCCTTCACGGTGCGTACGGTGGTGGTGCCGTCGGCGAGGCCGTCCGACTGCGCGTTCACCTCGATCGGCTTGCCGCTGCCGTCGGAACGGACGATGAGCATCGCCTTGCCGGAGAACAGGCTGCGATGGCTGGTCGTGTAGTCGCCGGTGGCGGTCTGCCATTTCTCGAGGCTGGCGCCGTCGCCGTTGTCGACGCCGGCGATATAGCCATTCCTCACGTCGAAGGTGACGGTGTCGTCGGCGTCGGGCACGGGCGTGCCGTCGAGGTCGGTGGCTTCGACGGTGATGAACGACAGGTCGTCGCCCGAATATCCGGAGTTGTCGATGAGGCGGCGGTCCGGGGTGAGCTTCAACGCGGCGGCCTTGCCGGCGGTCTTGAGCGTGTCCTCGGCGATCACGCCGCCCGTGGCGTCATTCCCCGCGTAGGCGACGGCCTTGAGCTCGCCGGGCTCGTAGGCGACGTCGTCCCACGTGAGGTAGAAATCGTTGCGGTCCTTGCTGTCGTCCACATCGATCGTGTTGCGGTCGGCGGCGGTGCGGTAGATGAGACCGAGCCGGGTGGTCTGTTCGTCGAAGTTGCGCACGCCGAGCGACTTGCCGTTGAGGAACAGTTCGACGCTTTTGGCGTTGGAGTACGCCTGCACGTCGATCTTCTGCCCCTTCTTCCAGTTCCAGCTGGAGGGCACGAGATGCACCATCGGATCGGTGGCGCGGTCGGTCCACAAGCTCTTGTACAGGTAGTACGAGTCCTTGGGCAGGCCGGCGGTGTCGACGATGCCGAAGTACGAGGATTTCGAGGCGATGGTCTCGCCTTTCGCGTTCGTGCCGGAGTCGCCCGCGTACGGGGTGGGCTCGCCGATGTAGTCGAATCCGGTCCAGTTGAACTCGCCGAGCGAGTAGTCGGCGGTCAGCTCCTGGTTCCAGGTGAGGTCCACCTCCTTGCCGTTCTGGTAGGCGTCGTAGGCGGACAGCTGCAGCGCGGAGTCGTCGCGTACGGACTTGATGTCGCCCATGATCGGGTCGTCGAGGTCGTAGTACTTGCCGCGAGACTCCAGGTGGGAGCCGGATTCGGAGGCGAGGTTGATCCAGTCGGGGTGCGCCTTGTGCCATTCGCTCATCACGCGGCCGCCGAGGTAGCTGTAGCCGGCCACGTCCACGTTGTCGAGCACGGTCTGCGCGGCGCCCATCTCACGGTAGTTGTTCATCGTGGTGGGGCGCGTGGCGTCGACCTCCTTGACCCACGCGTTGAGGTTCTCGTCGAGGTCCTTGTACTGGCCGGTCGTGGAGGCGACCTCGCCGAGCTGGGAGGCGGTGATCTCGTTGCCGATGGACCACATGATCACGGCGGGATCGTTCTTGTCGCGGTCCACCATGGTCTTGAGCTCCTTCTCGAGCCAGATCCTCCCCGCCCATTCGCCGTCGCCGGTCACGGTCTTCTGCGCGGCGGTGCCGAGGCCCTTGCCGCCCATCTTCGGGCCGGTCCATTCCTCGCCGACCTCCTCGAGCACCATCATGCCCATGCGGTTCGCGAGTTCGATGAACTTGCGCGCGGCGGGGTTGTGCGCGGTGCGGATCGCGTTGACGCCCGCCGCCTTGAGGATCTCGAGCTGGCGTGCGGCGGCGCGTTCGTTGAACGCCATGCCGAGCGCGCCCAGGTCGGAGTGCAGGCACATGCCTTTGATCTTCATGTACCGGCCGTTGAGGTAGAAGCCGTCGTTCGCGGTGAACGTCAGGTAGCGCACGCCCACCGTCGTCTCGGTTTCGTCGACGGTCCTGCCTCCGACGGCGACGATGGTCTTCGCCGTGTACAGGTTCGGCGCGTCGGTGCTCCACAGTTTCGGATTCGCGATGTCGGCGGCCTGTTTGACGGTGGCGCTCGTGCCGGCCTTCACGGTGACCGGGTCGGCGGTGACGGATGCGACGGGCGTGCCGCCGTCGAGGATCGTCGTCGTCACGGTGGCCTCGGCGTCCTCGCCGCCGTCGTTGTCCACGTCGGTGGCGATGTCGAGCCGCGCCTTGCCGCCGGCGATATAGGCGAGGACCGTGTCCTTGTCATAGCTGAAATCGTTGGTGACGTCGCCGTCGCCGTACGTCGCGGCGGTGGGGATCGGCGTCGTGATGTCGGTGCCGTAGAGGCCCACGTGCACGTCGTCGATGACGCTGAGCGTCACGTCGCGGTAGATGCCGCCGCCCTCGTACCAGCGTGAGGTGGGCTCGTTGACGACCGCCTTGACGGCGACGACGTTCGGGCCGTCCTGGTCCAGATAGTCGGTGATGTCCTCGCTGAACGGGCCGTAGCCGACGAGCTGCGTGTACCCGTCGGTGGATTTGACGCCGACGGCCTTGCCGTTGACGTACAGCGTGGAGCTCGACTGCACGCCGTCGAAGTTGATGACGATGCGCCGCCCCTTCATCGCGTCGGTGAAGCTGAAGGTCTTGCGGTACCAGACCGTGCCGTACGGCAGGTAGCCGCGCGCGGCCTTCGCGGCCGCCTTCGACGAGCCGACCCCGGTGAAGTCCTCATAGATGCGCCAGTCGTGCGGCAGGTCGACGTCCTGCCAGCCGGAATCGTCGAAATCGTCGTTCTGCGCGCCGGACGGATTGCCTGTGACGAACTTCCAGCCGGCGTCGAAGTCGACGGTACGTCCGGTCGCGTCCGCGGTTCCTGCCGCGGGCGACGCCGTTCCGGACGATGCCGGCGTTTCCGACGATGCCGGCGTTTCGGCGGCGGTCGCGGCCGGCACGCCGGCGAACAGCGTGCCGGCCATCGCCGCGGCGACGCCGAACGCGATTGCCCTGTTCCTGAATCCCATCGATTGTTCCCTTCTTTCCATGACCGGCGGTCAGCAGCGTTTGCGCAGGGTGAGAGCGATACCGGCGAGAGCCGTCAGCATGGTGACTGTCGTGATTCCGGTCACGTCGGCACCGGTGCGGGACAGTGCCCGCGGATGCTTGGCGGCGGCGTTCCCGACTTGATCGGTCGCTCCGGGATTGTCGCCGTCGGTCGTGCCGGGCTTGTCCGGATCGGGCGTCGGTTCCGGATTCGGAGCCGGGTCCGGGTCGGGCGTCGGGTCGACCGGCTGCTCGCTCTTCTCCCACTGGGCGACGAGGTTGATCGGCCCGGTCGGGTTCTCGACGGCCTGGTCGAAATCGAAGGCCTGCGTGCCGGCGGCGTCGAGCGTCCAGCCCTTGAACGTGTAGCCCTCGCGGGTCGGATCGGCGGGCTTCATGACCTTCTCCCCCTTGGCGAACGTCTCCATCGCCGCGGCGGAGCCGCCGGCGGAGTCGAATGTGACCGGCCACTTGTCGCCGTCGAAGGCGGCGTGGATGCGGTCGTATTCCTCGGAGGTGATGTTGAGGAAGCTGCCGTGCTTCTTGATGGTCTCGCCCTTGGCCGGGTCCTGGTGGAAGTCGACGAGGTCGTCGCGATGCCATGCGGCCGGGGTCGTGGCGGCGAGGTCATTGGTCCTCACGATGCCGAAGCCCTTCTCCTCCTTGAACTGGTCGGCCACGATGGCGTACCTGTAGCCGAGTTCGTCGATGTCGTCCTTGTTGGTGACGAGGAACTCGTTGCCTTCGACCTGCTTGTTGTTCACCGAGAGCGCGGACTGCACCTGCGTGAGGTACTTCCATTCCTTGGCGTCGTCGGCGTTGCGGGTCTTCTCCTTGAAGGAGGTGGCGTACAGGTTCTTCGTGCGTTCGATGATGCCGGCGTTGTGCACGCGGTACCAGTAGCCGTCATCGGCCTTCATCATCGTGGAGTCGAGCGTGTAGCCGCGGCGGTCGATCCACTTGACCGGGTCGGAGAAGGTCACGAAGTCCTTCGTGGTGGCGTAGTACTGGTTCGGCGAGTCGGAGCGGCCGTACTGGTCGTCGGGTCCGGAGTTGGTGGACCAGTACACGAAGTACTGCTGGTTCTCCTCGTCCCACACGGCTTCGGAGGCCCATACCATGCCCTCCTTCTTCTCGCTGGAGGGGATCTTGGAGCCGACGTCCACGGCGCGCGGCTGGCTCCAGTCCACCAGGTCGGTGGACTCCCAGATGATGATCTTCCGACTGCCGTCCACGTTCCATCCGCACCCGGGGACGGTGTCCTTGTTCACCTGGTTCTGGTCAGTGGCGAGGATGTAGAACTTCGAGCCGTCGGGCGAGCGCAGCAGGAACGGGTCGCGGATGCCGCCGCAGCCCACGGTGGAGGTGAGCACGGGCAGCGTGGCCTTGTGCAGGTCGGTCCATTCGCGGCTGTCATGGCTGGTCGCGAAGTAGACCTGCTCCTCCCACAGGTTGTAGTCGGCCGCCGTCACGAAGTACGCCATCAGATAGTCGGTGGTGTTCTCGCCCTGATGATTGTCCGGATACGCGGGGTCGTAGTCGGCGGCCGCCGCGGTCTGTGCGGTCGGAGCGGTGGCGGCTGGAGCGGGTGCGGTCGTGTCGGCTGCGAAGGCGGCGGGGACGGCGCAGGCGAGGGCGGTCGTCAGCGACAATGCGGCCGCGGCGATGGGACGCCAGTGGTTGCGGGTATGCATGGTGGGGTTTCCTTGATCGTCGTTGATGGGATGGGAACGGGAATGGAGATGGGGCGATCCGCTCCCGCCGATTCGCGTCGACGGGAGCGGGAGCGGGCGGCGTCAGCCGCGCCTGCGCAGGGTGAGAGTGATGCCGGCGGCGGCCAGCATCAGCGTGACGACGGCGGCGAGTCCGGCCACGCCCGCGCCGGTGGCGGACAGCTTGCCCGCTGCGGCGTCGCCGTCGCCGGCAGCGTCGTCCGCGGCATCGCCGGCATCACCGGCATCGTCGCCGGCCGAGCCGCCGTCGCCGGTGCCGTCACCGTCGCCCGGTTCCGGGGCCGGTTCGATGGCCGGCTTGGCCTTGAGCGCGGCGGTTCTCGCGGCGAGTTCCTCGGCGGCCGCGTCCACGGCCTCCTGGTCGGTCGGCGCGGCGAGCACCTTCTCTGCTTCGGTGAGCGCGGTGGCGAACGGCTTCCATGTCTCGGCCGTGTAGGCGCCTTCGCCGGCCGCGGCCTTGGCTTTGGCCTCGTCGATGGCGAGTTCCAGCTTGGCGGTGTCGATTTCAGGCGTGGGCTTCTCGCCGACGGTCACGGTGCGGGTCGCGCTGCCGGTGAGGTTGCCGGAATCGGTGGCCGTGTAGGTGATCGTGTACGTGCCGGGCACGGTGGTGTCGACTTTGTCGACGGCCTTGCCGTCGAGGGCGATTGTCACGACGGCCTTGAGGCCGGTGTCCGTGTCGTCGGTGACGGTGACGTCGTCGGCGGACGGCTGCGTGAGATCGGCGCCGTAGTCGAGGGTCACGGCCGCGTCCACGCCCGTGTTGAGCGTGACGACCGGGGCCTTGTTCTCGGGCGCGGGCGGCGTGACGGTCGCCTTGACGAGGGCCTTCTTCGCGGCGAACAGTTCGGCGAGGACGGCGTCGACCTGGTCCTGCGTGGCGTTCGCGTCGGCGGAGACGGCCTTGGCTTCCTCGAGCTTGGCGGCGAACGGCTTCCAGCTTTCGGGCGTGTAGTCGCTCTCCTTGAGGTTGGCCGGGTCGGAGTAGGCGGCGATCGCCGCGTCGAGCTTGGTCTTGTCGGCGGACGGCTCGACCGGGTCGGTGGAGGCGACGGTGTCCGCGTCGAAGCTGGCGTAGTAGGGCTGGCCGGCGATGAGCGCGGCCACGCGGTACGTGTAGTCCTTGGCCTTGTCGAGGCCGGTGTCGGTGTAGGCGAGCTTGTCGGCGGTCACGTCGGCGACGGCGGTGAACTCGGTGGAGCCCTTGACGGCGCGGTAGACGCGGTAGCCACCCACGCCGACGCCCCAGACGCGGCCGTCGGCGGCGGCGGTCCAGGTGACGGAGGCGTTCGCCCCGTTCTTCTTCGCGGTGACGGTCGGCGCGGTCACACCGGCGGAGAGCATGGTCTGGCGATGGGCCGGCTGGTTGTAGGCGGTGTTCTGCCAGGCGAGGCCCTCACGGTAGGAGCGGGACTGGAGGGATGTGGCGATGCTGTACGGCGTGGCGATGTCCGTCGAGTACAGGCGCACCACGGACGGGTCCTTGGTGTCGCGCACGATGATCTCGTCGCGCCAGTCGCCCATGATGTCGCCGATCAGGCCCGCGTTGCCCTTGGAGCCGTTGTTGGTGGACGCGGCCGCGTCCTCCCAGATCACATCGGTGGTCATGGTCTCGGGGTTCCACTTCTGGACCTGCGGGGCGACGCGGTCCTGGTGCGCGGTGGTGATGGACGGATCCTGCGTGCCGCTGTATTCGAACAGCTCGTCCAGCAGGTCGCCGTCCCAGTGGAGGGAGAAGTTGGCGCTGGCCGGCTTGGTCTTGTCGTAGATCTTCTTGACGCACGGCGTAGGGCTCTTGGCGGTGCAGGCGGTCTTGTCCGCGGGGGCCGGGGTGACGGCGTTGTAGGTGTTGGCGTCCATCGCGCTCCACAGTTCGGCGCCGGGGTAGCGGGCGTCGATGTCGGCGGCCATGCCGCGGCCGTTGTCGCCGCTCACGGATTGGCGGAACATCACCTGGCCGGTGGCCGGGTTGGTGAGCGTGGCGTCGCGCTTGCCTTCGTGCACGTTCCACGTGTCGAGCACGCCGTCGTCGTTCCAGTCGCCGATGTGCTGGGCGTCGCCGTGGCCGAGCTTGGAGCTGGCCAGGCCGGTGCCGTCGCTTTTGACGGTCATGGAGCCGAAGACGATGTCGTCCTTGCCGTCGCCGTCCACGTCGTTGATGGACAGGTTGTGGAAGCCCTGCTGCGCGAAGTCTGGGTTCTCCACCCAGCTCGGGTCCTTGCCGGACGAGGTGTCCCTGTTGGCGCGGAAGTGCCAGTTGAGCTTGAGCTTGCCGCCTTGGAGCGAGTAGGTGGCGATCTCGGTGCGGAAGTAGTAGCCGCGCGAGAACACGGCGTACGGCCTGCCGTTCTCGCCGTCCAGGTAGGCGGTGCCGGCGAGGAAGCGGTCGACGATGTTCGCGTCGGTGGGGCCCCAGTGCCACATGCCGTCGTCGCGGCTCGGCTCGAACTGCGTGGTGTCGATGATGTGGCCGTCGTCTCCGGCGAAGGCGGTCAGGTACTCCGGGCCGGAGTTGATCTTGCCGTTCTTCTTGTCCTTCGGGTCGGACGCCTTGCCGGTCATGCGGTAGTCGTGTTTGGCGGCGCCGCCGACCGTGTCGGTGGGCAGGTCCTCGGCGCTGGCGGCGCCCACGTGGCCGGTCTCGACGAGCTTGCCGGCCTCGTCCTTGTAGGTAGACGTGCCGTCGGCGGTCTTGACGAGCACCTCGGCCTTGCCGTCGCCGTCGTAGTCCCACACCTGGAACTGCGTGTAGTGCGCGCCGGAGCGGATGTTCACGCCCAGGTTGATGCGCCACAGGCGCTTGGTGGCGCCGGTGGAACGGTCGAACGTGTAGCCGTCGAGGAACGTGGTGCCGGTGAAGCCCGCGTAGTAGTTGTCCTGCCAGTTGCTCGGATCCCATTTGACGACGAGGTCGAGTACGCCGTCGCCGTCGAGGTCGGCGGGACTCATGTCGTTGGCGGTGTACGTGGCAATCTGGTCGACGCCAGTGGTCTGGCCGGCGGGCATCTTCTGATCGGCCGGCGGGTCGAGCTTCAGGGTGAGTGACTTCGAGGCCCAGGCGGTGGCGGTCTCCTCGCCGTATTGGCCGGCGGAGGCGCTCAGCGTGTAGGTGTCGCCGGGTTTGCCGTCCTTGTCGGTGTAGTTGGTGGTGGTGCCGGTGTACACGGTCGCGCCGTTGCGCTTGAGCGTGAACGTGGTGCCGTCCGCGTCGTTCGCGTAGAGTCGCCACGTGGCGAGCACGCCCTGGTCGGTGGGCACGACGGTGAGCGCGCGGTCGGCGTACTTCTCGGCGGTCCATGACGTGCCGTTGTCGGCCGTGTCGAGCGAGCCGTCGTAGGCGTATGCGGCGGGCACGCCGGTGAGTGCGACGGTGCCGAGCGTCGCGGCGCCGACGAACGCGGCGACGGCGCGCTTGAGCCATGGCGTTTTGCGCCCGGTGTCCTTGCCGATGGTGTTGTTCCTCATTGCATGGCCATCCTTTGGATGTTCGATGGTTGGTTGTTGTGACGATGTGCGGGTTCCGTCCCGCCGGCGCACGACGATGCCGCGCCGGCGGGAGCGGACGGCCTCAGTCGCGCCTGCGGTGGCCGAGGGCGAGCACCGTGACGCCGGCGATCAGCGCAATCGCGGCGATCGCGGCGATCGGCGTGACCGGCGAGCCGGTGGCGACGAGCCCGCCGTCGGCGGCGTCCTGCGCATCTTTCCCGGTCTCACCGTTCTGGCCGTTCTGGCCGCCGTCACCGTTCTGCTGTCCGTCGCCGTCGCCCGGCCGGCCCGGCTGGTCGGTGCCCGGCTGGTCCGGGTCCGGGTCCGGCGTCGGGTCGGGATCGGGCGTCGGGTCGGGATCCGGCGTGACCGGAGTGTCGCCGTCGAACGCGGCGCGCATAGCGGCGCGGACGACGGGCACGTAGTACCGTTCGACGGCCGGGAAGTTCGGGTGGGTGCCGGAGGTCGAGCCGCTGGTCTGCGGCAGGCCGGTGGAGCCGAGCGCGGTGAACGAGTACTGGTCCTGGTTGGCGTCGGTCACCTCGAAGGCGTCGTACACGTCGGCCACGGTCACGCCCTTGGCGGCGCACACCTTGTCCTGGATCGCGTGGACCTCGTCCTGCAGGGCGGAGTCGCGGCCGTTGAGCTTGGCGACCTGGACGAACACGATCTTCGCGTCCGGCCACTTGGTCTTCATCTGGTCGATGACGCCGCCCAGCTGTTCCTCATACATGGCGGTGGTCCACTTCGTCCCGTCCTTGGCGATGGACGCGATGTCGTTGGTGCCGCCGTCGAAGATCACCATGTCCGGGGATTCGGCCGGGGCCTTGTCGATCTGCGTGGCGAGGTAGCGGGTGGACCACATGGCCGCGCCCTTGATGACGGTCGCGCCGTTCTGCGCGTAGCGGCGGACGGTCATGCCCTCCTCGGAGCCGGCGAAGGTGGCGAAGCTCGCGTCCGGGTACTTGTGTCCGGCGATGATCGAGTCGCCGAACGCGTAGGCGGTCCTGCCGCTGAGCGGCAGGTCGAGGTCGGCGGCCTTCGTCGCGCCGGCGAACAGCACGTCGTCGATCGTGTGGACGGCGGTGCCCTCGTAGTTGACGGCGAACAGGGCGGCCATCGACGTGGCGCGCGTGGCCGTCTCGCCGGAGGCGATCGGGTCGCCGCCCACGAGCGGCGTGATCGAGTACGTCACCTTGCCGTTCGCGAAGTCGGCGCGCACCTTGATCTGCCAGGCGGCGGTGGCGTCGGCTTCGGTGGCGGTCCACGTGGGTTCGCCGTTCCTGAACTGCTTGGCGCCGACGGTGGAGGCGGTCCATTCGATGTCGCGCGGCGCGGCGGTCGCGTACCTCACAGTCTGCTTGGAGCCGTCGTCGCCGGCGGCGATGGCGAACAGGAGGCGCCCGTAGGCGTCGCGCAGTTCGATGCCGGACCTGGCGGTGGCGTCCGCCTTCCACGTGAACTGCGCTTCGGCGGTCTTCTGGGCGCGCACGGCAATCGGTAGCGTCGACTTGACGGCCTTGCCGGCGGCGAGGTCCTTGCCGACGGTCAGCCTGCCGTCGGCGACGGCGGCGTCGCCGGTGAAGCCGAGGTTCTCCGGGTCGCTCTGCTGCGTGAAGTCGGCGGAGAGTAGCGGGTTCAGGTCGGTGGTCGGCGGGTTCGGCGCGACTTCGCCGGAGCCGGAGCGCGTGACCTTGATGATGTAGTCCTCGACGCCGCCGGCGAACTCGTCGACGTTCACGTCGATGGTGGTCTCGCCGTCCGCGAGCGCCACGTCGGCGGTGTCGCCGGTCGTCTTGGCGCCGTTGACGAGCACGGTCTGCTTGTCCCAGCCGCGCGTGAAGGCGAGCGTGACGTGGGTCGCGGAGGCGGGCACGGTGACGGCGTACGGGTTGTCGGTGCCGACGCGCGTGTAGTCGAAGGTGGGCGTGAGTTCGAAGCCGTCCACGGCGAGCGACTTCAATGCGGCCGTCTGTTGCGGGTCGTCGCGGGTGATGACGGCCGTGACGGTCGCCTTCCTGCCGCTCTTCGACGTGATGTCGATCGTGACGTTGTTCGGTCCGACGGCGAGCGCGACGTCGGCCACGGCGGTGGCCGCCGCGTCGCCGCCGTTGATGGAGGCCTTCGCGCCGGCGCTGTTCGCCTTGGCGGTGAGCGTCGCCTTGTCCGCGTACGGGCCGACGTTCGCCGTGAGCGTGCCGTCCTCGGATCGGGCGAACGTGAGGTCGCCGTAGGCGGAGGTGGCGGTGAGCGAGCCGAGCGTGGCGTCGTCGGCGGTCTTGACGAGGTCGAAGTCGACGGTGGTGGTCTGCGCGAGCTTCACGGTCACGTCGCGTGTGACGCGGGTCGCGTAGTTCTTGCGGGAGGCGGTGACGGTGTAGCCGGCGCCGGGCGCGACGTCGAAGGCGTACGCGCCGGCGCGGTCGGCGTCGACGGAACCGAGGACGGAGGTCGTGGAGGCGACCTTCCTGCCGTCCTTGTCGGTGAGCGTCACGGTGATGCCGCCGACGGCGGTGCCGTTCACCTTGGTCGTGCCGGCAATGGCGCCGGTGGTGGCGGTGGCCTCGCCGAGCGCGAGGTCGACGGTGGCGACCTGTCCCTCGGCGACGGTGACGGTCGCGGCGGCGGAGTCCTTGTAGCCGGGGGCGGCGGCGATGAGCGTGTGGTCGCCGGCCTTAAGGCTCAGCGTGTACGCGCCGGCCTCGTCGGTGGAGGCGGCCGCGCCGGCGTCGCCGTCGGCGGTGACGGTCGCGCCTTCGACCGGCGCGCCGTCCGCGGTCTTCACGACGCCGGTCACGGTGCCGGAGTCGGCGGCGACCTGTGCGCCGGCCGCGCCGATGGCGGGCGGCACGGCGATCGGGTTGCCGAAGAAGTCGACGCCGATCGCGTCGTCGTTCACGCCGTCGGCGCCGGCGGCGTTGAATCCTGGCATGATCGCGTCGAGGTCGACGGTCCTGCCGGCGCCGATGAGCGGCGAGCCCTCGCCGGGCTTCGCGCCGTTGAGGCCGTCGGCCGGGTTGCCGATCTTCGGATCGGCGGTGACGGCGGCCTGGTCGGTGGCGGCCGGGGTCATGTGCTCGCCCCAGTAGGCGTTGTTGGAGAAGGTGACGCCGGTCTTGGAGTCGGAGAAGGTGACGCCCTTCGTGTCCTTGGCGTTGAGGTTGACGAACGTGTTGTTGAACACGTAGTGGAGGTTCTTTTTGTTGAAGTAGCTGGAGCCGGAGGAGCCGAAGAAGCCGACGTTGCCGTTGGACTTGCTCCACGGTTCGATCGTGTTGACCATCAGGTTGTTGGTGATGGCGTTCACGCCGGTGGAGCCATGGCCGTTCACGTAGTAGCGTTCGACGTCCTGGATGATGTTGTAGCGCACGACCGAGGTGCCGAAGCCGAAGCCGCACAGCAGGATGCCTTCGCCGGAGTCGTGCACGTAGTTGCCCTGGATGATGATGTCGGAGGTGCCGCGGTCCGGGTCGATGCCGTTGGAGTCGGCGGCGTTCGGGCGGGCGGCAAGTTCGGCGACCTCGTTGTTCTGCACGACGATGTCGGCCGCGTAGTACATCTCGATGCCGGAGACGCCGGCGCCGTCGACCACGTTGTTCTCGACGGTCGCGCCCTTGACGGACGTCAGGTACATGGAGTCCCAGCCGAACTGCGTGTCGCGGTTGGTCATGTAGTTGCCGGAGATGGTGACGCCGGTGTGCGGCGCCCAGTCCGGATCCTCGGAGACGGTGCCGTTCACGGCGGCCTTGCCGACCGCGCGGTCGCCCCAGCCGGGGGCGTGGTCCTTGTACTTGTCGGTGCCCATGCCGGAGAACTGCTTGAACACGAGGTTGCCGAACGAGGTGTTGGCGATCACGTTGTCGCGCACGGTCACGTCGGTGAACGTGGAGGCGGTCTTTGCGTCGCCCTTGAGGCCCTCGAACATGATGCCGCCGGTGCGCTTGGATCGGTCGAGCCCCCACGCGCCGATGGCCCACTTCTGTCCGGACACGTCGTGCACGTACAGGTCGTGGATGTCGTAGCCGGCGAGCGCGCCCGCGTTCTCGCCCTGGATGTGCACGCCCCTCAGGTCGCCGGCCTTCGGCTCGTCGTCCTTGGTGAACCTCGACGGGTCGAAGCCGTCGGTGAGGTTGGAGATGTCGAGGTTGGAGATGTCCCAGTGCTGTTGGTTGGTCAGCTGCAGCACGTCGTTGACGACGCCACGGCCTTCGAGCTTCGGGGCGGCGTCCGCCTCCGCGTCGCCGTCGCCGTAGCTGGACAACACGATCGGCTGCTCGGCGGTGCCGGAGCCCTTGGGCGCGAGCAGGGCGGTAGGGGCCTGGCCGTCCACGTCGGTGCCGACGCCGTTCTTCCACGTGGTGTAGTCGTAGGCCTCCTTGGCGACCGTGTCGCCTTCGGCGGTCCACGTGCTTCCCGCCTTGAGCAGGATGCGGTCGCCGGGCTGGAACTCCTTGGCGTTCACGTTCGCGAACGTCTTCCACGCGGTCGCCTCGCTGGTGCCGGCCGCGACGTCGTCGCCGCCCGCGGAGTCGACGTAGTACGTGGTGCCGCTCGCGGCGGGGGCGGAGTCGTCGGCGACGGACAGGCCTCCCGCCTTGACGACGTCGCGTCCGGCGGCCTTCAGCGCCGTCTTGTCGGTGTAACCGGAGAATGTCGCCGAGGCGTCGGCCGCCATGGCCGAGGTGGCGGGCATGAACGCCGCGACCATCGCGGCTGCCGCCGATATGGCCACCGCGCGTGCGGCCCATGTTCTCAAGGCACCCATGCGTTTCCTTTCATCGGGATGATCGACCGTGCGCGATGACGTCGTCGCCATGCGGATTCCGGCCGTTTCCACAAGAGCTGCCATGCTCTTGCATATCTTCTGCAAACTTTCCATAAAATTTGCTTTCGATTACCATAACACGGAAATACAAAAAAATCACGGCCAATCGCCTTCCATTTGGCAACCACCCGCAATTGTTGCTTCCCCGACTCGCCCTCCTCTGATGGCACATCGCCTCCCTCTGACGGGACATCGCCGTAAAGCAAACGCCAGAGGCGTTTGTAGGCGATGTGCTCGCCGACAGGCGAGCCAATAGAAGAGCGGCCGCAGGCCGCGGGAATATCGAATCGGCCTTCGGCCGATGCCGTTTTCCTGCGGCCTGCGGCCGCTGTCTCTCCCTCCGACCGCCTCCGGCGGCCACCTCCCTCGTCAGAGGGAGGCAATACGCTACCGCCGTCTGCGGCTGACCGCCAGCGCGATGCCGAATCCGAGGTAGTAGTCGGGTTCGTGGTCCTGCATGTAGCCCTTCACCGTCATGTCATCGCGGTAGGCGGGGTTCTGCGCGAGCGTCGTCACCTGGTAATCGGTCGGCTGATCGGTGGTGAATATCGTCAGCTCGTCGAACGTGGCGTTCGTGTAGACGATCTCCTCGCGCCAGTCGCCGAACAGGTCGCCGTAGAACAGCGGCCGGAACGTGCGCGTGCCGGAGGACTCGTACCCGCCGCGCGAGGCGACCGCCCCGAACGTCTTCGCGTTGATCCCGGTACCGGAGGCCGTCGTGATGCACCTGAGCCTGCGCGTGGCCGGATCCCACTCGTTGAAGGTCATCGAGTTGAGCAGTTCGCGACCGAGGTCGCCGTCCACAGCACGCCCATGTCGGGCCAGATCGCGCCGTTGACGCCGTCCTGCCGTGGCGCGATGGTCTCGCCGGTGGCCGCGTTCTTGAGTCCGATGCTGCTCGACCAGACCTCCGCGCCGGGCACGTCGGGGTCGATGTCGCCGACCATGCCGCGCCCCACGTCCTCGGTGACGCCGTCCCAGTCGCCGGCGTTGTGCTTGCCGTTCGCGCCGTCCTGCCGGTTCTTCAACGCGGCGATGAGGCTGGGCGTGCGCCCGTCGAGATGGCCGACGCCGAAGCGCGCGTACATGGGTCCGTCGGCGAGATACGTCTCCAGTACGGGTGCGACGGCCCTCATCGCGCCGGTCTCGCCGTCGATCACGGAGATGGCCTGCCGCGCGTCGCCGTCATCGCCGCCGCGCACAGTGCGGCACCCATCCGCCGCATCCGCGCGGCGACCTCGTGAGTCCTCATCGACCACTCTTTTTCCGTCATCGTTCCGTTGCGCCCCCTCAGTCCGGCCTACGGCCGGCCAGCTCCCCCTGAAAGGGGGAGCAAGAGCATGTCGTCCGCTTCTTGCTCCCCACTGAGGGGAAGCAAGAGCGCGTCCTCGTTTCCTTGCTCCCCCTTGAGGGGGAGCTGGCGCGCGAAGCGCGACTGAGGGGGTGGACGTCCGAGCCATTCACGCCGCTTTGCCTACGCTGTGGCGCATGACGAGACGGGCGGGGACGGTGACGGCGGTCCCCGGCACGTCGCCGCCGCAGATGCGGCTCAGCAGCGCGGCCGCCGCATCCGATCCGAGCGCCGCGGCCGGCATGTGGATCGTGGTGAGCGACGGGTTGGACAGCGCGGCGAGCTTGTCGTTGTCGAAGCCGATCACCGAGAACCGTTCCGGGCAGTCGTAGCCGCGCTTGCGCATGCCGGCGACGAAGCCGAGCGCCATCAGGTCGTTGTATGCGATGACCGCGCCGGTGGGGTTGAGCAGGTACTCGTCGACGAACACGTTGCCGCCGTCCACGGTGGGCGCGCACGGATGGGAGCGTTTGAGCGAGATGTTGCGCGCGTTGCATTCGTCGGAGATCGTGCGCCATTTGACGCCGCCCACCCACGAGGTCGACGGCCCGTCGATGTAGGTGAGCCGATGGTAGCCCATGAGCGCGAAGTACCGCACCGCCTGCTTGACCGCGTCGGCGATGTCGATGACCACGTTGGGCACGCCGCGCACGTTGCGGTTGACGACGACGGTCGGGCACAATTGCGCGCATTTGCGGATCATCACGTCGGGCATGCGCGGCGAGACGAGCAGCACGCCGCGCACGTACGGCAGCACCTCGTCGAAGATGATGCGTTCGCGGGCGACGACCTCGCGCGATTCGCTGACGACCATGCCGAATCCGCGCGACGAGCATTCGTCCTGCACGCTGCGGCAGATCGCGGCGAAGAACGGGTTGGCGAGGTCGGGCACGATCACCGCGACCAGTCCCTTGCCGTTGACGCGGCGACGGCCGGACGCGATCGGATCGGAATGGTAGCCGATCGCGTCGGCGGCGTCCTGGACCTTCCTCGCCGTCTCGGCGCTCACGCGGCCGGGCGCGGCGAACGTGCGCGAGACGGTGGACGGCGAGACGCCGGCGACCTTCGCGACGTCGTATATCGTGACCTTGTCGCTCATCGCGAGACCTCCTTGCCGCCGGCGGCGGACGCGACGTCACGTCCCGCCGTGACGTGATCGGCCATGTCGACGATCACGTAGCGTCGCATCCCCTCCCACGCGGCGTACACGCCGATCAGGCCGGCGAGCGAACACCCGAACAGCGGCGGGACGAGCACGGTGAACGGCATGCCGCGGTAGGTGACGGCCACGAGGCCGGCGAGCGCGGCGAGCGCGCCGGCCATCTGGCCGAACCGCATCTGGGTGAGCAAGACCGCGTTCCTCAGCACGGCGGAGACGGGCAGGTCGGTGAACGCGACGAGCGGGAAGACGATCATCATCACCATGACGTCGACGAGCGCGGCGACGAGGCACAGGCCGGCGAGCGCGAAGCCGCCGGGCATGCCGGAACGCGGGTAGAAGAGCATGCCGAACAGCGCGGCGGCGAGCACGCCGAACACGACCGCGCCGCACGCCGTGGAACGTTTCCATTCGCGCGCGAACCCGCGCCAGTAGTCGTGGACCGGATAGCAGACGCGACGCTGGACCATGCGCCCGAGGACGTCGCTCATCGCGGTCATCGCGCAGGGGATGGTGACGATCGGCACGCAGGAGAGGATGAACATGATGTTGAGGCCGATCAGGCGGCCCCAATGCCACTTGATGACGGCGAAGAACAGGTGGATGCCCTGCGGGTTGGCCTCGCGCTCGGATTCATGGCTCCGACCGTTGTAGAACAGCGAGAACAGGCTCATGGTGGTCAACCGGCTTTCTGGTGGTGGATGGTGTGGATGGTGGTGGATACGCGAAGTGCCGGCCTCCGCCGCCATGGGGAAGGAAGGAGGTAGCAAGTCCATGGCGGCGGGTGCGCGGCGGCGATGCGGGCTGGAGCCGAAGGAGGAGGAAGCGCTCAGCCCTTGAGTCCCGAGGTGCTCACGCCTTCGACCAGATACTTCTGGAAGAAGAGGAAGATGAGCACCGAGGGAAGGATGGAGACGGACGCCATGGCGAACAGGGCGCCGTAGTCGGAGGAGGAGCCGGGGTCGGAGAAGAGCTTGAGCGCGAGGGCCACCGGGTACTTCTCGGTGTCGGACACGTACAGCAGGGCTCCGAGGAAGTCGTCCCAGCGCCACATGAAGGAGAAGATGCAGCCGGTGACGAGCGCCGGGGTGAGCAGCGGGAAGATCACGCGGGCGAAGATGCCGTAGAAGGAGCAGCCGTCGATCTTCGCGGCCTCGTCGAGGCTCTTCGGGATGCCGTCGATGAAGTTCATCATCAGGTAGATGAAGAATCCCTGGATGGCGAAGCAGTAGGGCACGATGAGCGGCAGGTAGGAATTCGTCCAATGGAGCTTCTGGTACCACAGGTACTGCGGGACCATGAGCACCTGGGCGGGCAGCATCATCGAGATCATCATCGCGACGAACAGCGTCTTGTTGCCCTTGAACTTGAGGCGGCTCAGCGCGTAGGCGACGATCGCGGAGGAGAACACGGTGCCGATCGTGGCGGTCACGGCGATGAACAGCGAGTTGCCGATGTAGCGGAAGAACGGGATGCCGGGCTCGAATCCGCGGAAGCCGTTGACGTAGTTGTCGAACGTCCACGTGGTCGGGAACAGCTGGCCGGCGGTGGTGAATACGGTCTTCGTGGGCTTGAAGGAGCTGAACACCATCCATGCGATCGGGTAGAGCATGAGCAGCGCGAACGCGAAGACGAGCACGTGGTAGACGATGCGGCCCGGCTTGACGCGCGGTGCCTTGTGGACGGGGACCGTGGCGGACTTGCGGCCCGGGGTGGTGGGAATCGCTGTGGTCATGATGGATCAGGCCTCCTCGTCGTAGACCCAGAAACGCTTGGTGGCGAACAGGAACAGGGTGAATGCGCCGACCAGGATCAGCATGACCCAGGCCATCGCGGCGCCGTATCCCGCGTGGTAGTTGGTGAAGGATTCGTCGTACATGTGGACCATGTAGAACAGGGTGGAGTTCATCGGCTTGCCCTGCGTGATGATGTAGCACTGGGTGAAGGCCAGGAAGCCGTTGATCATCTGCATGACCAGGTTGAAGAAGATGGTCGGGGTGAGCAGGGGCAGGGTGATCTTCCAGAACTGCGTCCACTTGGAGGCGCCGTCGACGCTGGCGGCCTCGTAGAGTTCGGCGGGGATCTGCTTGAGGGAGGCGAGGAAGATCAGCATCGAGGAGCCGAACTGCCAGACGGCCAGGATGATGAGCGTCCAGATGGCGGTCTTCGTGTTGCCGAGCCACGCGAAGTCGGACTTGACGCCGAACAGGCCGAGCACCTGGTTGATGGTGCCGTCGGAGGCGAACATCTGCTTCCACAGGACGGCGATGGCGACGGAGCCGCCGAGGATGGACGGCAGGTAGTAGGCGGCGCGGTAGAAGCCGGAGGCCTTGGAGTTCCTGAGCAGCAGCATGGCCACGAACAGGGCGAAGATCAGCTTGAGCGGCACGGAGATGAGGGCGAACAGGAAGGTCACGCCGAGGGACTTCCAGAACAGGTCGTCCTGGGTGAACATCTCGATGTAGTTGTCGAAGCCGATCCAGGAGGCCTCGCCGATGATGCTGTAGTCGGTGAACGAGTAGTAGAGCGACAGCACCATCGGGACGATCATGAACATCAGGAAGCCGAAGATGAACGGTGAGGCGCAGACGTATCCGGCGACGCTCTCCTTGTTGAGGAACCGGCGTAGCGCGCCTTCCTTGTGGAACGTCACCCCGGCGGTCTTCCTTGCCTTGTTCGCGTTGCGTGCCGAGACGGGCGCCGCTGCGGTTGCTTGGGACATTGCCATGCCTTTCGGGATATGAAGTGTGGGGACGACGAAAGCCGGACGTCGCTTGCGCGTCAAGCCATGCCCGGCTTTCGTCTGAAGGAGGAGGAGTAGTTGGAAGGAAAGGAGATTCCGTCACCGCCGGTCGTCGATTGTCGGTTGAGTGGAAGGACCGGCGGCGGCGTCATGGTCTGGTGTCGATGGGGCCTCCTTACTTCGCCAGGGCGTCGTTGGCCTCGTCGACCAGCGTCTTGGCGGCTTCGGCGGCGGTGTTCTTCTTGTACAGGACGTTCTCCTCGGCGGTCGGCAGCATCGTGGAGTTGAACTCGGTGGCTTCCTTCGGGGCCGGCGGGTTGATCTTCGAGCTGTTCGGGATGACCTTCTCGTTGAGGAACGCGACGGACTGCTTGTCGGTGTCGGCGAGGCTCGGCTCGAGGGCGTCCATCATCTTGGAGTTGATCGGCAGGCCGCGGTCGGTGGACATGGCCTTCACGGCCTTCTCGTTGTTCGTGTAGAAGTCGATGTACTTGGCGGCCAGCTCCGGGTTCTTGGCGGTCTTGGAGATCGCGAAGAACATGGCGGGCTTGACGTAGTCGGCCTTCTTCACGTTCTTGGCGGGCCAGGTGGTCATGGCCAGCTGGGTGCCGTCGGTGAGCACGGACTGCATCGAGGTGAAGTGGGAGGTGAACTTGAAGGAGCACCAGGAGCGGGCGGCGGGGTCGGAGCCGTAGACCAGCGGGTCCTGCTCGACGGAGCCGGCCTTGATCTGCGCGAAGATCTCCGGGGAGATGTGCCAGCCGTCCTCGATGCCGGTCTGGTAGACGTCGAGGTACTTCTCCACGTCCTTGGCGCTGGCGCCGAGCTTGCCGTCGGCGAACAGGGTCTTGCCCTCGCCGCGCAGCTGGTACTCGAGCAGCTCGGAGGCCTCGTAGTAGCGGTAGTTGGTCTTGACGCCGGTCTTCTCGTACACCTGCTTGGAGATGTCGATGAAGTCGTCGATGGTCATGTTGTCCGGGACCTCGATGCCGGCCTTGTCGAGCAGCGTCTTGTTGTAGATGAGCGCCGGGGCGGTGTTGCCGAGGCTCAGCGCGTAGGTCTTGCCGTCGATCTTGCCGGCCTCGAGCACGTTCTTGTCGATGTCGTCGGTCTTGATGGTCGTGCCGAGGTAGTCGTCGAGGTCGAGCAGCAGGCCGTTGTCGACGTACTGCTGGAGGTAGGAGTAGTCCATGGCGATCACGTCGGGCATCTGCTTGCCGGCCGCGTTGGTGGACAGCTTCTTCCAGTAGTCGTCCCATTCGGAGAACTGTCCGTTGACGGTGACGCCCTTGTTGGCCTGCTCGAACAGCTTGTTGACCTTGGCCTGACGCTCGTTGCGCTGCTGGTTGCCCCACCATGCGACCGTCAGGGTGTTGGCGTCCTTGCCATCGGAGGAGCTGGAGCCGCTGCCGCACGCAGCCATGGAGAGCATCGCCGCACCGGCCGCGACCGCCGCGATGATTGTCTTGCCGAACTTCATTACTGCAACCTTTCTTGATGTGCCGTAGGTTGATCGTCCTCGACCACCGGCCCGAGTATGTATGTGATTGGAAACCATCATCACCGATGTCTTCCGTGACATGAATCACTATAGCAAATATTTCCAAAGACACGCAACAGTTTCCACTTGTTTCCGCAAATAATTTCCAGAGCTCTTGCCGGGCATAGGAAAAGGTCCCGTTCCTCATCGGAACGGGACCTTCCGTGCGTTGCGGGCGTTCCCCCTCAGTCCGGACTACGACCGGCCAGTTCCCTTGCTTCCCCTGAAGGGGACGTGGGGGAAACAAGCCTTCCGCTCCCCTTCAGGAGAAGCCGTCGTGCGAAGCGCGACTGAGGGGGTTCACTCCGCCGCATAGACCTCCGTATCGTCCTCCTCATCGTCCTCCGCGGACTTGGGCGCGACGCCGGTGGACTCCCTCGTGACGAGAATCTCGGGCACGAGTTCCACCTGCGGTTCCCCGGCCGCGGCCGCATCCTCGGGGAACGCGGCGGATTCGATCTTGTTGATGAGCATCTGCATGGCGAGCGCGCCCATGCGTTCCTGGCGCACGTCGATCGTCGTGAGCTGCGGGCGCACGACGCGCGAGAGCACGGAATCGTCGACGCCGATCACGCTCACCTCGCCGGGGATGTCGACGCCACGCTCGGCAAGGCGTCCGATGAGCCCGGTGGCGACGAGATCGTTGAACGCGACGACGCCGGTGACGCCGGGTTCGAGCAGTAGGGCGTCGCCCGCGTTGACGCCGCCAGCGTAGGTCGGTTCGAACGGTCCGATGACGATGCAGTCCATCCCGTAGGACTTGGCGGCGTCGATGCAGGTCCGGCAGCGCACCTGGTTGGCGTAGGAGCTGCCCGTGCCGGAGATGTAGGCGATGTGTCTGTGCCCGAGGGAGGCGAGGTGGCGCACAGCCTGGAGGATGCCGGACGCGTCGTCGATGCCGACGGTGGAGAAGCCCTCGACCTGACGGTTGGTGAACACGGTGGTGGTCGGATCGCAGTAGCGTTTCAGTTCGGCGTCGCTCAGCCGCGGGGAGACGAGGATCTGGCCTTCGGAGGCGCCGATCACGCTCTGCAGCGTGTCGACGCGGTCGCCGGAGGCGTCCAGGTCGGCGACGAACAGGCGGTATTTCGCGTTCTGGGCGACGGAGAACAGCCCCTTGAAGATGTCGGTGAAGTAGAAGTTGCCGATGCCGGAGACGATGACGCCGAGGTTGCCGCGCGCGCCGCCGTCGGCGGGTTCGCGCGCGGGCGCGACGGACGCCGCCGACGTGCCGCGGTAGCCCATCTGGCGTGCGATCCGCATGATGCGCTCACGCGTCTCCGCCTTGACATTGCCGCCGTTCAGCGCGCGGGACACCGTCGATGCCGCGACGCCAGCGGCCTTCGCCACATCGGTGATGGTCGCTTCCGCCATGATGATTGACCTCCTGCATGGAAACACTTCGTCGTGGTTTCCATGCTACACGTTGTTTGCCAAAAGAATTGCATCGTTTTGCGCAACATGAGACGGCCGCATCGCCTAACCCGCCCCCCTCAGTCCGGCTCAGTCGAGGAGCGAGAGCACGTAGTCCTTCACGTCGCCGTCTTCGGCGTTGGCGGTGAAGTACTCCTTGAACCGCTCCCCTGCGAACGCGCCCTTGACAAGCTCCGGGTCGAGCGCCTGGTAGATGTCGACGAGCGGGCGGTAGGCGGCGGCGCGCACACCGTCGAGGATCCTCTTGTTGCGCTGCTCGGGCACGACGCGCTCCTTCGGGTAGCCGGCCCCCGGCTGTTCGACCCACAGCTTCTCGAAGATGTATTCGAGGTTGAGCTCCTGCCCCCAGCCGTTCTTGAGCGCGAACGGGATGGCGATGGCGTTGCCGTCGTTGATCTGGGAGAACGTGTACGCGTCGAGCGGGTCCTCGACGTGCCCGCAGATCACGCCGGGGAAGCTGTTGAGGGCGAGCATCGCGCCTTCGCCGGTGCCGCAGCCGGTGACGACGTAGTCGGCGGCCTTCGCGTTGAGGAGGGCGGCGGCGAGGATGCCGTTCTGCACGTAGGTGAGCTGGGCGGCGTCGTCGGCCGCGTACATGCCGTAGTTGAACACCTCGTGGCCGTGGGCGGCGGCGACCTTCGCGAGCGCCTTCTCGACGAGGCCGTTCTTGGCCGCCTGCGAGTTCTCATTGATCAGTGCGATCTTCATATGCGTGGACTCCTTTCACTGAGGTTGCTTGCCGATGTATGCCAGGATGCCGCCGTCGACGTAGAGGACGTGGCCGTTGACGAAGTCGGAGGCGTCGGAGGCGAGGAAGATGGCGGGGCCCTGGAGATCCTCGGGGGTGCCCCAGCGGGCGGCGGGCGTCTTGGCGACGATGAACGCGTCGAAGGGGTGGCGGGAGCCGTCGGCCTGGCGTTCGCGCAGCGGGGCGGTCTGCGGGGTGGCGATGTAGCCGGGGCCGATGGCGTTGCACTGGATGTTGGCTTCGCCGTATTCGGAGCAGATGTTGCGGGTGAGCATCTTCAGTCCGCCCTTGGCGGCGGCGTAGGCGGAGACGGTCTCGCGGCCGAGTTCGCTCATCATCGAGCAGATGTTGATGATCTTGCCGTGGCCCTTCCTGATCATGCCGGGGATGACGGCTTTGGAGACGATGAACGGGCCGTTGAGGTCGACGTCGATGACCTGGCGGAAGTCGGCGGCGGACATCTCGAGCATGGGGATGCGCTTGATGATGCCGGCGTTGTTGACGAGGATGTCGATGGTGCCGAGGTCCTTCTCGATGTTCTCGACGAGGCCGGCGACGGCCTGTTCGTCGGTGACGTCGGCGACGTAGCCGTGGGCGTCGATGCCGGCCTCCTTGTAGGAGGCGAGGCCGCGGTCGACGGCCTCCTGGTTGCGGTCGTTGAAGGCGATCTTCGCGCCGGCGGCGGCGAATGCGGTGGCGATGGCGAAGCCGATGCCGTAGCTGGCGCCGGTGACGAGCGCGACCTTGCCTTCGAGCGAGAACTTGCTCATGTCGTAACCCATGATGGTCCTTTCCGAGGTTCCCCTCTTCCCGATGGGTGGTGTGGTTGGTTGATGTGTGGTTGGTTGTATGGTCGGTGGTCGACGCCCGTCAGCAGTAGGAGACGAGCATCTCGGTGAACGCGAGGATGGTGAGCGACTGCCCGTAGGGCATCGGCGAGATGTCGATGCCGCGGTAGTAGTCGAGGTCCGTTCCCATGCCGGTGCCGACGGAGACGCCGGCGACCGATCCGTGTTCGTCGATCCGGTCGAGCAGGCCCGCGACGGCGCGGTACGCGACGTCGAGGTATCGCTCGTCGAGATGTCCCTGGTGCACGGCCTTGAGGATGCCGTAGGCGATGCCCGCGGTGCCGGAGGATTCGAGGTAGGAGGTCTCGTCGTCGATGAGCGTGTGCCACAGGCCGCCGTCGCTCTGGTGCGCGGCAAGGGCGTCGACCTGCGCCTTGAGCACGGAGACGAGCCAGCGGTAGAGCGCGTCGCCTTCCTTGAGCCCGAGGATGCCGATGATCTCGGGGATCGCGATGGTGGCCCAGCAGTTGCCGCGCGCCCAGTGGGCGCCGACGAAGTTGTGGCGCCCGTCGAAGGTCCAACCATGGAACCACAGTCCGCTGGCGTCGTCCATCAGGTACTTGATGTGGATCTGGAACTGGTATTTCGCCTCTTCGACGTAGCGGCCGACGCCGAGCAGCCGGCCGATCTTGGCGAGCGGGAGCACGGTCATGACGAGCGTGTCGGCCCACAGCTGATTGTGGTGGGGTTCTCCGAGCGTGATGTGCTGCATGCCGTCCAGGTCGGTGCGGGGCATGCTCTCGTACGCCCAACGCGCCCATTGCTCGAGGTAGGGGCGGAATCGGCTGTCGCCGGTGCGTTCGTACAGGTAGGCCATGGTGAGCAGCGGGCACATCGTGTTGACGTTCTTGTCCGGGCTGTCTTCGGCGAGACGGCCGTCGAACCATGCGGTGACGGCGTTGAACGCCTTGGCGCTTCCGGTCACCTCATAGTTGCGGTACAGCCCGTACAGTCCGATGCCCTGCGGCCAGTTCCATACGTTCCAGCTTTTGTCGTCGATGACGACGTCGCCGACCTTCCACAGCCCCTCGCCATCGTTGGACGCGATGGAGACGAGGTTGTCCGTCATGGCGTCGATCGATCGCAGCAGCCGTTCCCTGGTGACCGGCATCTGTGGTGGTTCCATGGATCCTCGTTTCTGGTGGATGGTTGCGCCGGGACCGATCTGCGGTGACCGTCCGGCGGGAAAGCGATGGAGATTGGAGGTTTTCGCTTTCATGGAATACTGTACAACATTTCCAGCAAACATGGAAATCAGTTTCCAGCGTGTTGCATAATTTCCATCACACGCCCTGATACCGTGCGATGGCGCGCGTGATCGCCTCGCCCTTGGTCTCCTCGGTGATGACCGGCAGATACGGCCGGTACCGCTCGACGACGGCGAGCGCGTCGGCGATGCGCATCACGCCCTCGCCGATGTTCACCATGTCGAGTTCCAGCCGTCCGGGCACCGGGTGGAAATCCTTGAGGTGCATGGCGACGATGTGGTCGCCGAAACGGGAGAACGCCTCCTCGATCACGTCGATCTGGCTGTCGTACGTCTCGCCGTCGATGAGCACGGACGGGTCGAGCACGATGCCCATCCACGGCGAGTCGATGTCGCGGATCAGCCGTTCGATCGTATCGAGGTCGTGGATCGGGTGGTTGCGGCCCGGTTCGATGCCGACGAGCGTCGAGTACTGCTCGCCCGCCGCGACGAGCCGGCGGATCACGCCGACCGTGTCGAGGTACACGTCCTCGGTGAAGTTGCGTTCGGTGTATACGCCGAGCGTCTCGAGCACGGATCCGGTTTCGCTGGCGACCATCGGCGCGCCGAAGTACTTCGCGTGGCGCAGGTACGCCTCGAACTTCTCGAGCAGCGCCTCGCGCGTGGCGGGATCCGGGTGAATCATGTTGATGTAGCAGCTGAGCACGGCGATCTGCACGCCCTGCCCGGCGAGCACGCGGCGGAAATACGTGCCCATGCCGGGATTGATCTCGCGCGCCCCGGACTTCAGGTCCGGGAAGAGCGCGTTGAGCGCGAACTGCACGTTGTGCGCGCCTGTGGCCGCGATGCCGCGCGCCAGGTCCTCGGGTGTGCCGTCGAACGGCACGTCATGGCCGCGGACTCCGAAATCGATCATCGTATCGTCTCCTCTCACCGCTAGGAGCGGGCGGCGGCGACGGCCTCGCGCGCGGCGCGGCACGCCTGCGCGACGGCCGCCCAGTCGCCGACCTTCTGCGCGGCGGATGGCACCGGGAAGCTGCCGCCGACGGCGAACACGTTCTTCAATGCCGCGTAGTCGGCCACGTTCGTGAGGTTCACGCCGCCAGTGGGCAGGAACTTCATCTCGGCGAACGGGCCGGCGAGCGCCTTGAGCGTCTTCACGCCGCCGTACGCCTCGGCCGGGAAGAACTTCGCGTAACGCAGGCCGCGGTCGTACGCCTTCTCGATGTCGGAGGGGACGGCGGTGCCGGGCAGGACGAGCACGTCGCTGTCGAGGCACCAGTCGACGACGCGCTCGTCGAAGGACGGGGTGACGATGCCGATGCAGCCGGCGGCGACGGCCTGGCGCGCCTGTTCGACGCTGTGCACGGTGCCGGCGATGAGCATGACCTCGGGCACGTAGTCGTGGATGCGGGCCATGCCGGCGAGGGCTGCTTCGGAACGGAACGTGACCTCGGCGATCGGCACGCCGCCGTCGGCGAGGGCGTGGGCGAGCGGGATGGCCTCGTCCGCGTCGTTCAGGGTGACGAGCGGGACGACGCCGAGGCGCTCCATCGTGCCGATGGTGGCCTGCTTGTCGGACAAGGTGGTGAGGGTGGGCTCGAGGATCGCGGTGCTCATGGTTGGCTCCTTTGCTGGAAGATGCGGGATGGTGATTGGTTTTCGGTGATTGCGGTTCGTATTGGTGGATGGTGGACGGCGGGCGGGCGCGTGCGCGCCCGTCACGCGAGGACGGTCTCGCGCAGCGGCGCGCGGTCGTGCAGCATCATGAATTCGTCGAGTTCGGCGATGGTCGGCAGGCCTTCGTTGTCGGAGACGACCTGCGTCTGCATCGCGCCGACCGCGCAGGCGCGTTCCATCGCGGTGGCGATGGTGTGGCCTTCGAGCAGGGCGGAGAGGAGTCCCGCGGCGAAGCCGTCGCCTGCGCCGACCGTGTCGACCACGTGGTCGACGACGAAGCCGGGCACGTAGACGCCGCCTCTGCCGTCGGTCGCGTAGGCGCCGCGCGGGCCGTCCTTGACGACGACGCAGCGCGCGCCGTTGTCGATGAACGCCTTGCCGATCGATTCGACGTCGTCGACGCCGAACAGTTCGTGGCCTTCGCCGATGCCGGGCAGGACGAGGTCGGATTGCGCGGCGATACGGCGCAGCGTGGACTTCATCAGGGTCTCGCTCATCCACAGCGCGGGGCGCAGGTTCGGGTCGAAGGAGAGGAACAGGTTGTGACGTCTCGCGTAGACGACGAGCGCTTCGGCGGCGTCCATCGTCGACGGGGAGAGCGGCGGCAGGATGCCGGTCAGATGGACGATGGACAGGCCGGTCGGATCGACGTCGTTGACGTCGTCGCCGTCGAGGGTGGAGGCGGCGGAACCCTTGCGGTAGTAGTAGGTCTTCGGGTCGCCCGCGTGTTCGCGCGTCTTCATCATGAAGCCGGTGTGGCGGTCGGGATCGACGCTCAGCAGGGAGGTGTCGAGCCGTTCGGTCTCCATGAGCAGGCGGATGCGGGTGCCGAGCGGGTCGTCGCCCACGCGGGTCAGATAACGCGGATCCTGGCCGAGCCGCTTGAGGCCGATGGCCACGTTGAGCTCGGCGCCGGCCACGGAGGCCTGGAACATGCCGACGCTGCTGCATGGGCCCTCCTGCCCTGCGGTGAACAGTCCCATCGCCTCGCCGGCGAGGAGAACACCGCCTGGCCGTATGCCCGGGACGCGGAAATCATCGCCGTTCTCCATCGCACACCTCGTTTCCTGTCTGATTGGTTATCGTTATGGCCGTGGTTATGGCCGTCATCGTTGGCGGGCTCCGACCGCTTCGTCCGGGGCCTTCGTCGTCGTTGTGGTTTCAGGGTATGGGAGCATGGCCGATCCGCGGAATAAGTTGCCATCCGTTTCACCCGGCACGCCGTCGGTTCCATCAGGTCGCGAGCGTGCGACCCGCCCCAGCCCAGCAATCGCAACGCCTCCCGAGGGATCAAGGACGATTGCGCCCCGATGCAACCCGCCCTGCAATCCCCACCGCAAATCCTGCAAACCGCTCCGCTCTCCGCTCTCTCCGATGGAGCGGCTCACGCATGCAATCGTTTGCGGATTTTTTCTTGTGCGGACATATTTTGTGTGAGCGCTCCCAGTCATCACAAGGCAACAGAACATGCCATCATGCGGACAGAATGTGCGTTTCACAGCCCCGCAACGTCACCAGCAAACGTTATGATTCCAGTGTCTACAACGTTCGTAACCAATCAAAGGAGAGCACATGACCACGCTGGCCATCGACATCGGAGGAACGAAGATCGCAGGCGCCGTTTGCGATGAAAACGATAGCATCATCCAGCGTTGGCGCGTGCCCACGCCGATGGACGCCGACGCCATCAACCAGCACATCGCCGAGATCTACCACGAGGCCGTCGCGGCCGGCCACGACGTCAAGGCCATCGGCATCTCCGCAGCCGGCAACGTAGGCGCAGACCGCAGGACCCTGACCTTCGCGGCGAACATCCCCGCATGGATCAACTACGATCTGTCCGCCCACGTCGGCCGGCTCATCGGCCACGCCGTACCGGTCATCGTCGAGAACGACGCGAACTGCGCCGGCTGGGGCGAATACGTGCACGGTGCCGGCCAGGGGCACCGCAACATGGTGGCGCTCACCGTCGGCACCGGCCTCGGCGGCGCGATCGTCATCAACGGCGAGCTGTACCGCGGCTCGTTCGGCATGGCCGCCGAGCTCGGCCACCTGCCGATGGTCCCGGACGGCGACCACTGCGGCTGCGGCCTGCGCGGCTGCGCCGAGCGCTACACCTCCGGTACCTCGCTCGAGAACTTCGCCAAGTCGGCCGTGCGCCGCCGTCCGCAGGACGGCAAGCGCCTGATGGAACTGTGCGGCGGCGACATCACGAAGCTGGAGGGCCCGATGGTCTCCCAGGCCGCGCAGGAGGGCGACGAGCTCGGTCTGTACGCGTTCGGCAAGATCGGCGAATGGCTGGGCCGCACGATGGCCGCCGTCGCCGCCGTGCTCGACCCGGACATCTTCGTGATCGGCGGCGGCGTGGTGGCCGTCGGCGACATCCTGCTTGAACCGGCCCGTTACAACTACGCGCGTTTCCTCGAAGGCAGCGCCTACCGCAGCCACGCGAAGATCGTCGCCGCCACCGCCGGCCAGGACGCCGGCCTCATCGGCGCCGCCAACCTCGCCCTGCGGTAAGCAGATTCCCATGGTGCGGTAACACATAATCTCCATATCGGCGGAAAATGGCCATTTTCCGCCACCGCACCATGGCGGATTTACCGCACCATGGGAGTTTGGACGCGCGAAAACGCACGAAACGCGAAAGCCCCGTCGCAATGACGGGGCTTTCTTTGGCGACCACGACCGGACTTGAACCGGCGACCTCCGCCGTGACAGGGCGGCGCTCTAACCAACTGAGCTACGCGGCCGTTTCGCACTTGCGCTGTGCAAGCACGAGTAGATATATTACCGATATCCGCGACCCATGCAACTCTCGGCGTGTCGCGCTTGCGATTCCTCAGCGGCACCCCGCGCCCATCACCGAAAAACCCAGTGATTCCAAGCGGTTTCAAACAGTCCAAAACATTCCGGAGCTCCCCTACCCCAGCACCATCTTCACCGCGACCGCAACACCCAACATCACCAGGAATCCGACGACCACCAGCGTGTACCACAGCATCAGGCGGCGTTCGCGCTTCGCCCGGACCATATCCAATCCCCATCCTTCGGAAGGGATCTGCGCTTCGGCGCGGGCGCGGCGCGCGACGTCCTCGTCGATGGCGGCGCGCGCGTCGGCGACGACCACATGGTCCGGCAGCGCCATCCGCGCGATCGGCGTCACCGCGCGCGACAGACTCCCCGCGAGCACGACCACCGACGTATACGCCGCACAGGCCGCGACGCCGCGCGAAAGCAACCCCACGACCGCCAACCCGGCCAATCCGTACGCGAACAACACCCATTGCATGCGTCGCAGCGTGCGGATGCACCGCTCGGTCGGATGGAACCGGAACGTCACGCACCACGCGCCGACGGCGATCAACGGCACGCACGCCAGCGCGATGGCGAGCGGGAAACCGTCCATGCCGGCGTCCGCGAACACGCCCGATACGCTCAACGCCACGTCGACGCCAAGGAACAGCATGGCCGCGACAAGCTGGATCACACCGATCGCGAGCACGCGCCGACGTTCCGACGACGGGCGCACCGGCGGCTGCGTCCACCACCAGTCGACCGTCCCCAACCGCGGGCCGCGACGCAGGTATGCGGCGGCCACCTGGTCGCCGTCCTCCGCGTCGCGGATCAGGGCGGCCGCGCGCCGCCACCCGATCACATACGTCAATGTGCCCACGCTGGCGACAAATGCCGCGATGGCGAGCCACGGATAGACGCGGCCGAGCGGGGTCACGCCGGCACGGTCCATGCCCGCCACGATTGCGCACGCCAGCAGCGCGAGGAACGCCGCCAGCCAGACCGCCGCCCTGACGCGGATGCGCCGCAACGCCGCTCGGTCGGCGGGCGTCACCGCACCGCCATCGTTCCGCGCGCCATCGCCGTCGAATCCATCATCCATGCCCTCATCATCGCATCGAATCCGTCGGACCTGACGTCACGCGACATGAACAGTCGATGAACGCGCGAAACGCGCGAAACTCACGCCTCGACCAACTCCGGCGGGCGGCGCGTGGAGAAACGGAACATGAGCGCGGCGAGCACGGCCCCGCACACGGCCATGTCGGCGAGCGGCCACATGCTCGATGCGAAGCCGAGCAGATACGATGCGGCGGTCGAGGCGCCGGAGCGCGCGGCGGCGGCCGAGAACTCGGTGATCAGCGCGCTCGCGACGGCGGTGCCGATCGCACCGGCGAGCTGCTGGACCGTGTTCATCACGGCGGAACCGTCCGCGTTGAGCCGCGCGGGCAGCTGGTTGAGCGCGTGCGTCTGGTCGGGCACGAGCACGAATCCGGAGCATGCCATGAACAGCGCGTAGGCGACGGCCACCGCGACCACGTTGCGGTAGGCGACGATGATCGCCGCGTCCATCACGGTGACGCCGAGGAACCCGCACAGGATGAATTTCGGCGGGAAATGGCCCTTCAGCGCGCCGCCGATCATCGGCGCGGCGATCGCGCCGACCACCGCGCCGGGCAGGAGGATCAGCGCGGCGACGAGCGAGCCGAATCCGAAGCCGCGCTGCAGCAGGATCGGCAGCATGAAGTTGAGGCCGAGCACGCCGCCCGAGGCCATGAGCAGGATGAGCATGCCGAGCGTGAACCCGGGGTAGCCGAACACGCGCACCTCGACGAGCGGACGGCCCATCCTCAGCTGCGCGGCGGCGAACACGGCGAGCACGGCGACGGCACCGGCGAGCGTCGCCCAGAACCGCCAGTCGCCGTTCCATGCGGCGAAGAAGCTGACCGCGACAATCAGGCCCGCGAGTCCGAGCGCGACCAGCAGCAGCGACGGCACGCTGATGCGCGCCTGCTCCGCGTCGCCCGGATGCCGGATCTCCGGCACGGTGGCGACGCCGAGCGCGAAGGAGACCACGAGGAACGGCAGCATCGCGTAGAAGATCCAATGCCAGTCGAGCCATTCCATCACGACGCCGCCGAACACCGGGCCGATGGCGGGCGCGGCGCAGGTGACGAGGCTCACGATGCCGAGCATCGCGCCACGCTGTTCGAGCGGCGCCTTCTCCAGGATGATGGTGGTGATGAGCGGCAGGGAGATGCCGGTGCCGAGCGCCATGACGAGACGCGCGGCGAGCAGCATCGGGAAGCTCGCGGCGAGCGCGCCGATCAGCGTGCCGAGCGTGAAGATCGCGACGGCGACGACGAACAGCGTCTTCGTGGCGAACCGGCGCACCATGAACGGCGAGCTCGGAATCGCGACGGACAACAGCAGCAGGTAACCGGTGGTGAGCCATTGCACGGTGGACGCGTCGATCGCGAACTCGGCCATCAGCGTCGAATAGGCGATGTTGAGCGACGTTTCGGACAGGATGCCGAGGAACGTGAGGATGGCGAGCGCGACGACGGTGACGACGAGCTTCGGCGCGACGGGCCGTTTGGCGGCGTCCGTAGCGCCGCCGCCGTCACGGCCGGTTCGCGCGGATTCCACCGACTCCCCCGCGCGTGCCGCCCGTGCGTTCTGGGTGTCGTGTCCGTTCATGCGACCGTGCCTCCGTTCCCGTCATGACCATGATTGTTGCATATCAAACAATGTCATCGTACGGGCGAATGTTACGCGAAACGCACCTTGCCGGCCAGCACCGCGACCACGCACTGCGCGGCGGCGAGCGCGGTGAACAGGACGAGCGGCGCGACCCATGCGCCGGATAGTTCGGCCAGCGTGCCGAAGGCGAGCGGGCCGACGGAGGCGACCAGATAGCCGAGCGACTGCGCCATGCCGGACAATGCGACCGTGTCGGCCGGGGTGCGGCCGCGCAGGGCGATCAGCGTGAGCGCGACGACCAGCGACGCGCCCTGCCCCATGCCGCCGATCACGCTCCACAGCATCGACGCCGCGGGCGCCAGCAGCCAGCCGCATCCGGCGACGACCATCGGCACGCTGGCGACGAGCGCCGCGCACACCTGGTTGCCGCGCACGTGCATCAGCGCGGGAATCAGGAGGCCGGAGAGGATGCCGAGCGATTGGAAGACGAACAGTTGGACGCCGGCCTGCGATTCGGAGAATCCGGCGGCCGCGGCGAGCGAGGGCAGCCAGTTCGACATCGTGTAGAACGCGGCCGACTGCAATCCCATGAACAGCGTCACCCACCACGTCATCGGGCGTCGCCACAGCGGACGTGCGTCCGTGGCGACGGCGACGGCGGCGTCCGTGACGGTACCGGCGGTACCGGCGGTGACGTCGGTGACGTTCGCGGCGGAACTGGCGGCGACGCCGTTTCCGTTTCCCCGCGACCCGCGCGCCACACGGATCGACCACAATGCGGCGACGACGAGCGGCGGCACGGCCCAGACGGCGAGCGCCGGCCGCCAGCCGCCGAGCGCGGCGGCGAGCGGCGCGGCGGTAAGGCCGGCGATGGCGGAGCCGGCGGTGATGCAGCCGGAGTACACGCCCGTGGCGACGGCGATATGACGGGCGTAGTCGCGTTTCGCGATGACCGGCACGAGCACGTTGCCGGCGGCGATGCCCGCGCCGACGGCGAACGTGCCCAGCCATACGCCTGCCGGACCGCCGAACGACCGGACGAGGTCGCCGGCGGCGAGGACGAGCAGCGCGGCGAGGACGGTGCCGTCCGCGCCGAGACGTCGTTCCGCGAACCGGACCAGCGGGCTGACGGCGGCGAACGCCCACAACGGCATCGCGCCGAGCACGCCGAGCACGCTCTCGCCCCAGCCGAGATCGTCGCCGATGCGCGTAAGCACCGGTCCGACGCCGGCGATCGCGGGACGCAGGTTCAGCGCGACCAGGAAGATGAGGGCCGCCAGCAGGGCGGGGGTCGCCTTCGCGGCGTCCGTCGGGCGGATTGCCGGTGGCGCGGGATTGGCGGTGCTCATCGGGCGGCGAGCACGGCGTCGATCACGGTGGCGACGCCGCGGTCGTTGTTGCTCGGGGCGATCCAGCCGGCGTGGGCGCGCATGTGCTCCTCGGCGTTCGCCACCACGTAGCCGTGGCCGGCGGCTTCGAGCATCTGGATGTCGTTGTAGGTGTCGCCGAGCGCGCAGGCGTCCTCGAGCCGCACGCCGAGGTGTTCGCACAGGCGGGCGAGGCCGGTGCCCTTGTCGACGCCGGGATTCATCATGTCGATCCACATCTTGCCGGCGTTCGTCACCGTGTAGCGGTCGGACCAGGCGTCGCGGTAGGTCTCGCGGTACACCTCCTCGGAGTCGTTGCCGGGGAAGAACACCGTGTACTTGTTGACGTCGGCGTCGAGCGTCGTGATGTCGTCCATGTACACGATCTTCTTGTAGAACGTGCGGAAGTAGTCGTCGTACTTCCTGTCGCACGAACGGATGAAGCACGCCTCGAGACCGCAGACGGTGGGGCATCCGCGGCCGTCGGCAAGCGTGAAGTCGATCAGCCGGCGGTACTCCTCGACGGGGATGAGGCTCTCGTAGACGAGCTCGCCGCGGCAGTAGATCGCGGCGCCGTTGTCGGACATCAACGCCATGTGGTCCGCGAGATCGGGGAACATCTCGGCCAGCGTGTAGTTCGGCCGGCCGCTCGCCGCGCAGAACGTGAGTCCGGCGGCGTCCAGCGCGAGGATGCGCTCGGCCATGCGCGGCGGCATCGTGCCGTCGTCGGCGAGCAGCGTGCAGTCCATGTCGCTGGCGACGACCCTGATGTCCTTCAGTCCGGCGTCTTCGGTGAAATCGGGCAGGTTCTGCGGATTCTGCGGCATGTGCGCCACTCCTTCGTCTCTCGTCTCTCACTCGTCACGGACGTTCCGCGAGCGGACGTCCGTGTTTCGACCCGCACCACTGTAGCGCAGGGCGGCCATGATAAACGCCGGCATTCCAGCCCTTCCGATAGCATGGTGGGCGGTGGTTCGGCCCGTATCCGACCAGCATGCGGACATCCTGCGTCCGCATCATACGCGGATATCATGCGGGCGGGCCAGACAGACTGGAAACGGCTGGAATTCGACCTTACTTAAGGAGAAGCTGCAACCAATGGCAGAATTCGTGTATCAGATGATCAAGGCGCGCAAGGCGTTCGGCGACCGCGTCATCCTCGACGACGTGACCCTGAGCTTCCTGCCGGGCGCGAAGATCGGCGTGGTGGGCCCGAACGGCATGGGCAAGTCCACGCTGCTCAAGATCATGGCCGGCCTTGAAACCGTGTCCAACGGCGAGGCCACGCTCACCCCGGGCTTCACGGTCGGCATCCTGCAGCAGGAGCCGCCGCTGGACGACACGAAGACCGTGGGCGAGAACATCAAGATGGCGTTCGGCGACATCGCGCAGAAGGTCGACCGCTTCAACAAGATCGGCGAGGAGATGGCGAACCCGGACGCCGACTTCGACGCCCTCATGGAGGAGATGGGCAAGCTCCAAACCGAGATCGACGCGGCGAACGGCTGGGATCTCGACTCGCAGCTCGACCAGGCGATGGACGCCCTGCAGTGCCCGGACCCGGACACGCCGGTGAACGTGTGCTCCGGCGGCGAGCGCCGCCGCGTGGCCCTGTGCAAGCTCCTGCTCGAAGCCCCCGACCTGCTGCTGCTCGACGAGCCCACCAACCACCTCGACGCCGAGTCGATCCTGTGGCTGGAGCAGTTCCTGCACCAGTACAAGGGCGCCGTCATCGCCGTCACCCACGACCGTTACTTCATGGACAACGTGGCCGAGTGGATCTGCGAGGTGGACCGCGGCCACCTGTACCCGTACAAGGGCAACTACTCCACGTACCTTGAGACCAAGGCGAAGCGTATGGAGATCCAGGGCGCGAAGGACGCGAAGCTCGCCAAGCGCCTGAAGAACGAGCTCGACTGGGTGCGCTCCTCGCCGAAGGCCCGTCAGGCCAAGAACAAGGCCCGTCTGGAGCGTTACGACCAGATGGAGCAGGAGGCGCGCAACAACAAGAAGCTCGACTTCTCCGAGATCCAGATCCCGGCCGGCCCGCGCCTGGGCTCCACGGTGCTCGAGGCGAAGCACATCCACAAGGCGTTCGGCGACCGCGTGCTCATCGACGACCTGTCCTTCACGCTGCCGCGCAACGGCATCGTCGGCGTGATCGGCCCGAACGGCGTCGGCAAGTCCACGCTGTTCAAGACGATCGTCGGCCTCGAGCCGCTGACCAGCGGCGAGCTCAAGATCGGCGACACGGTGAAGATCAGCTACGTCGACCAGAACCGCGCCGGCCTCGATCCGAACAAGAACCTGTGGGAGGCGGTCTCCGGCGGCCTCGACTTCATCGAGGTGGCGGGCGTCGAGGTGCCGACCCGCGCCTACGTGGCGAGCTTCGGCTTCAAGGGCTCCGACCAGCAGAAGCTGACCGGCGTGCTCTCCGGCGGCGAGCGCAACCGACTCAACCTGGCGCTGACCCTGAAGCAGGGCGGCAACCTGCTGCTGCTCGACGAGCCCACGAACGACCTCGACGTCGAGACGCTGGAATCGCTCGAGAACGCGCTGCTCGGCTTCCCGGGCTGCGCCGTCGTGATCTCCCACGACCGTTGGTTCCTCGACCGCGTCGCCACGCACATCCTCGCGTGGGAGGGCGATGACGAGAACCCGGCCAAGTGGTACTGGTTCGAAGGCAACTTCCAGGCCTACCAGGAGAACCGCGTCGCCCGCCTCGGCGAGGACGCGGCCCGCCCGCACCGCCTGCACCGCAAGCTGACCAGGGTCTGAGCATCAGTCCTCATTCGGCCCCCTCTGACTGAACTGCGCCCCGATTGCTGGACGTGGTTTATTAAGGGTACCTGATCAGGCTGTGGGGGACATGTTCCGGAATTCCTCCGGGGTGTGTCCCCCGAGTCGTTTCTGGCG
>NZ_JBKEVG010000006.1:0-139069 GCF_056356955.1 Bifidobacterium sp. LH_419
CGGTCAGGCGATCCAGAACCTGGTGATCACGGGTTCGCTGATCACGATCATCCCGTTGGTGGTCGCGTTCCTGTGCCTGCAGAAGTACTGGCAGTCCGGCCTGGCGGCCGGCGCCGTCAAGGAGTGACACGGTCGGCCCCCTCTGACGAGGGGGCTCCCGGCGGAGCCGGGTGGGGGAGAGACCGCGGCCGTAGGCCGCGGGGAACGGTATCGGTCTTGCGGCCGATGTGGCTTCCTGCCTCCCTCTGACGAGGGAGGTGCCGGCCATGGGCTGGCGGAGGGAGAGAAGGAGAGCGGCCATAAGGCCGCGGGGAGATCGCATCGGCCGAAGGCCGATCCTGTTTCCTGCGGCCTGCGGCCGCTGTCTCTCCCTCAGTCCGCCTGCGGCGGACAGCTCCCTCGTCAGAGGGAGCCCACCCCCTCAGCCGCGCTTCGCGCGCCAGCTCCCCCTAAAGGGGGCGCAGAAATACCGAATCGGGCTCACGCCCGATTCCGCGGCGATTCCGAAGCCGATTCCGAAGCTTGATACTAAGGATTTTGTTATGAGTGAACATAGGACGTTCCAGTGGCCGCAGCCGTTGGGCGGCGGCAAGCCGCGCATCTGGTATGGCGGCGACTACAACCCCGACCAGTGGCCCGAAGAGGTGTGGGACGAGGACATCACCCTGATGAAGGAGGCCGGCGTCAACCTCGTGTCCGTCGCCATCTTCAGTTGGGCGAAGCTCGAACCGCGTGAGGGCGAATACGATTTCGACTGGCTCGACCGCGTGATCGACAAACTCGGCAAGGCCGGCATCGCCGTCGACCTCGCCTCCGGCACCGCCTCGCCGCCGATGTGGATGACGCAGGCGCACCCGGAGATCCTCTGGGTCGACTACCGCGGCGACGTGTGCCAGCCCGGCGCCCGCCAGCATTGGCGCGCCACCAGCCCGGTCTTCCTCGACTACGCGCTGAAGCTGTGCCGCAAGATGGCCGAGCACTACAAGGACAACCCGTATGTGGTCGCCTGGCATGTGAGCAACGAGTACGGCTGCCACAACCGCTTCGACTACTCGGACGACGCCGCGCGCGCCTTCCGTGACTGGTGCGAGAAGCGCTACGGCACGATCGAGGCCGTCAACGAGGCGTGGGGCACCGCGTTCTGGGCGCAGCACATGAACGACTTCTCCGAGATCATCCCGCCGCGCTTCATCGGCGACGGCAACTTCATGAACCCGGGCAAGCTGCTCGACTGGAAGCGTTTCAGCTCCGACGCGCTGCTCGACTTCTACAAGGCCGAACGCGACACGCTGCTCGAGATCGCACCCAAGCCGCAGACCACGAACTTCATGGTCTCCGCCGGCGGCACCGGCCTCGACTACGACAAGTGGGGCTACGACGTCGACTTCGTGTCCAACGACCACTACTTCACGCCCGGCGAGGCGCATCTCGACGAGCTCGCCTACTCGGCGTCCCTCACCGACGGCATCGCGCGCAAGCATCCGTGGTTCCTCATGGAGCACTCCACGTCGTCCGTGAACTGGCGTCCGATCAACTACCGCAACGAGCCGGGTGAGCTCGTGCGCGACTCGCTCGCGCATCTCGCCATGGGCGCGGACGCGATCTGCTACTTCCAGTGGCGCCAGTCCAAGGCAGGCGCCGAGAAGTGGCACTCCGCGATGGTTCCCCACGCGGGCCCCGACTCGCAGGTGTTCCGCGACGTGTGCGAACTCGGCGACGACCTGAACCTGCTCGCCGACGAAGGCCTTCTCGGCACCACGCTCGTCAAGTCCAAGGTGGCCGTGGTCTTCGACTACGAGTCGCAGTGGGCCACCGAGCACACCGCGACGCCCACCCAGAACGTGCGCCACTGGACCGAGCCGCTCGACTGGTTCCGCGCCCTCGCCGACGTCGGCGTCACCGCCGACGTGGTGCCGGTGCGCGGCGACTGGGACGGCTACGACACCGTCGTGCTGCCCGCCGTCTACATCCTCTCCGAGGAGACGTCGCGCCGCGTGCGCGAGTACGTGGCGAACGGCGGCAAGGTCATCGTCACCTACTACACGGGACTGTCCGACGAACGCGACCACATCTGGCTCGGCGGCTACCCCGGCTCGATCCGCGACGTCGTCGGCGTGCGCGTCGAGGAGCACGCGCCGATGGGCGACGACTTCCCCGGCACGATGGACCATCTGGACCTCTCGAACGGCGCCGTCGCGCACGACATCGCCGACGTGATCGGCTCCGTGGCCGAGACGACCCGCGTGCTCGAGACCTTCAAGGCCGACAAGTGGACCGGCTTCGACGGCGCGCCCGCCATCACCGTCAACGATTTCGGCGACGGCAAGGCCGTGTACGTCGGCGCGAAGCTCGGGCGCGAGGGGCTGGCGACGAGCCTGCCGGAGATCCTCGACGTGCTCGGCGTCGAGATCCCGGCCGAGGACGACCGCGGCGAGGTGCTGCGCATCGAACGCGCGGACGTGACGGACGAGAACCACTTCGTGTTCCTGTTCAACCGCACGCACGACGTGGCCGTCGTGGACGTGGAGGGCAAGCCGCTCGTCGCCTCGCTCGCCCAGGTCAACGACAGCGAGCATACGGCCGCCATCCAGCCGAACGGCGTCCTCGTCGTCAAGCTGTGACGGAACGGGACCGCGCCCATCCCGGTCGCGGCCCCGTCCGGTCCGTCGTGGCCGCGACCGGTGTGGTTGCGATAACACGCCGGACCGGGTGGCGGAATATCGCGTTATATGTATAATTGATGTTATCGCAACCATCAATGACGAAGAAGGTAGGAACCACAACGGATTCCCACGGCCGGGAGTTCAGGATCGTACGAATCCCGGAGTCGTCGATGGAAGTGGTAGACAACAGGTCTTCGGCCGGACGGACGGTCGAAGGGAAGGAGCACAAGGACGATGAAGTTCACCAATGCGAAGAAGGCCATCGCGCTGACCGGCGCGATCGCGATGCTCGCCAGCGTCGCGGCCTGCGGTTCCGATACCAACTCGCAGCCGGCTCAGGAGAAGGACGCCAAGGAGATCACCGTGTGGGCCTGGGAGCCCACGCTGACCCAGGTGGCGAAGGACTTCACGAAGAAGACCGGCATCAAGGTCAACCTCAAGAACGTCGGTACCAACACCAAGGAGTACACGCAGCTCGACAACGCGATCGAGGCCGGCTCCGGCGCCCCGGACGTCGCCCAGATCGAGTACTACGCGATCCCGCAGTACGCCATCAAGGGCAACCTGCTCGACATCACCGACAAGACCTCCGGCTACAAGGACTTCTACACGCCCGGCCCGTGGGCCTCCGTGCAGTTCGCCGGCAAGGTCTACGGCCTGCCGATGGATTCCGGCCCGATGGCGTTCTTCTACAACAAGGACGTCTTCGACAAGGCCGGCGTCGACGCCACCCAGATCAAGACCTGGGACGACTACTACCAGGCCGCCAAGAAGATCCACGCCCTCGGCGACAACTACTACATCACCTCCGACACCGGTGACGCCGGCTTCTACGATTCGATGACCTGGCTGGCGGGCGCCACCCCGTTCAAGACCTCCTCCGACGGCTCCGAGGTGACCATCAACCTCACCGGCGACGAGAAGGTCAAGGAGTTCAACGACTTCTGGCAGAAGATGCTCGACGAGGGCCTGCTCGACACCAAGACCACCGGCTGGTCCGAGGACTGGTTCAAGGGCATGACCGACGGCACCATCGCCTCCCTGCTCACCGGCGCGTGGATGCCGGCCAACCTGGCCAACTCCGCGGCCGCGGGTGCCGGCAAGTGGCGCGTCGCCCCGATGCCGACCGCCGACGGCTCCGCCACCAACTCCGAGAACGGTGGCTCTTCGCTGGCCGTGCTGAAGTCCTCCACCAAGTCCGACGCCGCGTACAAGTTCATCGAGTACGCGAACCACGGCGACGGCGTGGCCACCCGTGTGGCCGGCGGCGCCTTCCCGGCCGACAAGAAGTCGATGGAGTCCGATTCCTTCAAGAACGCCACCACGGTGAAGAACTCCGAGGGCCAGGACGTCGACTACTTCGGCGGCCAGAAGTACAACGAGGTCCTCGCCCAGGCGGCCGAGAACGTCTCCTCCGACTACCAGTTCCTGCCCTTCGAGGTCAAGGCCCGCACCATCTTCGGTGACTACATGGGCAAGTCCTACACCGGCGACCAGAAGCTCTCCGACGGCATCGCCGCTTGGCAGAAGGCCCTGCAGGACTACGGCAAGGACCAGGGCTTCACCGTCAAGTGAGCCTTCGAGCCTTGATTCGGTGGCATCCCTGACGGGATGAGCCGATGAAATCCCAAGCCCCGTCGTTCCCCGCGATCGACGGGGCTTTCCCATGCCCGGAACCATGAGGCCCGGTGTGTAGACTGGTCGGCATGGCATCACGAATCGTCGCACGGATCAGACGCGCCGCCGCCGTGGCGTGCGCCTCGCTCGCCGTCGTCGCGACCGCCGCATGCGGCGCCGCGACGGACACGCGCACGCACATCACCGTGTGGAGCTGGGAGCCGAGCATGGAGGAGGTCGTCGACCGCTTCGAACAGGACAATCCGGACGTCGTCGTCGAACTGCGGAACATCTCCGGCTACGAGAATCTCAACACCGCCATCCAGGACGGCTACGGCATGCCCGACGTGGCTCAGATCGAATACTTCGCGCTCCTGCAGTACGCCGTGTCCGGCCAGCTGCTCGACATCTCCGACTACGTGGGCGACGATTACGTGAACTTCTACACGCCCGGCACCTGGTCGAGCGTCCAGCTCGCCGGGCGCGTCTACGGCCTGCCGATGGATTCCGGCCCGATGGCGTTCTTCTACAACAAATCCGTGTTCGACCAGGTCGGCGTCGACGCCTCGCAGATCAGGACCTGGGACGATTACTACGAGGCGGCGAAGAAACTCAAGCAGATCGGCGTGTACATCGCCGCCGACGCGGGCGACGCCAGCTTCTACGACGCGATGATCTGGCTCGCCGGCGGACAGCCGTTCCACACCAGCCCGGACGGCAAGACCGTCACCGTGAATCTGACCGGCGACGACGGCACGAAACGGTTCACCGCGTTCTGGCAGAAGATGATCGACGAAGGACTCATCGACACGCACCGCACCACATGGTCGGACAGCTGGAAGCGCGCGCTCGGCACCGGCGACATCGCCTCCGTGTTCTCCGGCGCGTGGATGCCGTCGATGCTGCTGTCGAACGTGCTCGGCGCCGCCGGACTGTGGCGGGTCGCGCCGATGCCCACGCCCGACGGGCAGCCCACCAACGCGGAGAACGGCGGATCGGCGATGACCGTCCTCCAATCCACGCGCAAACCGGAGGCCGCCTACCGCTTCGTCGACTTCGTCACGCACGACCGGCAGGGCATCGAGGCGCGCGTCGCCGGCGGCTCGTTCCCCGCCGACCTCGCCACGCTGTCCAGCCGCGAATTCCTCACCAAGACCACCGTGCGCGCCTCCAACGGCATCGACATCCCGTACTTCGGCGGACAGCAGTTCAACCGGGTGCTCGCCGACGCGGCCGAGAACGTGTCCGTCGGCTACCAGTACCTGCCGTTCGAGGTGTACGCGCGATCCGACTTCCGCGCCACCGTCGGCAAATCCTACCGGTGGTCGAGCGCCTGGCAGTCGTATGTCAAACGCCGCCATGAGATCCGCCTCGGCATGACCGACGAGGACGGCAACCCGCTGCAGCCGCGCGAGAACCCGGGCGAGAAGATCACCCTCAGGAAGGGCATCGCCGCCTGGCAGGCCGACGTACGCGAATACGGCGTGAACCAGGGCTTCAACGTGCTCAGCCGCTGACGGGCCGAAGCCGGCCCCCACCCGGCTTCGGTTCCGGCCCCGGCTCCGGCCCCGCTCACGCGTTGCGCGAGTAGATGTACGCCATGCCCTTGAAGATCAGGTCCGGATCGTAGATGTCGATCATGTCCGTGTCGTCCTTGAAGATGCGGCTCAACCCGCCCGTCGCCACCACCTGGAACGGCTCGTCGATCTCCCTGCGGAACTGATCGATCGTGCGTTCGATGCCGCCGAGGAACGTGTAGTAGAGACCCGCCTGCATGGCGGTGCGTGTGTTCGTCGCCAGAATCGACTTCGGACGCGTGATCTCCACCTCCGGCAGCTGCGCGGTCTGGCCCCACAGCGCCTCGGCGCCGGTGCGGATGCCCGTCGTGATGAACCCGGAGACGATCGTGCCGGTCCCGTCCACGTAGTTGAACGTCGTCGCCGTGCCGAAGTCGGCCACCAGGATCGGGCCGCCGTACGTGTGGTAGGCGCCCGCGCAGTCGGCGATGCAGTCCGAGCCGAGCGTCTTCGGATCGTCGAGACGGATGTTCATGCCGGTCTTGATGCCCGGTCCGACGATCATCGGCTCCATGCCGAGGAACTTGATGATCGACGAACGGAACGAGTACATGACCTTCGGCACCACCGAGCAGACGATCACGTCGTCCACGTCGCGGGCCGTGTAGTGGCTCAGCGCGAGGTACTGCGTGATCATGAGCCCGTACTCGTCCGACGTGTGCGTCGCCTTCGTGGTGATGCGGTAGGAGCCGACGATGCGGTCGCCCTCCAGAAAACCGATCACGATGTTCGTGTTGCCGATATCGACGGCCATCAGCATGATGCGTATCTCCTTTGATTCGTCAGAGGGAGGTGATGGATGGTATCGGCCCGGGGCCGATGCCGTGGTTACTTGCGCAGGGCGGCGAGACGGAGGAGCAGGCGCTTGGCGAGGGCGGTCTTGTCCATCAGGTCCCAGTGCTCGATGTGCGGGGTCTGCTCGTCCTTGCCGCCCGGCGTGAGTACGGTCACCACGTTCGTGTCCGTCGCGAATCCGGCGCCAGGCTCGCGCAGATCGTTCGCCACGAGCATGTCGCAATGCTTGCCGGCGAGCTTCCTGGCCGCGTTGCGCACCAGATGCTCGGTCTCCATCGCGAACCCGCACAGCACCTGCGAGCCGTCGTCGCGCTTGCGTCCGCCCGCCCACGCGAGGATGTCCGGATTCGCCACGAGCGTCAGCGTGATCGACTCGCGTCCCGCCTTCTTGATCTTCTCGGGGGCGACGTCGTCGACGCGGAAGTCGCCGACCGCCGCCGCCATCACCGTGATGTCCGCCGCGGCGAACGAATCCGACACCGCCTCGAACATGTCGCGCGCCGTGGTCACGTGCACGACGTCCACGCCCTCCGGCTCCGCCAGCGAGACCGGGCCGGAGACCAGCGTGACGTGCGCGCCCAGCTCGGCCGCCGACGCGGCCAGCGCGTAGCCCATCTTGCCGGTCGAATGGTTCGTCAGGTATCGCACCGGGTCGAGCGGCTCCTGCGTCGGTCCCGCCGTGACCAGCACGTTGAGGCCCCTGAGCGGCAGGGATGCGGTCGCGCCATGGGAATCCGCCCCATCGATGCGCTCGGTCGGCGTATCGTCCGCGTCGACGCGCGCATCCGCATCATCGCGGTCATCGCGTGCGTCCACGACATCGCGTGCGTCCACGCCATCGCGCCCGTCGCCGCCCGCCAGCAGCGCGGCGGCCGCCCGTTCGATCTGATCCGGCTCGGGCATGCGGCCGCGGCCCGTGTCGCCGCAGGCGAGCGTGCCGGACGCCGGATCGAGCACCGTCCAGCCGAAATCACGGCAGACGCCGATGTTGCGTTGCGTGGCCGGATTGTCGTACATGTGTACGTTCATCGCCGGGCACAGGAGCTTCGGGCCCTCGTAGGCGAGGATCGTGGAGGTGAGCGTGTCGTCGGCCATCCCGGCGGCGATGCGCGCGATCACGTCGGCGCTCGCCGGCGCCACGACCAGGAGGTCCGCCCAGGCGGCGTCCTTCACATGGTTGATGGTCGCCGGGGCCGGGTTCGCGGCCACATCGCCGGGGACGGCGGGGGAGTCGGGGAACATCGCGGTGCGCGTCGGTTCGCCGGTCAGCGAGGTGAAGGTGAGCGGCGTGACGAACCGCTCCGCCGCCGCCGTCTCGACCACGCGGACCGTGTGCCCCGCCTTCGTCCAGTCGGACGCGAGATGGCAGGCCTTGAACGCGGCGATGCTGCCGGTGACCCCCAGAAGAATACGTGCCATGGTTGTGAAAAGCCTCCCGGCCGGGAATCCCGGTCGAACCTATGCCGATGCCGCCGTGCACTGCGGTCGCCGCGGACCACCCGTCGACGCCGCACACCAGTATAGCGGCCGTCCGGCGGCCGGCGGCGGGAGTCTCCTAGAATGGCAGGGAAGGAAAGGAGCCGCGGCATGGGGTTCAGCGTGTTCGGCCATGTGGACGATGACGGGTACGCGGACGACGGGTACGACAGTGCCGGCGACGCCGCCGATGATTTCGGCGGCGTCGGCTACGGCGCATGGGACGCGGACGGGGCCCGGGGCGACGCAGGGGACGGCGTCCCCCTGAGATCCCTGCGCCGTTCGCTGTCGGACGACGCCTCGCCCGTGGTGCTCATGCGCGCCCATACGATCGCCGCGGCGCGCAGCCGCATGATTGACGACTGCGCCTACGAACTGGACGCGCGCACCGGACTCGCGACGATCTCCGGTAGGATTCGCGGCAGTTCCAGCCCGGCCAGCCGTTATACGGTCAACGTGTACTTCCATACGGACACCGGCGACGTGACCGGCGGCGGCTGCACCTGCCCCGCCTACGCGCGCGGCTACGACATCTGCAAGCACATGGCCGCGCTCGTACTCGCGTTCGTCGCCGACCCGGAGGGGTTCGCCGGGTACGGCGCGAAGTCGGCGGTGCGTTCGTCGCGCGGCCTGCTCGCCGCGATGCAGCGCATCGACGAGCAGGAGGAGACGACGCGTCAGGCGAAACGCCGCGCCGCCATGATCGCCGCCGGCACATCGGACGGCACCGGCGGCATGGGCGGTCGCGCGTCCGGCGCCCGGCGCGGCGCGGGAGCCGACCCCCGCACGCCGCGCCCCGGCGAGGTGGAGCTCACGCCGACCCTCACCTGCCTGTCCGACCGGTGGAGCGTCCAGTTCCGCATCGGCGCGCGCAGCGGCGCCTCCTACGTGCTCAAATCGATCGACGACCTGCTCGACGACGTGCGGTTCCACCGGTACCGGGAGTACGGGAAGAAACTCGCGTTCACGCACACGCGCGGCATGTTCGACGACCGGTCGCGCGCGCTGCTCGGCTTCCTCGACCGCGTCGCGGACGTGCGCCGCGCCGTCGACGTGCAGGACGTGCGCTACGGCCGTTTCGGCGGCGTGGAACTCGGTCGGCATCTCACGCTCGCCGCCTCGGAGGTCGCGCGTCTGCTCGACCTGGTCGCGGGGAGCGAGATCGGGCTCGTGCTCGATTCATGGTACGAGTCGTCGCCATCCACCGTGCGCGTGGAGGGGATGCCCGGCGGCTCCGGCGGAACGGACGGCGGGCCGGCCGCGTTTACGCCGATCGTGACGATGACGCGCATCAGCGGCGATGGCGGCGTCGACGGGTACGCGCTCGCCGGCACGCCCCCGGTCGCGGCCGTGATCGCGGGGGAGCGGGACATGTGGCTGATGCTGCCGCCCGCGGACGGGAACGGACGCGCGGTGCGCCCCGGCGGCACGGCGCTCTCCCGACGCGGGCGCGAGACGCTGCACGTGAGCGCCGCCGGATACCGGTTCGTGCGCTGTCCGAAGGCGTTGGAGCCGGTCGCCGACCTGCTGCCCGTCGTGTGCGCCGCGCCGGACGCGCGGGATGCGTTGGCGGGTGTGGGGCACGCCGGCGGCGCGGGCGTTCCGGAGGGCGAGCGCATCGCCTTCGACGACGCGCCCCTGTTCGCGCGCACGCTGCTGCCGCGTCTGCTCGACAGCGGCCTCATGCCCGCGGGCAACGTGCCGAAGGAGATCGCGCTGATGCGGCCCGTCGAGTGCGAACCCGAGTTCTACCTCGACCGCGATGAGAAGGGCGTCACCTGCGAGGCGAAGGCCCGGTATGGTTCACGCGTGATGACGGTCGTGCCGCAGCGTGGCGGCGATTTCGCGCCGGGACTCACGCCTGAGGTCGGCGCGGGACGTGACTTCGGCGCCGAGAGGGCCATGCTCGACCTCGTGCGCACGTATTTCTCGGTGGACGACCCCGCGCGGCCGGCGCGCATCGGCCGCGACGAGACGACGCGCATCGTCGCCCTGTTCGACGAGGGCCTCGACGCGCTGCGCTCGCAGGGCAAGGTGTTCACCACGCCCGCGTTCGACCGCATGCTCGCGCCGAAGCCGCCGAGCGTGAAGGTCGGCCTGTCCGTCACGTCGAATCTCGTGGAGATCTCGCCGATCGCCGACGAGGTGCCGCCCGACGAGGTCGGCTCGCTGCTCGCCGCCTACCGCCGCCGCCAACGCTTCCACCGGCTCAAGGACGGTACGTTCGTCGACCTGCGCGGCGCCGACCTGGATGCGCTCGACCGGTTCGCCGGCGACTTCGACCTGTCCGAGAGCGAACTCGACGCGGGGCCGGTCACGCTGCCCGGTATGCAGGCGTTCCTGCTCGACGGCGAACTCGCCGGCGGTGACGTCGTCAAGGAGCCCTCGTTCATGGCGTACGTGGACGAGCTCAAGACCATCGACCCCGCGCGCTACCAGGTGCCGGCGTCGCTCGCCCGGGTGCTCAGGCCGTATCAGGTGGACGGCTACCGGTGGCTGCGCACGCTATGCGACAAGGGATTCGGCGGCATCCTCGCCGACGAGATGGGACTCGGCAAATCCGTGCAGCTCATCACCCTGCTCGTCGCGCTCGCCGAGGCGCGCCGGAACGCCGGAACGCCGCCGGAACGCGCCCTGCCGTCGCTCATCGTCTGCCCGGCGTCGCTCGTCTACAACTGGGCCGCCGAGTTCGCGAAATTCGCGCCCGGCGTGCGCGCCGTCACGGTCGCCGGGACGAAGGCGGAACGCCGCGCCGCCATCGCGCGGTGCGCGGGCGGCGCGACGGACGGCGAGGACGGCGGCGACGATGATGCGTCGGTCGCGGCCGGCGACGCCGCGGCCACCGTGCTCATCACCTCCTACGACCTGCTGCGCCGCGACGTGGACGACTACCGCGGCGTGCGGTTCGACGTGATGGCGCTCGACGAGGCGCAGGTCATCAAGAACCACACGACGAAGATCGCCAAAGCCGTCAAGACCGTGGACGCCGCGCACCGGTTCGCGCTGACCGGCACGCCGATCGAGAACCGGCTGAGCGAACTGTGGAGCATCTTCGACTTCCTCATGCCGGGGCTGCTCGGCTCGTACAAGCGGTTCCACGAGCGCTACGAACTGCCGATCTCCAACGCGCGCGCCGCCGACGCGTCGAGCCCCGAAGGGCGCGCCGCCGCGCAGGTCAACCCGGAAGGGCTACGCGTGGCACGGCGTCTCCAGGCGCTCGTCGGCGTGTTCATCAAACGACGGCTCAAGTCGCAGGTGCTCACCGACCTGCCCGACAAGATCGAGACCACCGTCACCGTGCAATTGGAGGGCGAACAGCGCAAGCTGTACGCGGCGCACGAGCAGCGCCTGCGCAAACAGCTCGAACACGAGGAGGACGACGACTTCAACACGTCGAAGATCCGCATCCTCGCCGAACTGACCGGACTGCGCCAGATCTGCTGCGACCCGCGGCTCCTCTACGCGAACGCGAAGGACCGGTCCGCGAAACTCGCCGCCATCGCCGAACTCGTCTCCAGCTGCATGTCCGAAGGCAAGAAGGCGCTCGTCTTCTCGCAGTTCACCGGATTCCTCGACCTGATCGGCGAACGGCTCGACGCGCAGGGCGTCGCCTGGTACCGGATCGACGGCTCCACGCCGAAGAAACGCCGCCTCGAACTCGTCGACCGGTTCAACGCCGATGCGACCCCCGTGTTCCTCATCTCGCTCAAGGCCGGCAACACGGGCCTGAACCTCGTGGGCGCGAGCGTCGTCATCCACGCCGACCCGTGGTGGAACGCGGCCGCGCAGGACCAGGCCACCGACCGCGCGCACCGCATCGGCCAACGCCATGACGTGGACGTGTACCGGATCGTCGCCAAGGACACGATCGAGGAGCGCATCCTCGAACTGCAGCACGCGAAAAGCGCGCTCGCACGGCAATTCACCGACGCGTCCGCGCTCGCCGGGGCCGCGCCCGCGTCCATCGCCTCGCTCACCCGCGACGACCTGCTGGGTCTGCTGGAATAGCCGCCGGGACCGCCGGAAACGGCTGTCTGACAGGTGGTGTCTGACAGGTGGGCGAAACGGCGGCCGGCGCGACGGCGGTGATAGTCTCGTGACGGATACGCCCCGCAAGGGATATAGAAAGACAAGGAGCACAACATGATCAGGGTTTCGGTGGTCGGCGCCAAGGGACGCATGGGATCGCACGTCGTCGACGCGGTGAACGGCGCGGCCGACACGCAGCTCGCGCTCGCGCTCGACGCGGGCGACGACCTCACCGCCATCACGCCGGACAACACGGACGTCGTCGTCGAGTTCACCGTGCCCGCCGTGAGCCTGACGAACGTGCTCGCGCTCGTCGCGCAGGGCGTCGACGTGGTCGTCGGCACCACCGGCTGGACCGAGGAGAAGCTCGCCGAGGTGCGCGAGGCCATCGCCGCCGGCCCGCGCCCGGACACGCAGAAGGTGTTCATCGCGCCGAACTTCGCGATCTCCGCCGTGCTCGCCGACCACTTCTCCACGCAGGCCGCCAAGTACTTCGAATCGGTGGAGGTCATCGAACTGCACCACCCGGACAAGGTGGACGCCCCCTCCGGCACCGCCATCCACACCGCGGCCGGCATCGCCGCCGCGCGCAAGGCCGCCGGACTCGGCCCCGTGCCGGACAACACCCAGACCGACGGCGGCTCGCGCGGCCAGGTCGTCGACGGCGTCCACGTGCACGCCGTGCGCCTGCGCGGCCTCAACGCGCATGAGGAGGTGCTCTTCGGCAACGCCGGCGAGCAGCTCGTCATCCGCGCCGACAGCTTCGACCGCGGCTCGTTCATGCCCGGCGTCCTGCTCGCCGTGCGCAAGCTCGCCGGCGACGCCCCCGCGGGACTCACCGTCGGCCTCGACAAGTTCCTCGACCTGTGATCGCGCCCCGTGATCGCACGTTACAGAAGAGTCCACAACGCGAAGTACGGTGAACACTATGACTGAGAGCGCTATGCATCTGCTGAATCCTGCCCCGTTCGGGCGTATCCTGCCCGCGATGGTCACCCCGATGAAGTCCAACGGCGACGTCGATTACGCGGCGGCGCAGAAGCTCGCCAAGCAGCTCGTCGCCGACGGCGCCGACGGCCTCGTCGTCAACGGCACCACCGGCGAATCGCCCGTCACCCACATGGACGAGAAGGTCGACCTCGTCCGTGCGGTCAAGGAGGTCGTCGACGTGCCGGTCATCTCCGGTGCCGGCTCCAACGACACCGCGCACACCGTGCGCATGGTCGAACAGACCCAGGAGGCGGGCGCCGACGCGGTGCTCGTCGTCATGCCCTACTACTCCCGCCCGTCCCAGGACGGCGTCTTCGGCCACTACAAGGCCGTCGACGAAAGCACCGACAAGCCGATCATCGTCTACGACGTGCCCGGCCGCACCGGCCTCAAGGTGACGGTCGACACCTACGACCGTCTCGCCGAACTCGAGCACGTCGTGGCCGTCAAGGACGCCACCGGCGACCTCGCCGCCGCCGTCGAGAAGCAGCAGCGCACCGGCCTCGCCTGGTATTCGGGCGACGACGGCCTGTTCCTGCCGTTCCTCTCCATCGGCGCCGTCGGCATCATCTCCGTCATCGCGCATGCGGCCGCGAACCCCATGCGCCAGCTCGTCGAGGCCTTCGACCGCGGCGACATCCACGAGGCGCAGCACCTCGCCAACCAGCTCGCACCGCTCGTCCATGCGCTCAACGGCGACGGCTACCAGGCCGTCATGGCCAAGGCCGCACTGAAGGTCCGCGGCGTGCTCGACTCCACGTTCATGCGTCTGCCGAACGTCGGCCCGGACGCCACCCAGCTCGAGAAGGCCGAGATGGGCATGCGGGCCGCAGGCCTGCTGTAACGGGCGACGAGGCCCCGGCGCCCCCGGCGCGCGCGTCATGACGACGCCGACGCGCGGAGGAGCCGGGGCCGTTCGCGTTCACACGCATACGCGCATACGTGGGTTCCCGCGTGCATGGGCCGGCCGCGAGCCGACACATCTGTCGCCTTCGTGAGAGCACGAAGGCAAGAATTACAGGAAACACAAGAAAGCAATGGCACAAGACAAAGACAAGAACACCAAGAACTCCTCCAAGAACTCGGGCGCATCGCGCCGCCGCGGCTCCTCGACCCGCGGCAAGGGCACCGGCCGCGGCCGCGGCGGAGCCTCCCGCGCCCGCCACCAGAACGTCGGCACGCAGGCCACCGCGCCCCAGCAGGACGCCGTGCTCATCGCCCCGCCGAAGTACCGCAAGGGCTCGATGCGCATCACGCCGCTCGGCGGCCTCGGCGAGATCGGACGCAACATGAACGTCATCGAATACAACGGCCACCTGCTGCTCATCGACTGCGGCGTGCTCTTCCCCGAGGAGGAGCAGCCGGGCGTCGACCTCATCCTGCCCGACTTCCACTACATCAAGGACCGTCTCGACAAGGTCGAGGCGCTCGTGCTCACCCACGGCCACGAGGACCACATCGGCGGCGTGCCCTACCTGCTCAAGCTGCGCGAGGACATCCCGCTGATCGGCTCCAAGCTCACCCTCGCCTTCGTCGACGCGAAGTGCAAGGAGCACCACATCAACCCCACCAAGGTGGAGGTCGAAGGCCGCGACAAGCTCAAGGTCGGCCCGTTCGACCTCGAGTTCATCACCGTGACCCACTCCATCCCGGACGCGCTCGCCGTGCACGTGAAGACCCCGGCCGGCTCCCTGATCGACACCGGCGACATCAAGCTCGACCAGCTGCCGCTCGACCACAAGATCACCGACCTCGTCGAGTTCGGCAAGATCGGCGAGAAGGGCGTGGACCTGCTCATGATGGACTCCACGAACGCCGAGGTGCCGGGCTTCGTCAAGCCGGAGACCTCCATCGGCCCGGCGCTCGACCAGGCGTTCGCGCAGGCCACCCGCAAGATCATCGTCGCGAGCTTCTCCTCGCACGTGCACCGCGTGCAGCAGGTCGTCGACACCGCCCACAAGTACGGCCGCAAGGTCGTGTTCGTCGGCCGTTCGATGGTGCGCAACATGTCCATCGCCGCCGACCTCGGCTACCTGCACATCCCCGAAGGCACCGTCGTGGACCTCAAGCAGGCCAACGACATCCAGGACGACAAGCTCGTCTACATGTGCACCGGCTCCCAGGGCGAGCCGATGGCCGCCCTCGGCCGCATCGCCGACGGCAACCACCGCGACATCCACATCAACGAGTTCGACACCGTGATCCTCGCCAGCTCGCTCATCCCGGGCAACGAGCACGGCGTGTACAAGGTCATCAACAAGCTCGTCCAGCTCGGCGCGAAGGTCGTCAACCGCGACAACGCGGCCGTGCACGTCTCCGGCCACTGCAACGAGGGCGAGCTGCTGTACATGTACAACATCGTCAAGCCGAAGTGCGCGATGCCGATCCACGGCGAGAACCGCCACCTCGTCGCCAACGGCCTGATCGCCGTGAAGACCGGCGTCGACCCGCAGAACGTCGTGCTCGCCGAGGACGGCGACGTCGTCGATCTGTACCACGGCAAGGCCGCGGTCGTCGGCTCCGTGCCGTGCGGCTACGTGTACGTCGACGGCGACTCGGTCGGCGAGCTCACCGACGAGGAGCTGGAGAAGCGCCGCATCCTCGGCACCGAGGGCTTCGTCTCCGCGTTCGTCGTGGTCGACTCCGAGGCCCGCGAGGTCGTCTCCGGCCCGAAGATCTACCTGAACGCCGTGGCCGAGGACGAAAGCGAGTTCGACAAGGTGCGCCACCAGATCGTCGAGCAGCTGAACGACGCGCTCATGGCCGGCACCACCGACACGTACAAGCTGCAGCAGATCATGCGCCGCACGCTCGGCGGCTGGATCGCCCGCCAGCTGCGCCGCAAGCCGATGATCGTGCCCGTCGTGGCCGACATCGCCACCGACGTCACCGAACAGCACTGACCGGAACCCCGGCACCCCCCCTCAGTCCGGCCCGACGGCCGGCCAGCTCCCCCTGGTTCCAGGGGGAGCATGTTCATAGGAAAGGAACAGTAGGAACACCATGCCCGGATCGAACCTGACCCGCATCGAGGCCGAGGAACGCAAGTCCATCGTCGAGGCGCCCATCCACTACCACGTGGACCTCGACCTGACCGTCGGCGCCAAGACCTTCGGCTCCCACACCCTGATCTGCTTCAACGCGAAGCCCGGCTCGTCCACCTTCCTCGACCTCATCGCCGACGAGGTGAGCGCGATCACGCTCAACGGCCGCGCGCTCGACCCGGCCGAGGCGTTCGCCGACGACCGCATCGAGCTCGCCGGCCTCGAGGAGAAGAACGAGGTCGTCGTCGAGGCCAAGTGCCGCTACTCCAACACCGGCGAGGGCCTGCACCGCTCCGTCGACCCGTCCGACGGCAACGTGTACCTGTACTCCCAGTTCGAGGTGCCGGACGCCCGCCGCGTGTACGCCGTGTTCGACCAGCCCGACCTCAAGGCCACCTTCGACTTCAAGGTGCTCGCCCCGAAGAGCTGGATCGTCACCTCCAACATGCCGGTCAGGACCGTCGAGGACTTCGCGCGCGAGACCGCCGACGGCACGCTCGAGGCGAAGCCGAACGAGACGACGAAGCTGTGGAGCTTCGAGCCGACCCCGGTGATGAGCTCCTACCTGACCGCCATCTGCGCCGGCCCGTACGCCGAATGGCACACCGAATACGCGAACGAGGACGGCCGCATCGTGCCGATGGCGCAGTACTGCCGCCAGTCGCTCGCCGAGGCGTTCGCCAAGGACGTCGACTACCTGTTCGACATCACCAAGAAGGGCTTCGCCTTCTACGCGAAGACCTGGGGCGTGCCCTACCCGTACGCCAAGTACGACCAGATCTACGTGCCGGAATACAACGCGGGCGCGATGGAGAACATCGGCATGGTCACCATCCGCGACTCCTACGTGTTCGAATCCAAGGTGACCGACGCGCTCGCCGAGCGCCGCGTCGTCACCGTGCTGCACGAGCTCGCCCACATGTGGTTCGGCGACTACGTGACGATGAAGTGGTGGAACGACCTGTGGCTCAACGAGTCCTTCGCCGAGTTCACCTCCACGCTCGCCACCGCCGAGGCCACCGAATGGCACGACGCCTGGGCCACGTTCTGCTCCGGCGAGAAGAGCTGGGCGCTGCGCCAGGACCAGCTGCCCACCACGCATCCGATCGTCGCGCCGATCAACGACCTCAACGACACGTACGTGAACTTCGACGGCATCACCTACGCGAAGGGCGCCTCCGTGTTGAAGCAGCTCGTGTTCTACGTGGGCCGCACGAAGTTCTTCCAGGGCATCCACAACTACCTCGACAAGCACGCGTACGCGAACGCGACACTCGCCGACCTGCTCGGCGAGCTGGAGGCGACCTCCGGCCGCGACCTCAAGGCGTGGAGCGCGAAGTGGCTGGAGGAATCCGGCATCAACACGATCCTCCCCGCCATCGAGGAGGGCAAGGACGGCGCGATCGCGAAGCTCACGCTCACGCAGACCGCCCCGGCCGAACACGCCGTGCTCCGCCCGCACCGTCTCGCCGTCGGCTTCTACGATCTCGACGAGGCCACCGGCAAGGTCGTGCGCACCGACCGCGTCGAACTCGACGTGGACGGCGAGACCACGATCGTCGAGGCGGCCGCCGGCAAGCGCCGTCCCGCGCTGCTGCTCGTCAACGACGAGGACCTCACCTACACGAAGATCCGCTTCGACGCCGCCTCGCTCGCCTTCGCCGAGGAGCACCTGCAGGACGTGGACGACGCGCTCGCCCGCGCCGTCATCTGGCTCGCCTTCTGGGACATGACCCGCGACGGCGAGTTCCCGGCCGAGCGCTTCGTCGACATGACGCTGCGCCTGCTCGCGCACGAGACCGAATCCACCACGTTCCGCTACGCGCTCGCCTGCATGAGCACCACCGCGCACCACTACGTGGCCGCCTCGCGCCGCGACGAGGTGCTGAAGCACGTGGCCGCCGAACTGTTCGAGCTCGTGCGCGCCGCCGAACCCGGCTCCGACGCGCAGTTCCAGCTCGCCACCGCCTACCTCGGCTACGGCGAGGAGGGCGACGCCGCGTTCGCCGCGAACGCCCGCGGCCTGCTTTCCGGCGATGTGAAGTTCGACGGTCTTGAAATCGACAACAACTTCACGTGGACGATCGTGAACGCGCTCGCCTCCGTGAACGAGTACTCCGACGACGACATCGACGCGCAGCTCAAGCGCAAGGAGACCACCGAGAACCGCGAGTTCGCCTACGGCGCGCACGCGGTCAAGGGCACCGCCGAGGCGAAGGCCTGGGCGTGGGACCAAGCGCTCCACAACACGGAGCTCACCAACAGCCAGCTGGAGGCCGTGGCCCGCGGGTTCGCCGCCACGCCGCGCCCCGACCTGGCCGAGCCGTACGCCGCGAAGTACTTCGAGACGATCGACTGGATCTGGTCGAACAAGACCTACCACATGGCCGAGGCGCTGCTCAACGGCCTCTACCCGGGCTACGCCGATCCGGCCACGCTGGTCTCGCTCGGCGACGCCTGGCTCGCCGCCCACGCCGACGCCGACGACGCCCTGAAGCGTCTCGTCGTCGAGAACGTCGCCTCCTCGCGCCGCACCCTCGCCGTCCGCCGGTACAACGAGAGCCTGTGACGCAGTCCGCATAGCAAGAGAAAACCCGCGCCCGTTCCCCAACGGCGTATTCTCCCTACAAGGTCATGGGCCTTCGCCCATGGAGCCTTGCATGAGAGGAGCCGAAGGGATGGTCGCGGGTTTTTCCGTCGTCACGCTGCTGTTGATCCTGCTTGCCGGGGTGGGTGCGGGATTCGTCGGGTACGCGGTGGGCGCGTCGTCGCTCGTGTCGTATCCGGCGCTGCTCGCCTGCGGCATCCCGCCGGTGCTTGCGAACGCGTCGAACACGGTGGGCGTGGTCGGCACCGGCATCGGCGGCGTGATGGGCGCGCACCGCGAGCTCAAGGGGCAGGCGCTGCGTGTCGCCGTCTACGTGTCCATCGGCGCGGTGGGCGGCGTGGCCGGCGCGTACCTGCTGCTCGAACTCGACCCGAAGGTGTTCGAATTCGCCGCGCCCGCGCTGATCCTGTTCTCGTCGCTCATCATCGCCGTCAACCCGCGCGGGCGCATGCAGGCCAAGCAGGCGGCCGCCGACGCGCACGCGCAGCTCGCGCGCATGCAGGACGGTGCATCCGGTGCTACCGGCGTGGCCGGCGCATCCGGCGCGGATTCCCTCGAACGGCCCGTGCAGCCGCTCAAGCAGGATTCCTGGTGGGTGTGGATCGGCGTCGTCGCGGTCGCCGTCTACTCCGGGTACTTCGGCGCCGGCGCGGGCACGCTCGCGCTCGCCGTGCTCGACGCGGCGAAGATCGGCCCGTTCCACAAGATCAACGCGTTGAAGACGCTGATCGGCACGGGCGCGAACATCACCGCGTCCGTCGTGTTCATCGTGCGCGGCGCGGTCGACTGGCCGGCCGCGATCATGCTGTGCATCGGATGCTTCATCGGCGGCTACATCGCCCCGCCCATCACCCGCCGCATTCCCGCGAACGTCATGCGCGCCGCCGCCGTGATCGCCGGCGTCGTCCTCACCATCGACCTCGCGCTGAAGACCTACTGAACGCCGCCTACCGAACGCCGCCGCGGAAGTCGGCACGGACTCCCGCATCGTGCGTCACCGTGCGTGCGTCGCCGCGGGCGCGACGCACGATTGTGGCCGATTTGGGCGGCAATCGGGCGAGCCGGGTGATTTGCCGGCCCACGCCGATTACCATGGGGCAAGGTAACGGGGACGCGCCGGCGTGCGCCATGCGGCGCGCGGCGCGCGGCTCCCCGACGATGTCCGGATATTCGAATGAAGGATGCAGAACAATGCCGAAGATGTTTGGAACCGATGGTGTCCGCGGATTGGCGAACCGTGATCTGACCGCGCGTCTCGCGCTCGACCTGGGCGACGCCGCCGTGCGCGTGCTGGGCAAGGCCGGACAGAAGGACGAGACGCAGCCCGAGGGCCGCCGTCGCGCGCTCGTCGGCCGCGACACGCGCGTGTCCGGCGACTTCCTCGCCTCCGCGCTGTCCGCGGGCATGGCCGCCGGCGGCTTCGACGTGATCGACGCCGGCATCATCCCGACGCCGGGCGTCGCGTTCCTCACCTCCGTGCTCAACGTGGAGATGGGCGCCGTGATCTCCGCCTCCCACAACCCGATGCCCGACAACGGCATCAAGTTCTTCGCGCGTGGCGGCTACAAGCTGCCCGACGCGAAGGAGGACGAGATCGAGGCGGTGCTCGGCCAGGACTGGGAGCGTCCGACCGGCGCCGGCGTGGGCCGCGTCAGCCACGACACGGTGACCGCCACCAACCTGTACATCGACCATCTCGTCTCGTCGATCGCCCCGCTCAACCCGGACAAGACGCAGCCGAAGCCGTTGCGCGGCCTCAAGATCGTCGCCGACTGCGCGAACGGCGCCACCTCCGTCGTCGCCCCCGAGGCGCTGCGCCGCGCCGGCGCCGACGTGATCGTCATCAACGCCTCCCCGGACGGCTACAACATCAACAAGCACGCCGGCTCCACCCACCCGGAGCAGCTGCAGGCCATGGTCAAGGCCACCGACGCGGTCATGGGCGTCGCGTTCGACGGCGACGCCGACCGCTGCCTCGCCGTGGACGAGGACGGCAACATGGTCAACGGCGATCAGATCATGGGCATCCTCGCGCGCGCCAAGAAGGAGGCGGGCAAGCTCGCCGACAACACGCTCGTCGTCACCGTGATGAGCAACCTGGGCCTGAAGCTCGCCCTGAAGGACATGGGCATCAAGACCGTGCAGACCGCCGTCGGCGACCGCTACGTGCTCGAGGAGATGCTGCGCGGCGGCTACACGCTGGGCGGCGAGCAGTCCGGCCACGTCATCAACCGCGAGTTCGCGACCACCGGCGACGGCACGCTGACCGCCCTCACCCTGTGCAACGAGGTCGTCCGCTCCGGCAAGAGCCTCAAGGAGCTGGCCGCCGACTTCCCGCAGCTGCCGCAGACGCTTGTCAACGTCCCGAACGTCGACAAGATGGCCGCCACGACCAACGCCAAGGTGCAGGCCGCCGTCGAACGCGAGGAGAAGCTGCTCGGCGAGACCGGCCGCGTGCTGCTGCGCCCCTCCGGCACCGAGCCGCTCGTGCGCGTCATGGCCGAGGCCGCCACGCAGGAGCAGGCCGACGAGGTGTGCGACCGCCTCGCCAAGGTCGTCGCCGAGGAACTCGCCCTGTAGGCCACGTCCCGGTCACCCCGCCCACCCCTATAAGGAGTCACGCATGTTCGGCAAGAACACGAAGGTCGACCTCGCGCTCAACCGCGACGTCGAGAAACTCATCAAATCCGGCGGCAAGGAGGGCATCCTGCCGATCGTCGAGGCCGGCGAACCGGTGCTGCGCATCCAGTGCGCCGCCTACGACGGCCAGCTGTCCAAGCGCACGCTCGCCAAGCTCATCGACGTGATGCGCGCGACGATGCTCGACGCGCCCGGCGTGGGCCTCGCCGGCCCGCAGATCGGGCTCGGCCTCGCGCTCGCCGTCGTCGAGGACCATGTGCGCGACGACGAGGACGATCCGCGCGAGATCGCCGAATTCCCGTTCCACGTGATCATCAACCCGAAGTACACGCCGGTGGGGGAGAAGACCGCCAGCTTCTACGAGGGCTGCTTGAGTTTCGAAGGCTACCAGGCGGTGCGCCGCCGTTGGCTCGACATCGAGGCCGAATGGGACGACGAGGACGGCGTCCACCACAAGGAGCGGCTGCACGGCTGGCCGGCGCGCATCTTCCAGCATGAGACCGACCATCTGAGCGGCGAGCTGTACATCGACCAGGCGGAGATCCGGTCCCTGACGACCACGGAGAACCTCGAGGACTTCTGGTGCGAGGATCCGGTGCCCACCGCGGCCGCCGAGGAGCTCGGCTTCGAGCTGTGACGTGGCGCGGCGGCCCGGCCGCCGATATGACGAACGCCCCTGCGGCCGATGTGGTCGCAGGGGCGTTCGCCGTCGTTGCCGGTTCCTGTATCTACGCCTGGTTATGCCTGGCTACTCCTCGGTGCTGCCGGTCCCGGTGCCCGTTCCCGTGCCCGATCCGGTTCCGCTGTTGGAACCCGAGCCGCTGGTGCTTCCGGAGCTGTTGCTGCCGGTCCCGGTCCCGGTGCCGGTGCCGGTGCCCGTTCCCGTACCGGTCCCGCCGTTCTGCGTGCCGCTCTGGCTCTGGTCCGTGCCGCCGGTGGTGCCGCTGTCGTACCCATTGCCGTAGTTGTAGCTGCCGTAGCCGTAGTTCGAGTAGCCGTACCCGTTGTTGCCGTTGTTGTAGCTGTTGTTGTCGTAGCCGCTGTTGCCGTAGTTGTAGCTGTTGCCCGTGCCGGTGGAGCCGCTCGTGGAGCCGCTGGTGGTGTACCGCGAGCTCATCGACTCGTTGACCGCGGCGGTGGCGTTCTGGATGTCGGTGAGCGCCTGCTGGAGGTCGGCGGCCTTCGGCTTCTTCTCCTTGAGGAGGCTGTTCGCCTTGTCGACGGCGGACTGGAGGGTCTGACGGGTCGAATCATCGGCGACCGCGCCCTCGCTGTCCGTCAGCAGGGTCTGCGCATCGGTCACCGCCTGCTGGAGGTTCTGCTTGATCGTCTCGGCCTCGGCCTCGGATTTCTTGTCCTGGCTGTCGGTCACGGCCTTCACCGCCGAATTCAGCGACTTCGTGGAAGCGGCGAGAGTGCTCGCGAGCTTCGTGTTCTGTTCGGCGTGCGCGTTCAGTTCGGCGGTGGTGAGCGTGGCCGAGCAGGCGTGCGTCGCGTCCGTGGACTGCACGTCGTCGATCGCGTTGGAGAGCTTCGTGAGCGTCTGCGCGTCGGCGAGCTTATCGGCGGTGATGTTCTGCGCGTCCTTCGCCTTCTTCAGGGCGGCGGCCAGCGCGTCGTTCGCCTTCGTCGCGTCGTTCGCCGAGGTCTTGCACGCGGCGAGGGCGGTGTCGAACCGCGCCTGCTCGCCGGATTGCTGGACGTAGTGGAACGCGGCGACTCCGGCCGCGATGGCGACGACGGCGACCACGCCGATGCCGATGAACAGCTTCCTGCGCGACGGGGCGGACCTGCGCGCCGTCGCACCGCCTCCCGCCGCGCCGGAGGCGACGGGCGGGACGACGGCGGCACCAGCGTCCGGTTCGCCGTGACCGTCGGTGCCTTCGATGATGCCGCGCAGGCCGGTGGCCTCCGGACGCGCCGGATCCGCCACGGCGTCGATACCGCCGGGCGTGAGCACGGTGGTCGCCTCGGATTCGGCCGCGTCGTGGGCCGCGGGGGCCGTCGGACCGTCGCCCACCGGCGGCAGCACGGTGGTCTCGCTGGTCGACGTGGCCTGCGGCAGCGGGACGGCGGGCATGGCCGTATGGCCGGCCGCCACCGTCGTCTCGCCGTCGACCTGCGGGAACGACAGGGAGGGCTTCCCCGCCTTGTGGATTCCCGTCTCGTCCACGGACGGGAACGTGAGCGACGGGATGTCCCAATCGCCGTCGTCCTGCGCGTCGAGCAGCGCCTTCGGCGAGCCGAAGTCCGGCTCGTCCACGGTTCCGTCAGTATGCTTGTTCACCATATCCTCAACTCCTCAACCCCCATGCCTATCGCTGCCCAACATCATAGCGTGCCGGGCGACCCGCGACGAGGGGTCGCCCGGCACGCATGCACGCCGCCGAACGTGCGGAACCAGGTCCGCGACCGGCCACCGGAATCAGGCCTGGCCGGACTCCGCCTTCGCGGCGGCCACATCCAGCTTCTTCGCCTGGGCGATGAGGTCGTCGAGGTCCTCGGCGCGCAGCGCGCCGGCCTGCTGGAACACGACCGAGCCGTCCTTGACGATCATCAGCGTCGGCACCGCCTGGATGCCGGCGGCCGCCGCCAGATCCTGGTTCTGGTCGATGTCGACCTTCGCGAACACGATGTCCTTGTTCTCCGGCTTGTCGCTCGCCTCCTCGTAGATCGGGCCGAACGCGCGGCACGGTCCGCACCACGTCGCCCAGAAATCGACGAATACGATCTCGTTGCCGGTGATGGTCTTCTCGAACTCCGCCGAGGTGATCTGCGTGGTGGCCATGATGACTCCTTCTTATATGTGTCGCTACCGGTACCCAGTAAACCGTCACGGGGGAACAACGGGAAGGGGATTGGGCTGAAGGCTGAGGGGATAGGGCGGGGCGCGTGCGGGCACCCCCTCAGCCCGCCGCGCGGGCAGCTCCCCCTGAAGGGGGCGCGGAGCAAGGACGAATATGGGCATGCAGGGGCGCATGTCAGTTCGGCGCGTGATAATGGGGAGCATGCCAGTGATGAATGATGAGGTGCCGGACGAGGGCGACTTCGACGCCGACCGTCCGCGCGGTGAATTCGACCACGTCACCCCGGAGGACTTCATCCGCGGCTCCGGCCACGGCAATCCCCCCGGATGGCTCGACCCCGCGGACATCAACCGCGCCCGAGGCCAGATGCCCATCGCATACGTGGAGATCGTGCCGGTGCGCACCGACGAGTTCGGCCGCGTCGCGCAGGTCGGCTCGCTGCTGCGCGTCACCGACGACGGTTCGGTCGAACGCGCGCTGATCTCCGGCCGCGTGCTCTTCCACGAGACGTTGCGCGAGGCGATCGCCCGCAACGTGGCCAAGGACCTGGGCGACATCGCCCTGCCCATGCTGCCCGTCAACCTGCAGCCGTTCACCGTCGCCGAGTTCTTTCCGACGCCGGGCCTGAGCGAATACTACGATCCGCGCCAGCACGCGATCGCGCTGTGCTACGTGGTGCCGATCGCCGGCGACTGCCATCCGCAGGACGAGACGCTCGACGTGGAATGGGTGGACCCACATTCGGACCTGCTCGACACGTTCCTCGACCAGATGCCCAACGGACACGCCCGCATCGTGCGCAAGGCGCTGGAATACTGCGGCGCATAGAAAAAGGAAGTATTGCCATGACGTTTGAAATCCATAACCGGGTGCTGCGCGAGGGGGAGGGGACCCCGCTCGTGCTCGCCAACGCGTATCCGGTCGACGGACGCATGTGGGAGACATGCGCCGCCCGCATCGCCGAGCTCGCCGACGAGGCGGGTCTTCCCGCCTTCCCGATCTGGGCACCCGACATGCCCGGTTCCGGCCAATCGCCCACGCCAGACGACAAGGCGTCGGGACGCCGCGCCGCGAACGGCTCCTACCCGGACGCGCTCGACCGCATGGCCGAATCCTACGTGGACCTGCTCTACCGGAACGGCTTCGAGAAGGCCGTGTGGGTGGGCCTGTCGATGGGCGGCTACCTTGTGACCGACCTGTACCGCCTCCACCCGGAGTCCGTGGCCGGCGTCGCCCTGTGCGACACGATGGCCTCGTCCGACGGCGTCGGCGGCGAGCCGCGTCTCGAGACCTCCGACGCGTGCGAGCGGACCGACTCCGTCGAGCCGGTCATGCATTTCGCCCAGCCCGCGGACGGCGACTCCACGATCAAGAAGTCACCGGAATTCATCGCGACGATGACCGCGTGGATCCGCGACCAGAAGCCCGCCGGACTCGCCTGGCGCCAGCGCATGACCTACGGCAGGCCGGAACTCGCCGGCGTGCCCGAGACGATGGACGTGCCGGTCGCCGTCGTCTCCGGCGAACTCGACCCCACGTCGAATCCGGGCGTGATGCGCCCGCTCGCCGAACGCATCGGCGCGAACGCCACGTTCACCGCGATCCCCGATTGCGGCCATTTCAGCGCCGTCGAGCACCCCGACACGGTGGCCGCCGCGCTCGTCGACCTGATGAAGCGGGTGATCGCATGAGCGTGTCGTTCAGTCCGCTGGCGTTGACGCGGACGCTGCCGTTCCTGCCGCTCGCGCAGGGCGACATCGACTATCAGACCGAGCGCCGCGTCGAACCGCATCTCATCTCGGACACGCTCGCCGAGCCGGCGACCAAGGTGATCCTCACGCGCGACGGCAAAATCGCCGTGCCGCGCGGCCAGGGCGAACTCGCCGACTACGAGAACGTGAAGATGCGCCTCGCCACCATCCCCGGCGCATACGTGTCGCGCGAACTCGAGACGCATCCGCAGGCCGTCGCCATGTTCCTCGGCAGCTACGGCGGCCGGCGCGACGAGCACGTCGTCGCCGTGGACGTCACGCGCGTGGCCCGCATCGCCGACGGCGGCGAACGCGGCGCCGACGACGCGTTCGACGAGCCGGAGGACGGCACGAACGGCGGCGTGGTCGCGGCGGGCGGTGCGTTCGGCTTCGGCGCCGGCGCCGGCCGCGGCGCGCACGCGAGTCTGCTCGAACAGGCCGTCGACCGCTTCGACTGGGTGGACCTGCGCGGTTTCGCGCCGCACGCCTCCGCACGCGAGGCGGGGCAGGCGACCAGCGCGATCACGCTGAGCATCTGGCACAACCGCCAGCGCCACTGCCCGACCTGCGGCGCTCCCGTCGAGGCCGCGAACGGCGGCTGGGCGCAGCGCTGCACGAACGACGCGGACGGCCGCCGCCTGCTGTTCCCGCGCGTCGAACCCGCCGTGATCACCATCATCGTGGATTCCGAGGGGCGTGCGCTCCTGCAGCACAACGCGGCATGGCGCAACCCCACGCTGTATTCGGTGTCCGCCGGATTCGTGGAGGCCGGCGAGAACCTCGAGCATGCGGCCCGCCGCGAGGCGCTTGAGGAGGTCGGCATCCGGCTCGGCGAGGTCAAGTACCTCGGCTCCCAGCCGTGGCCGTTCCCCGCCTCCCTGATGATGGCGTTCAAGGCGCACGCCCTGACCACCGACGTCCACGTGGACGGCGTCGAGACCGTCGAGGCGAAATGGGTCACGCCGGACGAGTACACGGCGGCGCTGGTCTCCGGGCGCATGAGCGCGCCCGGCAAGGCGACGATCGCACGCTACATGATCGAGGAGTGGCTCGGCCGCGAGCTGTGACGTGGGCGGTGCCACGGAAGCCTGACGAAACGACATATCTCGAATAGTGATATATGCCACAAACCGTTGCGCCGACGGCCCAAACGGGGTGTCGCGCACGGTTCCGGGCCGTGCGCTGGGGTGGTGTTGATGTACAGTCGGACGCAGTCCGCGAGGCAATGCGGACATGAAAGCGTAGCAACAGACTAAGGATCGCGAATGACCGACCAACGCAATCAGCAGCCGGCGGAACGCCCGGAATACGGCGCTATGCGTGAGGATTTCGAGGCCACGCAGGCCATGCCGTCGCTGCCCGGCGCCGCGCCCGCCCCGCTCGCCGGCGTGATGGACTCCGCCGCGCGTCCGGAGGACCTGAACATCGGCACCGTCGCGGCCAAGCGCAGGTCGCGCAAGCCGCTCATCATCACCCTCGCCGTCGTGGCCGTCCTGCTGGTGGCGCTCGTCGCGGCGTTCTTCGGCGCCCGCGCGTACTACCAGGACAAGGTTGCGCCCGGCGTGCGGTTCGGCTCGGTCAGCCTCGCCGGCCAGACCCGCGACGAGGTGAAGGCCACCGTCGAGCAGGCGGTCAAGGACACCTCGATCACCGTGAAGGACACGGACGGCAACACCAGCGCCACCGCCTCCCTCACCGATCTGGGCGTGGACATCGACGTCGACCAGACCGTCGACGACATCATGGACGCCAAGTCCTCCTCCAACATCGGCGAGGACATCCTGCGCGTCAACCCGTTCGCCCATCATGACGTGGCGCTCTCCGCCACCCCGGACAACGCGACGCTCGACGAATACCTGTCCGCCAAGCTCGTCACCGATGCCGAGCGCGCGGTGCCGTCCGCCGTGACCTACGACGGGAACGCGCACGCGTTCGTCGCCTCCGAAGGCCGCCCGGGCAAGGCCCCGAAGCTCGGCGCCGTCGTCAAGGCCGTCAAGCAGGCCATCGCCACGCCCGGCTCGGCCGCGACGGTGAGCGTCACCGACGAGACCATCGACGCCCCGATCGCGCTCGACGCCGCCCAGAAGGCCGCCGACGCCGCGAACCAGCGCCTCGCCAACCCGATCGTCATGACCAACGGCGACGCGAAGCAGTTCGAGCTGCCGGTCGACACCGTGGCCTCGTGGATCAAGACCGAGACCCACCTCGACCAGGGCGCCATCACCATCTCCTACGACGAGACCGCCGTCAAGAAGTTCATGTCCGAGCAGCTGCCCGGACAGCTCAACCAGGACATGGTCTCCCAGGAGGACATCGTCGACGCCAACGGCACGGTGCTCGTCGCCGCGCAGGTCAAGGGCGTGGACGGCGTCACCGTCAAGGACACCGACCAGGCCGCCGACCAGGTCCTCGACGCGCTCAAGGCCGGCAACGGCGGTACCGTGCAGGTCGCCTCCGACGTCAAGAAGTTCGACGTCAAGCAGAAGCAGAGCGAATGGCGCATCGTCATCGACAAGAGCTCGCAGACCGCCGTCGTCTACCACAACGGCCAGCAGGTCAAGAGCTTCCTCGTGTGCACCGGCGGCCCCGGCGGCAACGAGACCGACAGCGGCAACTGGTACATCTACCTCAAGTACCGCGTGCAGGACATGACCGGCCTGAACGACGACGGCAGCCGCTACCTGTCCAAGGGTGTGAAGTGGGTCAGCTACTTCAACGGCGGCGAGGGCTTCCACACCGCCACGTGGAACTACAACGGCATCGCCCGCGGCGACGCCGCCAACCACGGCTCCCACGGTTGCGTGAACATGTACGAGCAGGACGCCGAGTGGGTCTACGAGAACTGCCCGAACGGCACGCTCGTCCAGGTCGTCGGCACCCAGCCGACCGGTCCGGTCCGCTGAGCCCCGCTCCGCGGCACGACCGTTCCGATCATTCGAGGACCCCGCCTTGCGTCATCCGCAAGACGGGGTCCTCCCGTATCCGGGCGTGTTCGCAACAGGTTGGTAGGCTGGTGGCTATGAGCGAAGAACCTGACGACCAGCCGCTGAACCTCGACGTGCCCGAGCACCTCGAATACTCCGACGACCACGTGTGGGTGGACACCACCCTCGACCCGGCCGTGGTCGGCATCACCGAGTACGCCGCCGGCAAGCTCGGCGAACTCGTCTACGTGGACCTGCCCGAAGTCGGCGTGCGCGTCGAGGCGGGCGACGAAGTCCTCGAACTCGAATCGGCGAAGGCGGTCGAACCGCTGATCGCCCCCGTCTCCGGCACGATCCGCTATGTGAACCAGGCCGTCGCCGACGATCCCAGCGTCATCGACTCGGATCCCTACGGCGAAGGCTGGATCCTCAAGATCGAGCTGGAAGACGACGAACCGGACCTGCTGACCGCCGAACAGTACCTGAAGGTCATACGATGACACGCATCGTGCGACCGGTGGAATGCGACGGACGCGGCACGGCGCGCGCGCTCGGCGACATGCGCCGCATGCGCGACGGCGACGGCGGCGACGCGCGCACCGCGCGCGGGACCGCCGCGTCCGCCGCGAGCGGCGACGACATGCCCACCGTGCCGATTCCCGCGCGACGCGCCGTCACCACGTTCGACGCCGCGTCGCGGCGCGAACGCTTCGAGGCGCAGCCGCTGCCGGAACGCATCCTCCGCCGCGTCGTCACGCACGGGTTCAACGCGTGGGTGACGGCGGCGACGCGCACGGCGAAACGGCTCGACTGGTTCCCGCGCGTCGACCCGTACGTCGGGTACGGCACCGGCGACTACTCGCGACTCATCTGCCGCACCGTGTACGCGGGGGAGGGCAGCGAGTACGGGCGCGCCACGCGCGGCATCCGCGGCATGCTCGCGATCCCCTCGCCGCACACGCAGGTGAAGATCCGCATCGACGACGTTCCGCTCGAAACGGTGCAGATCGGCGATTCCGAGCGCTACGACGCGGTGGACGCGCGGCCGGAGCTCGACAGCGAATACGCGATCTCCGACACGTCCGGCTACCTCGACCTCGTCGCCGAACAGCGGCTCGAGCCGGGCGTGCACGACGTCTCCTACCGGGTCAACGGGCGCAAACCCGTGCACGCGAAGCTGTTCACGATCCCGAAGGGCGCGAAGGTCGGCATCATCTCCGACGTGGACGACACCGTCATGATCACGCAGGCGCCCATATTGTGGAAGGCCGCGTGGAACCTGCTGTTCCTCAACCCGGACAAGAAGGCCTCCGTGCCCGGCATGAGCGTGCTGTTCACCAAGCTCGCCGACCTGTTCCCGGACGCGCCGTTCTTCTACCTGTCCACCTCGCCGTGGAACGTGGAGGGCGCGATCCGCCACTTCCTCGAGAACCACGGGTTCCCGGAAGGCCCGCTGCTGCTGCGCGACCTCGACCCGCGGCCCAAGACGTTCATCCCCTCCGGGCCGCAGCACAAGCTCGAATTCGCCGAACAGCTCATGGCCGACTTCCCCGACATGAAGTTCATCCTCGTCGGCGACGACGGCCAGAAGGACCCCACCACCTACGCGACCATCGTCAGGCGGTACCCCGGCCGTGTGCTCGCCATCGCGATCCGCCAGCTGAGTCCGCGCGAGCTCATGCCGTTCGGCCTCAGGAACCCGGCCGGCATGACCGCCACGCAGCCGATGCCCGACACCGACGTGCCCGTGTTCACCGGCACGACCGGCGCGAACATCATGAAGACGATGCTGCCGTACCTGAAGGCGCATCTGGGGTAGGGGCTTCGCGGGATTCGGTTCCGCGGGGCGACGGTTCCGCGGGTGGGATATGCGCGTACGAAACCGGTTCGAGCGTGCGTATAATCACCCGTATGACCGAAGAGAAGCAACTGGCCGGCAGCGACGACGGCACCTGTATCTGTCCCGAAGTCCCCGTCGCGCACCGTGAGCCGACCCGACGCGAACACCATGGCGACGTGTTCGTCGACCCGTACGAATGGATGCGCGACAAGGACTCGCCGCGCACGCGCGACTACGTGGCCGCGCAGAACCGCCTGTGCGAGGCGCGCAACGCGCATCTCGACGGACTGCGGCATACCCTGTTCGACGAACTCAAGTCGCATGTGCAGGAGACCGACATGTCCGTGCCCGTGCGCATCAACGACTACTGGTACTACGCGCGCACGCAGGAGGGCCGCCAATACGCGGTGCAGTGCCGCATGCGCGTGCGCGGCGCCGACGACTGGAACCCGCCCGAGATCGACCCGTTCGGCGCGCCCGGTTCACTGCCCGGCGAATCGATCGTGTTCGACGCGAACGCGGAGGCGGAAGGACACGACTTCTTCCGGCTCGGCGGCATGGACCTGAGCCGCGACGGCCGATGGATGCTCTACGGCGTCGACACGGCCGGCGACGAACGCTACGACTACCGGATCCGCGATCTCCGGACCGGCGAGGAGCTGCCCGAACTGTTCCACGGCGTCGGCGGCGCCTGCTTCACGCCCGACGCGCGCTACGTGTTCTGGGTGGAACTCGACGACGCGTGGCGCCCGTGCGCGGTCTGGCGGCACAAGGTCGGCACCCCGGTCGAAACGGACGTATGCGTGTACCGCGAGGAGGACGAACGCTTCTGGGTGGGCATCGGCCTGAGCTTCGACGAGCGCAACCTCGTGCTCGGCACCGGGTCCAAGACCACCACCGAAGTGCTCATGCTGCCCGTGACCGACCCGGAAGGCGAATTCCGGGCGTTCATCCCGCGCAAGACCGACGTCGAATACGACGTGAGCTTCGCCTGCTTCGAGAACGCGGGGGAGGACGGCGAAGACATCCCGCTCGCCGTCGTCTACCACAATGCGAAGAACCCGAACTTCGAGATCGACGTGATCGACATGCGTCGGCACGAGCCGCCGTACACGCTCGGCGAAGGCGTGTGCGTCGCCGAAGGCTCGCCGTACGGCTGCGAGCACGCCGCATCGGCCGAGGACCGCGCGAAGGCGATCACCGCGCCGTACTTCAACGCGCACAACCCGGCCATCCTGCAGGGACTGCACGGCCTCGGCATCGAAGGCATCGCCATCCACCGCCACTTCGTCACGCTCGCCTACCGCGCCGACGGCCTGCCGCACGTCGCGATGATGCCGAAGCGCGCCGCCGTCGAGGACTTCCTCGCCGGGCGGCCGTGGCGGTTCGTCGAACTGCTGCCGCCCGCGCTCGAGGACGATTGGGATACGGTGGCCGACGACCGCGACGAGACCGGCGACCACGGCGAGACGCTGTGGGCGGAGGACTGGGACGCGGGGCACGCTGGTGCTGGTGCTGGTGCTGGTGCTGGTGCTGGTGCTGGAGCGGCCGGGGCCGTTGGCGTGACCGACCGCACGTCGTCGTCGGACGGCGCGAGCGACGACCACCTGCCCGGCGAGACGCGACGCCTCTACTCGATCGGCACCGGCGGCAACCCGTCCTACGACGCGCCGCGCATGCGCTACTCGTTCACCAGCTACACGCGTCCCGGCGAACTCCACGAAATCGACCCGGTGACCGGCGAGGACCGGCTGCTCAAACGCGCCACCGTGCTCGGCGGCTTCGACCCGCGCGACTACATGGAACGCCGCGTGTGGATCCGCGCCCGCGACGGCGAGCGCATCCCCGTCTCGCTCGTGTGGCGGCGCGACTTCCCCGCGCAGGATTCGCCGATGTTCATCACCGGCTACGGCGCATACGAGATCTCCTCCGACCCGAACTTCTCCGTCGCGAGGCTCAGCATGCTCGACCGCGGCGTGCTGTACGCGGTGCCGCACATCCGCGGCGGCGGCGAGCTCGGACGCGCCTGGTACGAGCAGGGGCGCCGGTTGAACAAGAAGCATTCGTTCGAGGACTTCGTCGACGCGACGGCCGCGCTCCAGCACGCGCATCTGGCCGACCCGCGCCGCACCGTCGCCAACGGCGGCTCGGCGGGCGGCCTGCTGATGGGCGCGGTCGCGAACCTCGCGCCGGAACTGTACGCGGGCGTCGAGGCGGATGTGCCGTTCGTCGACGCGTTGACCTCGATCCTCGACCCGTCGCTGCCGCTCACCGTCACCGAGTGGGACGAGTGGGGCGACCCGCTGCACGACGAGGACGTGTACCGGTACATGAAGTCGTACACGCCGTACGAGAACCTGCCCGCCGCGGATTCGGACGCCGGCCGTGCGTTTCCGCGCGTGTTCGTCACCACGTCGATGAACGACACGCGCGTGCTGTACGTCGAGCCGCTCAAATGGGTGGCCGCCATGCAGTCGCGCGGATTCGACGCGATCGCCAAGATCGAGGTGGAGGCCGGCCACGGCGGCACCTCCGGGCGCTACAAGCAGTGGGAGGAGGTCTCCTACGAGAACGCCTGGTGCCTGGATGTGATGAACCTCAAATACTGAAACGGATTGAGCCCTTTGGCCGTGAAGGTCAAGGGGCTCGGTCATAGGGTTGCCTCCCTCTGACGAGGGAGGTGGCCGCCGCAGGCGGACGGAGGGAGAGACCTACGGTGCGTTACGTTCCCGCCGTGGTCTTCTCCCGCCGCGGCTTTTCCTACCGCTGCTCTTCGAGGGTGAGGAACTGGTCGCCGACGCGCAGGGTGGCCGGGGCCTCCAGCGGCACGGGCGTGCCTTCGACGACCTGGCGCTCCTCGCCGTCGCGGATGATGAACGTGCCGTTCAACGAGCCGTAGTCCTCGATCCACAACCGACCGTCCTGGTCGATGCTGATCGCCGCATGGTTGCGGGAGATGGTGCGTGTGGGATCCTCGATCCGCACGGCCTTCGAACCTTCCGGAATCGCCTCGGACGGACGACGGCCGAGCAGGACGCTCCTGTCGAGGACGATCGTCTGACCGGTCGCCTCGTTGTGCAGCGTGTAGGTCTTGCGGTCGGGGGCCTGGCCGGCGGCGTTCGCGTCGGAGAGGACCGTGTCGTCCAGACTGCCGTCGTTCGGTTGTGCGGCGGGCTGGACGGTGGGCTGTGTTGGCTGTGCCGGCTGTGCTGCTGGCTGGATGTCCACTGGATCGTCGGCGTACCAGCCGGGTTCCGGTGCCGGTGGGAATGGAATCGCGTTGCTCATCCGTCTCGCCCCTTTCAGCGGCGGCCGGCGAGCGCCGCGTCGACGGCCGGGTCTCCCAGTCGGGACAGCCAGTCGACAAGCGCCGGGTACAGGTTCGGGTTCTGCGCGAGGGCGGCGTACAGTTCCGGCGCCTTCTGCGCGATCTCGGCCATCTGCATCTGGTCGGTGGTGGTGCGCGCGATCTGTGCGGTGAAGCCATGCGGGTTCACCGGGGCCTGCGGTTCGGACGCGGCGGTCCGGGGCTCCTGCGTCGTCGTCTGCAGTGCCTGCGCCTGTGCGGTCCGCGTGGGCTGTATGGTCGCGGCCGTGGAGGCGGCCGTCGCCGCGGAGGAGTGCTGCCGCACGGCCACGGTCTCGTCGGACTGCCCGGCGCCGGCCGCATTGTCGGAGACGGCGTAGCCCATCTGGCGCACGGTCTCGCGGGCGCGGTCGTCGCCGAATTCGGCGAGCCAGCGCAGCAGACCGGGGTAGGCGCGCGGATTCACCGCCACGTTCGCGCCGAACTCCGGATTCTCATAGGCGATCTTCGCGAGAAGGATCGGATCCGCGTCCCGATCCTGAACCGCCGCGACCGCGGCATCGTAATCAACCATCATGCCTCCTAGGTGCTATGGTCCGCAAAGTCTGCAAAGTCACATCGGCGATGTTGCCGATATCCTCCTCATCGCCCAGCTTAGTCACCGACCATGCGTGCCGGGGCGGCGCGAGCACGGGCATGTCCGCGACGATGACGGTGACGTTGTCGCCGCCGCCGGCGTCGAGCGCGGCGCGCAGCAGGGCATCCGCCGCCTCCTGCGGATTGTCGTGGCGCGCGGAGATCGCGGCGATCTCGTCGTCGCCCGACACCTCGGCGTACAGGCCGTCCGAGCAGATGATGAAGCGGCCGGTCGCGTCGGTGAGGAACAGGTCCGGCCTGATGCCGTCCGGATCGCCGACGCACTGGGTGATGATGTTGCGCGGGATGAGCGATTCGGCCATGTCGGGCAACAGCTCGCCCGTGTCGATCGCCTCCTGTCGCTGGGAATGGTCGCGCGTGATGCGCACGAGCGTCGAGGGATCCCAGCCCGCGCCGTCCCGCGCGGCGTCCATATGATAGGTACGCGAGTCGCCGACGTTGACCACGTAGGCGAGGTTCTCCGTGCTGAACGGCGTCGCGGACGTCCGTTCGCCGGTCTGGGAGCCGTCGTCGATGTCGGGGGCGTCGCCGTGCACGAGGATGAGGCCGGTCACCGTCGTGCCGGCCACGCCGCCGAGCTCGTGGCCGAGCGCGAGCACGTCGGCCTGCGCGTCGGCGAGCACCGTCTCGATGTCCGCGCGGTTGCGCACGGGCAATGCGGCGAGCGCGCGCAGATGATCGGCCGCACGGGCGCTCGCATGCTCGCCGCCCATGCCGCCGCCCATGCCGTCGCACACCACGTACACGCCGTGGCCGGCGTAGCCCGCATCCTGGTTGTTCCTGCGCTTGAGCCCCACATCGGTGGCGAATCCCGCCGCGAGATGTCCGATGGTCATGAACGCTTCCCCTCTGTCCGTGCGCCCGGTTCCCCGGCGGCGGTCGTCTCGCCCATGCCGCGTTCGGCGGCCCAGGCACACATACTCGCCACTATACCTGCTGCACGGTGGGCGCGCCGGGGTCTTCCTCGGCGTGTGAACACTCCGGCGAGGCTGAGCCGTGCACGCCAGCGGCGCGGACGGGGTAACGACGCGAGCATGGCCGCACGCATGGCGTCCACGTCCGCCCAGTACCGGCGGGCCCGATCGTCGTCGATGCGTTCGCCGGAGAACGCGGCGTAGTCGGCTTCGCGTGCCAACATCGCGAGCGTCGAAGCGTCGACATCCATCCGTCCGCCCATCGCCCGCCCCTCCTCACGCCGGGTGCCGTGCACGTCGACGCCGCTCTGCAGGGCGAGCGCCGTGACGGCCCGCCATCCGGCGGCGATCCGCATGCGGGGACTGCCGGACCGTCGCGCATGACGCAGCAGAAGCGCCTTCACGAGCAGGATGATTCCGCAGACGGCCGCCATCGCCCATACCGGGCTGCCGTAGACCGCGACGTTCCGAACGGCGCGGCCGAGCGCCGTCCTCAACGGGTCCGCGCCGGCCGCGTCCGCCTCCTCGCCGCCGAGCGTGGAACGACCCCGCATCTGCCGTTCGTCGCGCAGCGGGTCCTGCAGCGGCACCGGAGGCTGGCGCACCAGCTTCCGCGGGTTCGGCGGAGTGGGCTCCTCCTCTGGGTCCGGGACCTTCGTCTCCTCCGGGGTCGGATGGAACGCGGTCCAGCCGTATCCGTCGAGCTTGATTTCCACCCAGGCCTCGACGTCATCGCCCGTGAACCTGGTGACGGTGTGGGAGCCACGCCGTTCGGGGCGCGCCGTGCCGATCGAGCCGTCGTCGTTCTTCGGGACGAAGCCGAGCACCACGCGGCTGGGCAGGCCGAGTTCGCGGGCCATGAGCGCCATCGCGGAGGCGTACTGCTCCGAATCGCCCACCATCCGCGTGCCGTCGAGCAGTCTCCCGATGCGGTAGTTGCCGTGGCCGGGCGGCGACGGATAGTCGCCCGACAGGCCGTGCGAGAACCAGCCGGAATCCTGCAGCCCTTCGGCGATCCTGCGCGCCGCGGCGCCACCCGTGGCCTCGCCTCCCGCCATGGCGGTGGCGAGCCGGCCGGCGGCGTCGGGGGAGTCCACCGTCTCGGGCTGGAGGGTCTTCGCCGCCTCGGCGTCGTCGATCTGACTGTCGGAGGGCGTGCGGGGGATGACGCCGCTCTCCGTGTAGGTCAGTCCCTCCGCCATGCCGTCCGGGTAGATCGCCGAATCGGTGTCCGTGTTGTAGTAGAGGTCGCCTCGCCCGTCGGCTGAATCCTCGACAGTGATTTCGGTGGCCGAACCGGCCAACGGCAGCCATCGGTCCGTGAGTCCCTCGCCCACGGTGAACGTGGCCGTGAAGCGGGTCCCCTCGGCGTCGTCGGCGATCGTCGTGCCCACACGCCGGTAGCTCGACGAGCCGGAGATCGCCGACGAATCGGACAGGTTCCACACGTTGCCATCGAAACGGTCCATCACCGCGAGACGCACCGATGCGCCCGCGGGAAGACCACGCACGGTGAGCACCGTATCGTCCTTATGGTCCTTGATGTACGCGCGCATGCCGGACAGCGGGCTCGTATAGTCGTACGGGGTCAGCGGCGGCTCGTAGCGGTCGCGCAGGATCAGACGATGTTGGGGCGTGGCGAGGCATACGCCTGCGGCGAGACCGGCGGCGACGGCGATGACGGCGAGCGCGCCCGGCAGGCGTCCGATCTCCAACAGACCCCATCGGACGGACAACCAGACGACGAACGTGAGCATGGCGGCGAGGCCGGCGGCGGCACGCCACCAGCCGACGGACGTGCCGAGCAGCGCGGCGGCGGCGAACGCGGCGGCCGCGGGCAGGCCGGACGCCGCGGCCAGGCGCGCGTCGTCGGCGAGCGCCGGCAGGCCGGCGAGGAACGCCGTCCACAGCGTCAGCGTCCAGACGGCCATCAGCGAACCCGACGCCGTGCCCACGGGCGGCGTGATGGCGATCAGGTATTTGAACGAGCCGAACATGTCCCACCATCCCTGCGACAGGGTGGCGGCCGTCGGGATCACATGGCCGATCGTCGTGCCGTTCAGGGCGACGATCGGTCCGACGACGGATTGGGCGAACACGAGGGACACGAGCTGCCACCACAGGCGCAGCCGGCGCGTCACTCCGGCCAGGGCGATGAGACAGCCGAGCAGCGCGGCGGGCGCGGCGGCCGAAGCCCATGCGGCCGCGCCGCCGTAGACATCGATGAGATTCGACGCGGCGAGCAGCGTGAGCGCCGCGGCCACGGCGAGACCGCCCAAGCGCCGCCCCCATGGGCCGCGGGCGGAGAGGGAAGCTGAAATGGTGTCGTTCCGCCCGTCGTCGTGCCGTCGGCTGGTCATGCGAGCACCCCCATGATGATCGGCAGGTCGTCGAGTCCGCCGACCGTGGCGAGCGTGAAGCCGGGGAACCGGCGGATCGCCCGGGGCATGCCCTCCGCGACCTGCAGCACGAGCGTGGACGCGGACTCCGGCAGCGCGGACGCCATGCGTCCGATGTCGTCCGCGTCGCGCAGCGAGCCGACGGTGAGGACGTAGAAGGAGGCGTCCGGGGCGTGCGCGAGCGTGCCGCGCGCGAGGTTCGGATCGTCGGAGCGGTCCGGGACTATCCTGCTGCACGAGTCGAGGAAGTCCGTCGCGCGGCGCGGCGCGGCGTGCGCGGCGCCCGCATGCGTGGACAGCGGCCGACGCCGCGCGAGGCATCGCGCGCCGATCGACGCGTGGACGGCCACGGCGAGCTCGAACTCGCCGGGGCCCGCGTACTCGTCCGGGTTGACGGACATGGTGAGCGCCGTGTCCGTGCGCCGTGTCGCCTCGTATCGGCGGATCATCAACGCGCCCGTCTTCGCGGTGCTCGGCCAGTGCACGTTGCGCACGTCGTCGCCCGGCGCGTATTCGCGCAGCCCGTGGAAGTCGAGGTCGTCGTCGACGGTGTCGTCGCTCGGACTCCCCTCGAGATCGCGGACCGATCCCGCGTCGGGCGCCTCCAACGGCACGATGACGGGGTGGACGAACAGGTCGATTCCATCGGTGAGCCGCCGCTCGCGCCGGATCAGACCGAACGGGTCGCCGTTGCGGATGCGCAGCGGGCCGACGGCGATCACGGTCCGCCGCGGCGTGTGGAACTCGATGTCGGTTCGTCGGGACCCTCCCGGGGCGAGCGGGGGAATGGTGAACCGTTCGCGCCTGGAGCCGATCGGCAGGTCGCCGCGCGCGGCCGTGGTGGGAGTCCTCCCCGGATTCCCGATATCGACGCGGATGCTCGCCGTATCCCCCGCGGTGACGCGGCGTCGCCGCAGACCGATCGTCGCCCGGAACGAGATGTTGCCGAGCGACATGATGACGGAGACGAGCATCATCGACAGGGCCGCCACGCCGTATGCCAGCAGCTCGTGCCATCCGAGGAGGACGAGGGCGACGAGCGCCGCCGCGCCCGAGCCGGTCACAGCCCACCCCAGCGGGGAGACGGAGGACGCGAGCGGGGAGACGAAGGGCGCGAGCGGCCGGCGTATCCGGCGCGGCGTCCGTGCGGCGCGTATGGGACGGGGCATGATGTCGGTCCTTCGGTTCGTGGGTTTGGTTCGGGGCGGTTCGTGGGGGGGGGGCGTGGGGAGCGGCTTGGCGATGGGCGCGTCAGCCGCCGAGTGCCGGCGCGGGCACGTCCTCGAGGATGCGCGTGACGACGGCCTGCGGCGTCTCTCCGGCGAACGCGGCTTCGGCGGTGAGACTCAGCCGGTGGGCGAGCACCGGTGTGGCGAGGTCCTTCACATCATCGGGGACGACGTAGCCGCGTCCGTCCGCCGCGGCCCAGATGCGTGCGCAGCGCGCCAGGGCGAGGGCGCCTCGCGTCGAGGAGCCGACCCGGACGCCGTCGTCATGGCGTGTGCGTTCGACGAGTCTGACGATGTATTCGAGGATCGACTCGTCGACGTGGACCGTGTGCGCGACACGCCCCATCGCGATGACGTCGCCGCCGGCCAGCACGGGGACGACGCCGCCGGCGCGGTCGGTGACGTCGAGCTGGCGCAACAGTTCCACGGACACGTCGTGGCCCGGGTATCCGAGGGACGTCCTGATGAGGAACCGGTCCATCTGCGCCTCGGGCAGCCGGTACGTGCCGAGCTGCTCCACCGGGTTCTGCGTGGCGATCACGATGAACGGCCGCGGCACGTCATGCGTGACGCCGTCCACGGTGACCTTCCGCTCCTCCATGACCTCGAGCAGCGCGGACTGGGTCTTCGGCGAGGCGCGGTTGATCTCGTCGGCGAGCACGATGGACGCGAAGACCGGTCCCTCGCGGAACGTGAAATCGCCGGTCTTCCGGTCGTAGAAGGTGAGTCCCACCACGTCCGAGGGCAGCAGGTCGGGGGTGAACTGGATGCGTTTGAAGCCGGCGTCGACCGAGTTGGCGAGGGCGCGCGCCAACTGCGTCTTGCCGGTGCCCGGATTGTCCTCGAGCAGCACATGGCCGCCGACCATGAGCGCGGTGAGCACCTCGCGGACCGGGCGGGTCTTGCCTACCACCGCCTGGGAGACGTTCTTCACGAGCAGGTCGAACATGTCCCGGAACCGTTCGATTTCGGGCGTGGCGGCACCGGGGATGGTGCCGGTGGCGGGGACTGTGCCGGTGTCGGGGATGGGGGTGCCCGTCGTGGCGGGAGCGGTGGCGGTGGCGCGGTGCGCGGGCGTCCGCCGCCGCGTGCCGGCCCTGCTGGCTCCCGCGTCCCTGGACAGCAGGGTCCGGTCGTCGACGGACCCGTTGGCGTTCTCGTTCATGATCGCTCCTTGATCGTGTCGTCCCGTTGCCGGGAGATCCTTCCCGGCAACGCCACCGATGCGCCGTCGGCCGTCGGGCGAGATTCCCGTACCGTCCCGGTTTTCTCCACGCCTTCGACGAGCTCGTCCGGCCCGTCGGCCAACGTGATGCGCCACGTCACGTCGCCGTCGAGCCCGGAACCCCTCATATCGAGGGTCCGCGGCTGTCCGCCGACCGCCCATTCGCGCCGCCATGCGGTGCCATCCCCGTCGGTGAGGGTCAGGATGACCGTGGCGCCCTGACCGTAGGTCTCCACATCGCCAGCGATGCGGAGCGTGTCGCGGCCGCTCCACTCCAGTGCGTAGTCGCCGATGCCGGCCTTCGGCCTGTCCGGCATGTCCTGGCTGGAGGCGGTGACGTCGGCGCTGGCGGCGCCGCGGAACGTCTTGCGCACGCTCACCGAGCCGCAGACACGCCAGCCGCCGGGCTCATAGGAGAACGAGGTCCGCGTGGTGGATCCGAACGAGCCGTTCCCGGCCGTGTACTCGAACCGGCCCTCCTTGCCGTCGCCGTCCGTCCACGAGACCACGCAGCGGCCGTCCTCCGCCCGGATGGAGAGACCGGACGGCGCGGCCGGACGGTGGACCGGGACGACGGGGATGCCTTCGCCTCGCACCTCGTCGCCATGCACCGTGACGATGGCGTACCCGGGCGTGAGGGCGTCGCCGAAATCGGAATCCGCGATGTCGAAGGTGTGCGACGTCTGCCCGCACGCGACGTTCCCGGTGTGATCGCCGAGCGTGACGACGACGGAGGCGCACGCGTTGTTGCGCATGTCGCCGATCTCGGCGGACACCGTCACCTCGTCGCCATCGTCCGACTGCGACGTGGAGACGATCGGAGCGTCCGGCACGCCGTACGGCCTGGCGGACTCCGCCGATGCGGCCGCCGCGCCGTCGCCCGCCCGGTTGTGAGGCACGACGGTGGCGGTCACGGCGAACCCGTCCGTGATGTCCGACGATCTGAAGCCGAAGTCGACGGACGAGGCCCCCTCGACGACGGCTCGCATGCCGTTGCTCAGGGTCACGGTGTAGTAGTCGGCCGGCGACCCCGCGTAGACGGGCATCGACCACGAGACGGTCACGACCTGCCTGCCGCCCTCCACCGAGACCCTCGACGGGGCCGGCGGCACTGTGTCGGGCATGCCGGTCACCGTGCCGGAGTCCTCCGACCATCCGATTTCGTTCCTCGCGCGCACACGGAACGAGTACGGTCTGCCGTTCTCCAACCCCGCGATCCGGCAGACCGTCGCGGCGCCGCACGACTTCGAGGAGACACGGTCCCCGTCGCTCCAGCGCACCTCATAGTCGGTGATCGGGCTGCCGTTCGCCGAGCCGGGCGTCCATGTCAGATCCACCGCGCCGTCCTGTGGCTTCGCGTCGACGGGGGAGAGCAGCGGGGCTTCGGGCCTGTCGACCACGGCGACGGTGATCGTGCCCGTGACCCTGCGCTCGGCCATTCCCGTGCCGTCCTCGACGGTGACGAGCACACGGTTCGTGCCGCCTCCGGCGCCCGGGGCGGCGGCGACGTCGACGGACCCCGAGACATCGCATCGGACGGCGACCCCGGATGGGTCGTCCGCCGCGCACCGGATCAGGGTGAGAGGGGATGACGGGAACGGATTGTAGGCGTCGGCGAGCGCGTCCACCGTCCCGTCTCCTCCCGCTTCGAGCTTGAGCGTCCTATCGGGCACGCGCGCCAGCGGACGTGTCGAGGGGACGACGCGGACGGTCATGCCGGCGTCCACCGTGCCACCGTCGTATCCGATCCGCACGGGGACGCCGATCGTCGTCCCCGGCACGGCCGTCTTGTCCGCCTTCACCTCCAGACGGCCGGAACCCGAGACGGAGGCGGTCACCTTGCCGGTGTCCGAACCGCCGGAATACGTGTATCGCTCTTCGTCCCCACTGGGGCCTTCCGGCGCGTGCGTGAGCGCCTTCAGATCGATGGTCGTCGTCCCGTCGCCCGCCGCCACGTCGATCGTGGACGAGGAGAACGTGGGCGGCCTCACGCCGCGTCCGACCACCGTGATCGGCAAGGTGATCACCGCCGAGTTGATGATTCTCGTCCTGCCGGATTCTCTTCTGCCGTCCACCGCGGTGAACGTGATCGAAGCCGGTCCGGCGTAGTCGCCGGGGGCGGTGAACCTGAGCGTCCTGTCGTTCACGTACAGCCGTCCGTCGGCGGCCTTCGTGGCGCTCACCGAATCCTCGCCGCCCACATACGCCTCCTTGCCGGCGCCCACGCGCACGTGGTCGGCGACGTCGATCCTGATGGTCTCATTCGCGTTCACCCTGAGCGCGGGCGCCTTCGGCCGCACGGTCGGCGGGAAGACGCCGTATGCGGGTACCTGGATGAACGCCGTGGAGGTCACGCCGTATCTCGTGTTGGTCACCGTGTAGGGGACGGCCCGGGCGTTCCGCGTCAGATCCACGCTGATGACGGTCGAGCCGTCATCGCCTTTGACGCGTGCATGGGCGTGTGCCGATCCGTGCACGTCGACCCTGAGATCCGAATCCGGGCCGGAGGGGTTCGCGATCCATCGGCCCACGTCCACGTCGACGCTCTTCCTGTCGATGGTGGCCGACGCGGGCACGCGGTAGTCGTAGGCGTCCGGCGGTTCGATCGGCGCGTCCGGGTCGACGTTCACGGTCAATACGGCCGTATCCGACAGTCCCGCCTTGTCCTTCACCGTGTAGACGACGTAGCTCGTCCCCGCCTGACGGGGCGTGGTGAAGCCGATCGCGCCGGCGCTCGCCTTCGCATCGGGTATGGCGGGGGCGTCGAGTCTTCCGTCAAGCGTCAGGTCGGCGTCGTCGCCGGAGACGTCGTTCCGGGTGACCGGCACGGTGGCGGGGGTGCCCGGACGGAGCGTGACCTCGTCGTCGCGCGCGTATACGCCGGAATCGGAGGCTCCCCGGAACACGCCCACGCGGATTCGCGCCTGAGCCCGCTGGCCGGTCCAGTCCTCCACCGCGTAGGAGAAGACGTCGGTGCCGGAGGAGTCGGCGTAGGCCTCGTAGACGAGGTGGTTCGCGCCCACCTCGGTGACGCGGCCCAGCTGCGGCGTCGTGTTGCCCAGGCCGAGCAGCTGGTCGTCGTCGCCGTCCACGTCGATGCCGGTGAGCGCGATCGGGATGCGCACCTTCCGGCCCGCGGCCACCTGCGCCTCCGTGTCGTGCGGCGTGGGCGCGGGCTTGTCCCCCGCGTCGCTCCGATGCACGGCGATGGTGATCGTCCCCGACACCGAGGCGCCGAGACCGTTCTCCACGGTGTAGACGATGGGGAACGTGCCGGTCTCGTCCGACGCCTGATACCGTACGGTGTCGCCGGAGACGAACGCGACCCCCTTGAACGTGGATGCATCGGTCCTCAGCTCGTTCCGCAGTCTGACCGTCGTGCCGTCCGGTTGGCCGGCACGGTCGAGCACATCGATGGATACGATGCCGCCGGTGCGTACCTGGGCGGCCATGTCCGGCGCCTTCGGAGCCGAGTCGGCGTTCGACGACGTCGGCGGATGCAGCACGATCGTGCCCGTCGACGTGCCGGCCGCGTTCGCCACCGTGTAGGTGACGTCGACCGGTTCGGTCGGTATCCGCCGCGCCGTCAGATAGACCCGCCTGTGGCCTACGAGACCGGTCTTGATGCCGGAGGCCGGATCGGCCGTGACCGAAGTGACGGACAGCACGCCGCCCATCGGGTCGACGTCGTTGGACAGCGGTTCCACGATGGCCGTGTTCCCCGCGCCGAGCATCGCCACGTCGTTCGCGGCCACCGGTTTGGCGGCTTGGCCGGATACGGGCTGCACCTCCACCCGGACCAGCCCGGTCGCGGGCACGGTCCCCTGCGTGATCGTGTACGACACGTAGTAGGTGCCCGGGGCGTCCGCCCTGAACCGGAGGGTGAGATCGGCGGCGTTCATCGTCACGGAGGCTCCATCGGGCGCGTCCGCCGCGGACAGACGCGCCGGGCTCGCGCCGGTGGCGTGGACGTACGGCTTCAGGTCGATGGACGCGTCCGTGGCCGGCGAGACGGATTCGGCCACGGGGTCGATGTCGGCGGGCAGGGTGCCTGAGGGCTTGACGGAGAAGTACACCATGCCGGTGCCGGTGCGCTCGCCGTCGGAGACCGCGAGCTCGATGCCGACTCGTCCGGAGGCCATCGAACCGGCGTCGAACGTGAGCAGACCGTCCGCGCGCGTGGAGGCCGTCACCTGATCGGAGCCCTGCGGCGCCGCGGAGACGAGCGTCATCGGATCGCCGTCCGGGTCGGTGAAACCACCCAGCGCGTTGAACTCGTAGGAAGCGCCCTGCTCGACCTCCAGCTCCTGCGGCGTATCGGTCTGGGCGGGGGCGGCGTTCCCGGAACCGGTGAGCGTCAGCCTCACCGTGGCGGAGGACGTCTGGCCGTGCCCGTCGGATATCTCGTAGGAGAAGCCCACCGCGCCGGGGCCCGCCTTCGTGGCGTCGAGTTGGAGGTAGCGACCGTCGTAGACCGGGAAGACCTCGATCACGGCCCCGTCGGGGGCGTTCGCGCGCGTGATCCGCAGCACCGAGCAGTCGGTCTGCCGGTCGTTGCGCAGCACGTCGAGGATCCGTTCGCCGCCGGCCCGCGCCCCGAACTCGTCGTTCTCCGCCTGGATCCCGTCCGAGCCGTGCGAACAGGTCTTGTCGAACTCGCGCCGGTTGTTCGCCGTCTCGTCCCCCTCGCGCCGGTTCTCCTCGGAACGCTCGGTCCGGATCGTGTTCCATTGGAGTCTGATGACGTCGGTCGATGCACGCGGGTCCCACACGTTGCCATCGACCACGTCGTTGAGCACCACCTGCCGGTGGTTCGCGCGAAACACCAGTTCGGAGGTGACATCCACCGAACCGAGGGAACGGAACGTCGCCCCTCCGTCCTCCGCGGAGCATACGGAGACGTAGTTGTCGGCCCGCTGGCTCCACGCGGCGAACACGCAGCCGCCCGAGGAGACCGGGCGAGCCGGCTCCCCGTGCCCGCCGGAACGCAGCGGCACAGGTTCCGGATCCGGCGATGAGAGGGATATGAGGTCCAAGCCGTCCCGGCCGGCCACGACGACCCAACCGGATTGGAGCCCATCCACCGGCGGCGACTGCAGGCTCAGCCTTCCATCCATGCCGGAAGCGGCGCCTCCTCCTCTGAAGAGCACCCGGTTCCCGGCCGTGATGACCGGGACCCCGTCGATCACCGTGAACGAGGAGGCGTCCGTCCTCACCCCGTCGGTGATCGATCCGACCGACGAAGGCGAACGGCTTTGCGGCGAGTCGAGTCTGAACACCATGCCGTCGGAAGGACGGTATCCCCATACCGCGCCGTCGGCGTCGACCACGATCCTGCCTCCCGCACCGAGCCTCAGCCGGGGATCCTCGTGCATGGGGGACGCCGAGCCGACATCGTCGGCGTATCCCGTCCAGACGTCGCCGGTCCCCTCATCGAGGAACGCGATGGTGCCGCCGCCTGCCGCCGATATGGTCCCGTCCCCCGTCTCGGCGCTGGAATCCACTTCTACCGTCGACGCCTTGATCGACGACGCCCGGCCGCCTTCGTCGAGCACGGTGTCGGCGTCATGCTGGAGGACGTCGAAGCGCGGCGCGGACGACGCGACGGCCGCATCCGCCTGCCCGACGCGCACGTTGAACCGGGCCGCCTTACGGTCCTTCAACGAGGTGACCCATACGGATCCGTCGTCGAACCGCACATGACGCTGTGTGACGGAGCTGATGACGATCGCGCCGGCGACCACGCCGAGCAGCAGCATCAGGGCGACGGCCGGGACGGCCCATCCACGCCTGTCCGACGGCGCCGGACGGCGCGTCGGCGCGTCGGTTCCGCGTATCCGCCCGTATGCCGGGGAAGATCTCTTCGCCATGCCGGCTCCCGTCGTAGTTCCGAGCCCGGCCGGTCGGCCGGTACGCCAAATGTAGACCCCGTCGCTGGGTACCGCCTCGGATGCACCGGAGATCGGGGAGACGGCGTGTCGCGTGCGGATCAGCGCCGCGTCGCGCAGACGACCGCGGGCCGGGGCGACATGCGTCGGTCCGCCCTCACGACCGACACCGCGATGCATGTCCGGGCCGTGTCCTTGGAGACGTCGAATGTCACCCGTTCACCCCTCACGATCGACGTGTTCCCCTCGTCCTGCGGGTCCTGGCCGTCGATCGGCCTCCACGCGTACGCGTCACCACTCTTCGGATCGGGGTTGCTCCACGTGAACGTCACCGTGCCGTCGTCGCCGTATTCCCCGTGCAGGTCCGTCGGGGAGGGGACATCGTCGCCGACGACGCCGTCCGGTGTGACATCCGCATCCCGCCCGGCCTCCGTCCCACGACGCGTCGTCGCGTCTCCGACGGATGCGCGGTCGGCGACGGCGCCGGAATCGAGATTCGGCATGACGGCGATCGCGAATACGAGCGCCACGGCGATGACAAAGACGGCGACGGCCAGACCGGCGACGGCTTGACCGGCGACTGCCGGCGTCGCCGCCCTGGCCGGGGCTCCGGTCTGCGGCGTGCCGAAGCGGCGGCGCGCCGCGCGACGATTCGGCGGATACGGATCCCGGCCTTCGGCGACCACGGCGGTCATATGACCGAAATGCTCCTGCTGGACATGCTGCAGGTCACGTGCGAACCGCAACGCGGAATGCTGACGGTCCTCCGGGTCCTTCGACATCGCCCTGCGCAGCACCCGTTCCACGTCCTCCGGCACGTCCGGGCGGTCGATCGGAGGCAGCGGCTTGGTGAGGATGAGCTCCTTCAGCCGCGCGGCCGTGTCCGGCCGGTAGCCGCATTCGAACGGCGAACCGCCCGCCAACGTCGCATACAGCGTCGCCGCCAGCGAATAGATGTCGGCCTCCTCGGCACCGGAACGGCCGTTCAGCACTTCGGGAGGCGCCCACGGCAGCGAATAGCCGGTGAACGTCCTGTCGTAGATGTTCGTCGAGATGCCGAAGTCGGCGAGGACCGGCAGCCCCTGGGCGTCGACGAGCACGTTGCTCGTCTTGATGTCGTGGTGGATGACGCCGGCCCGGTGCGCGGCGGACAGGGCGCCGGCCAGCCTGATCCCGAGATCGAGCATCTGGTCGCAGGTGAGCGGCCGGCGCCGTGCGATCTCCTTATAGGTGCCGTTCGGCGCGTATTCGAACACGATGTAGGCCAATCCGTCCGGCGTCACGCCCGCGCCGTGGACCTGCATGATGTACGGGTGGCTCGACAGACGGGCCATCATATCGGCCTCCCGTGCGAACCTCGCCGCGGCCCGCGGGTCGAGCGGCGTCCTGGACACCTTCACCGCCACATCCCGGTCCGGGACACGTTGCCGGTACAGGTACACGTCGGCCGTGGAACCCGAGCCGAGCGTCCGGACGAACGAATACCCGGGCAGCTCCGGCGGCGCTGTGATCGTGGTGCGCATGATGCCCCCTTCCCCCGAAGGCGTCCCCCTGGGGACTTGCGCCGTCCCCTCGGCACAATGGTACCGCCACGGACGGCGGCGCCTCACCCGCCCATCCGATATGGGCGCGTGAACGGCGGCGTGCCGCCCGTGGCGGGTGCCGGAACCATTGGAACACGCGAGAAAAGGGGAAGTTCCGGTAGATATGCACCGGCGTGGTCGTCACGGTTTAGGCTGGAGCCATGACTGGATACATGGATGCCCACGAGGCGTTGGACGAACTGATCCGCGGCGGCGGAGACGGCGGGAGCGCGCTGCTGGTCGCCGGCGCGCCGCAGACCGGCAAGACGCGATTCGCCTATGACGCGCTCCTGCGCGGCCTGGACGCGTACGGCGACACCCGCGCGGTGATGGCCGTGGCGAACCGCGTCGTCGCCGACGGTCTCGGCGACGAAGTCATCCGCCGCATCGGCGCGTCCGCGCAGGTGCGTCCGGTCACCACGCTCGCCGCATTGGCGTTTCGCGTCATCGCCGACGAGCGGTTCGCCTCCGGTGCTCCCGCACCGAGGCTGCTCAACGGCGCCGAGCAGGACGCGTTGCTGCGCGGGGTGCTCGCCGGGCATGTCGGGCACTCCGAAGCCGGTGATGTGTGCGACGTATGCATGATGCTCCGCGACTATTTCGCGACCGAGGAGTGGTCGTCGTCCATGGGGGTGTTCCCCGACGACGGTTCGGAGGACGGGCGGGACGGTCGTGCCGCCACGGCCGCATTGCTCGAACGTGGCGTGTCGGCGGAATTCGTCGCCCAGCTACGCGACATGCTGGCGCGCATGGACGAACTGGGAGTTTCCCCCGACGGTGAGGAGAAGCTGCTCGGCGTGTTGGAGGAATCCGCCCGCGACGGACGGGACGTGCGCGTGGAACGGCTGCGCGTGCAGTGGCGGCTGGCGTTCGCGCTGCGTCGTGAGTATGCCGCGGCCGTCGAGGCGGCGTATCCGGGCGAATACCGTCTCGATTCCTCACGTCTGCTGGTGGAGGCGGCCACCGTGCTGCGGGGCGGCGGAGGAACGGTCCCCGCGCTGCTGGTCGTCGATGATTTCCAGGATTCCACTCTCGCCGCCATGAGGTTCCTGGAGGAGATCGTACGGCGGGGCACGCGGCTCGTACTCGTGGGGGACCCGGACGAGGCGGTGCAGACCTTCCGTGGGTCCTACCCCGAATATCTGTTCGCCAGGGCCGCGGACGGGCCCATCGCCGCCCGTCGCTGCGTCCTGGACGCACGGCCGCGGGGCGGCCGGGAGTCCGAGACGGCCCCCACGTATCGCGACGTCGTGGTGGCGAGGATCTCCCTGTCGATTCCCTCGCCGCTGGAGGATTCCACGCCGCTGCCCGATCGCCCGTGGAAGCTGCCCCGGCATGAGGGCGCGTGGCCGATCCGCCGGCTCGACGGCGCGTCCCCGTTGCCTGCGGACGGTTCCCTTCGCTGCGCGCTCTACCGCAGTCCCCGGGAGGAGCTTGACGATGTGGTGTGGCGCATCAAGCACGAGCGGCTCGACGGGCACACCCAGTGGAACGACATGGCGGTCATCGCGCACGATAACGGCACCGTGCGCCTGTTCGGCGAACGGCTGCGCCGGGACGGCGTGCCCGTGCGCTATTCGTCCGTCACCCGTCCCCTCGGGGAGGAGCCGTTCGTGCGCGGTCTGTTCGCCCTGATCGAACTGGCGCGTCTGCGTGGGCGCGGCATCGCGGGAGCGGAGTCGGATCCGCGTGCGCTGGCGGCCTATGTGCGTTCCCGCGTCGTCACGCTGATGGCCGGCCCGCTGATCACCGTCGGCTCCATGCCGGGCGAAGGCGCGCCGGGACGCGTGGAACCGGTCGAGGCCGCGATGCGTTCGCTGGAATCCCTCGCGGGGATCGTCGGACAGGCGGTCGCTGCGGATGACGTGGACGATGCGGGTGATGCGGACGACGTGGATGGCGCGTTGGGCGGATTGATGAGGGCGTGGCGTACGTTGGGCGAGGCCTGGCCCGCGGGCGGCGACGTCCGGATCGATGATTCCCTGCTGCGCGGGCGAGACGATGCGACGTCGGAGACCGGGCGGCCCGTCCCGTCCGACGGCGGGGACCGGATCCCGCCGTTCGGAACGGACGCCCAGTACGTGATGCTCGCGCTGGACGATCCCCGGGCTCCCGCATCGCACGTGCTCGCCGTGATCAACCAGGTACTGGGAGGAGACCCGCAGGCCCGGGCCTTCATCCGTCTCTGGACGCTCGTCGGCAAGGTCGCCGCCGCCTTGGGCCGTCTGGAATCCGACGAGCCGCAGTTCGCGCTCGCCGCCGCATGGGACGCCGCGGGCGTGGCGTCGGCATGGCAGCGGCGCGCGCTCGACAACACGTCCGAGGGCAGGGCGGCCAACGACCGGCTGGATGCCGCCATGCGGCTGTTCCAATATGCGGAGGGCGGTGCCGCCGGGCATGACATCGTCACGTTCATCGCCCAGGTGCGCTCCATGCGGATTGAAGCCGATTCACTCGCCCGTGTGAAGCCGATGGAGCAGGCCGTCACCCTCACCACCCCGGCGGGCGCGGCCGGCCGCCACTGGCGTCATGTGTGGCTGCCCGCCGTGCAGCAGGACGTATGGCCCAACCTCGCCGAGCGCAACACCATGTTCGGCGGCGAGGACCTAGCGGATATCATCCTGCGTGGCCCGGAGGCGCATGCCGTCTGGGCCGCCGCCCCCTCCTACGGCGCACGACTGGGCGAGGTGCTCTCCGGAGAGAAGAAGAGCTTCCTGTATGCGCTCACCCGCGCCGAATCGGATGCGCGGGGAACGGGCACGGTGACGATCAGCGCTGTGAGCGACGACGACCTGACCCCGTCCGATTTCCTCTACGGGTATCTGCCAGAATGCTTCGGCCGCGGAGCCGAGGCGAGGTTCGTCGAGGTGGGGGAGCCGTACGGGAACGGTCAGACGGCGGAACGCGCCTCGTCGGACGTGGAGGAGATCTCGCTCGCCGGCCTGGACTGCGATCCCCGCGGACTCGTGGCCGCAGCGCGCCTCATCCTGGCACGGCACCCGTCCGACGACCCGCAGGCGCGGGATGCGGCCGCCGCGCTCGCCCTGCTTGCCGGGAACGGCGTCGCCGCCGCCGATCCGGACGAATGGGCGTACCTGCATACGGCGGAACGTGGCGGCCATGGGACGGCGGACGCATCGGATACGCCGAGCGCGACGGATACGTCGAGCGCGCGGGCGCAGGACGCCGAACCGTGCGTGGTGACGTTGTCCCCATCGGCGGTGGACCGCCTGTGGGAATGCCCGGTGTGCTGGATGCTGGAGAACCGATTCGCCGGGCCACGCCCCGGCAGTGCGGCGACGGGCTTCGGCACGCTGATCCATGCGGTCGCCCAGCAGGGCAGCGGGGAAGGCCTGGACCTGCCCGGCTTCATGCCCGGAGCCGGCGACGAGGAACGTCTGACGGCCGTGACGCGTCGGCTCGTCGAACTCTACGACGGGATGAAGCCCGACCCCGCCGACATCGACGATCCGTCGGCGCGCTATGCGGCGATTCGCAAGGACGAGCAGGCGGGCGCCACGCTCGCCAATCTCGCCTCGTACTTCGTGGCCTCCAACACGTCCGGCTATCTTGGGGAGAACACGGGCAAATTCGACGTGGGCGTGCTCGAACACGCCTCATGCGAGGAGGAGTTCGCCGCGCGGTTCGGGCTCGACGACATCCTCGCCGCATACGACGCCGTGCCCGGTGCCGGTCCGGTCGGACGGCGCGATCTCATGGCGATGATGGGTACGCTCGTCGGAGGCTGGCCGGAGGGCATGGACGAGAACCTGACCATCAGGCTCTCCGGCCGCATCGACCGTAAGGAGACCCGTATCATGGCCGATGGGAGCCGCGCCATACGGCTCATTGACTACAAGACCGGCCAGGTGCCCACCACCCCGCAGCGGTTCAACGACCTGCAGCTCGTGTGCTACCAGCTGGGACTCGCCTTCCCCGAGACGGCCGATGGAAGCGCCGCGCGCGGCGGCCGGCGCCCCGTCGACGCGCCGCCCATCGTGCAGAGCGCGTTGTTCCATGTCGAAGCCCACGAGGCGCCGGCGCAGAGCTACGCCCCCGAAGGCCTGTTCCAGCCGCCCCTGTTCACCGGAGGCTCGCTGAACGCGGAACCGTTCACGCCACGATCCCACTACCGTGACCCGGCGAAGCTCATGGATATCCCCGGCGTTCCCGCCGAACCGCCGCAGGACGTCGACCCGCGCGCATGGGAGCGGTTCGCCGCGCTGCAGGGCACGCAGGCGATGTGGGCGCTCGCCATGATCGCGCGGGTGTTCTATGCGGCGGCGGCGAGCCGTTCGGAGCGTCTGATCGCCCATCCCACCGCGCAGCATCTCGCATACTGTCGCATGCGCACCGTATGCCCGGCCTGCGCCGGCCGGGTCGACACCGTATTCGAAACGAGGCAGGCATGAGCAGCACACCGAAACCCACCGACAGCCCGGAACAGGCCGCCGTCATCAACGCGCCCGTGGCGGACGACGTGCTCGTCGTCGCCGGCGCCGGCTCGGGCAAGACCTACACGATGACGCGCCGCATCATCGAACTCATCCGCCGGGGCGTCGCCCCCGAACGGATCCTCGGCCTCACGTTCACGCGCAAGGCTGCCGGCGAGCTGCTGTCACGCGTGTCCCAGGCCGTGGCCGAGGACGGGACGCGCGGGACGGGACGGGACGACATGCCGGCATCCCCGGAAGGGGTGGGCGGGCACGCCGAGGCGATCCGCGCAGCGGGGGACCGCATGTTCCTCAAGCCCGTCGTCTACACGTACGACGCGTTCTTCCAATCCATCGTGCGCCAGTACGGTCTGCTCGTCGGATTCGACCAGAACACGCAGCCGTTGAGCGAGGCGGGCGCGCTCCAGCTCGCCGCGAACGTCATCGACCGGAACATGGACCGGCTGCGCGGGCGCGACCTCGGCGCGTTCCGCACGCTCGCCTCGAAGGTCCTCGCGCTCTCCGGCGCGATCGGCAGCGCGATGATCGGCCACGGCGTGACCGACATGGAGACCGCCATCGCCCGCGTGCGCGCATGGGACGACGCCTTCGCCGCGCAGGTACGCGACGCCATCGGCTCCGAGCCGATTCCCGACGATGAACCCAAGCTCACCAAGCCGCGACGGTTCAAGAAGGACAGCGACGCCGCATGGACGGCGAAACTCGACGAATACCATGAACGTCTGCGCACGGCCTGCGTGTTCCACTGCGCCAGACTCGTCGACACCGCCGGGCAACGTGACGCGCTGCTCGACCTGGTCGAGGCGTACGCCCAGGAGAAACGACGGCTCAACCTGGCCGAATTCGGCGATTTCACCATCGCCGCCTACCAGCTGGTCACCCGGTTCCCCTCCATCGGCGAACGCTACCGGCAACGGTTCAGCCACGTGCTGCTCGACGAGTACCAGGACACATCCACCACGCAGGCGGCGCTGCTCGCCACCCTGTTCCACGGAGGCGACACGGCCGTCAACGCCGTCGGCGACCCGTTCCAGTCGATCTACGCATGGCGAGGCGCCAGCCCAGGCGCGTTCCGCCTGTTCCAGCAGGACTTCGGCATGCGGGAGAACGATCGTCCCTACGAGCTGAGCGTCACCCGCCGCAACTCACGACTCGTGCTGGAGGCCGCCAACGACCTGACCCTGCCGCTGCGCGGGACTCCCCGCCGTGCAGGCAGCTCGACGATGCGGGAGGTCGACGTCGCGCCGCTCGACGCCCTGCCCGAAGCCGCCGCTGGCACGGTCGGCGTGCTCGGGTACGACACGCTCGGCCAGGAGATCGACGGCATCGTACGATTCTGCCGGCATGCCCTCGCCGTCAACGACCACGGCAATCCGAAGCATCCCCCCACCGCGGCGGTGCTGTTCCGGTCGAAGAAGCACATGGCCGAATACCAGCAGGCGTTGGAGCAGGCCGGATTGAGCACGCTCGTCGTCGGCTATTCGGCGATGCTCGACCGCCCCGAGATCCGTGACATACTCGCCCTGCTGCACGTCGCCTCCGACCACACCGACTCCGGTTCGCTCATGCGGCTGCTCGCCACGCCACGGTTCGGACTCGACGCGTTGACGCTCGCCGCGCTCGCCGCGCTCGCCGACGCGGCCAACACCGAGGTGCGGTACCAGGCGCTCGTCGCCGCCGGTCTGGCGCCGGCCGACGCACCGCGCCAGGACTGTGCCGGCATCGTCCGGGAGCACCGTGACGGCGTCGCCAACGCCGTGTTCCTGCCCGACCTGCTGGAGGATCCCGATCTGCCCGGCCTGCTCGAACGCGATGACCGGTTCGACGAGGCCTCTACGAGAGAGATCCTGCATGCCTCCCGCATGCTGCGCATGGTGCGCGGCACGGTCGGCAGACCCCTGCCCGATGTGGTGCGTGCGGCCGTGCAGGCGCTCGACCTCGACATCGACACCATCGTGGCGCAGGCCATGCGTGCTCGCGGGAACGCGCCCGACCCGACGGTGGCCCGCATCCCCATGGAGACGGTCATCGATCTGGTCGACACGTACGCCAGCGAGATCGCGGCCGATGCCACGCCCACATTGCGCGGATTCATGGCATGGGTGGACGCGTTGCGCAGCATCGAGGACGAGACCGCCGCATTGGACTCCGAACGGCACGTCGACGTGGAGCTGATGACCGTCCACCAGTCCAAGGGACTCGAATGGGATGCGGTCGCCGTGGTGGGCCTCGCCGAAGGCGTGTTCCCCAGCAGCCAGGGCGATCACCTCTCCGTCACACTCGACGACGCCCACCCGGGCGGTGTCGAGAACGGCGTCTGGACGGCACCCGAATACCGCGAGCGCGCCTCCACATGGCTGGACGATCCGACCGCCGTGCCGGTGCCGGTGCGCGCCGACGCGGGCATCCTGCCGCGTTTCCCGCATGACGCGCCAGTCGGTGCGGACCCGCTGGACGCGTTGCGGGCGTTGGACGACGTGGAACTCATCGACGACGAGGTCTACGGGTCGCTGCGCGCCGTCGGCGACGGCGTGAACGACGTCGATCCGGACGGCTGGTACCTCACCCAGGAGGAGGAATACGGCAGGCGACTGCACGCCGACGAACGCCGGCTCATGTACGTGGCCCTGACCCGCGCCCGGTGCGACGTGCTGCTCACCTACAGCCGCAACGGCGAAACGGGCCGCGACCCGTCGGTGCTCGGTGCGAAGCCCCGCATGGCGAAACCCTCCAACTTCTGGTCGGAGGTCCACGACGCCCTGCACTCGCACGACGGGACCGTCATGGCCGGGTCGTCCGGCTCCACCGGGGTGTCCGGCTCCACCGGGGTGTCCGGCTCCACCGGGTCCACCGGGTCGTCCGATACGGCGGCCGATGCCGGGGAACAGCACCGCACGCCGGCGACGACGGGCGCGCCCCGACCCGACGGGTTCTTCACCGGCGATCACGCCGCCGGATACGTGCACGCCGTCATCGACGAGGCATGGGACACGCCTCTTGAGGAACGGGCGGAAGACACCCTGCCTTGGCCGTCCGCGTTGGGAGCAACGACGGCGTCCTCGCTCGTCGGGGCGGCGCGGGCCGTCCGAGCCGCGATGCGCGCCCGAACCGAGGCGAATGGTGCGAATGAGGTGGATGGGGTGGATGATTCCGCGGTGCCAAGTGAGTCCTCGCCGGTCGCCCCGGCACGTGGCACGCTGCTCGACAAGGCCCGGCTGCTCATCGCCGACGACGACCTCATGTCGGGAACGCTCGACGGGGCGGCCCTCGACGAGCGGACCAAGGAGCAGGCGCAGCGCATCCTCGCCGGATCGCGTCAGAGCGTCACCCGTCTGCAGGCCCGCGCGACGGACATGGGGGAGCGCGAGGAACGACGCTACTGGCGCGGCATCGTGCGCCCCATCCCGTCCATCGCCTCGCCCGCGGCCTCCGCCGGCACCAGGTTCCACGCGTGGGCGGAGCGTTTCATCGACGCGGGACTCGACGCGGGAGACGGCACGAGTGCCGAATCGGGTGCCGTCACGGTCATGGACCGCCACGCGATACTCGCCGATCTGGAACGCCGGGAGAAGGCCATCGCCGACGGCACCGCCGGTATGGACGATGCATCCGGCGCGGACGGCGGCGGTCGACGCGCCGCACGCCGGAACACCCGTGTCGAAGCGGAGCTCGTCGCCTGGCAGCGGCGTCTCGCCGAATCGCCATGGGCACGGCGCACGCCGGTCTGGGCGGAGCGGCAGCTCGTCGTCGCCCTGCCCGAACTCGACGGCATCATCGCCAACGGCAAACTCGACGCCGTGTTCCTCGGCGGCCTCGACCCGGTCGACGCGACAAAACGGTACACCGTCATCGACTGGAAGACCGGCCATCGTCCCCGCAAGCCGAAGGACGTGGCCGACAAGCTCGTGCAGCTCGACCTGTACCGGCTTCTGCTTTCGGCGATGGAAGGCGTGCCGTTGGACAGCATCGACGCCGCTCTCTACTATGTGAGTGAACCCGACGCGAAGCTCCGCGAGCTGCGCGCCGAAGAGAAAACCGAACAAGAGATCATTGCCGAGTTGAGCTCCGGAATCCCCGAGCACACCGACGACGATTAGACCCATCGCCGATCCGCGGCACGACCGCGGACGGTGCCGTGCGGCGCGCAGACGCCACGCACGGCACCCGGCGACAGCGGGTCCCGCGGCTGGAACGCGCCGTGAATGTCTCGCCGGCGGGAGACCGCTACCCTCGTGCAGGCATGTGTGGGCGGGCGCACGTGCTCCACGACACCACCGACATGAAGGAGTGAACCACCCATGGCTGCGACCAGCAACGCAACCACCAGCACCGCAACACACGGCACCACGGGCGCAGACACCGCACGCCGCGCCGCCGTCGCCCCCGGCACCGCCATCACCTACCGCGCCGTCACCTGGGACGACCTCGACGCCATCGTCGACGCGTTCTATGACACGTGGGGCGTGGACGAGCCCGGCGACCCCCACATCGCCCGGCTCACCTCACGCCACTTCGTCCTCCACTACCTCGAACCCGCAACGCGCGGCGAACTCGCCGAAACCGCGGACGGCACGTTCCTCGGCGTCACCCTGTCGCGCGTGGCCGGCAGACCCGTGCTCTTCCCCCAGGTGACCGGCGAACTCGCCCGCGTCAACGCGGAACTCGACGCCACTCCCGCCGGAGCGGACGCGCTCGCCCGCACCGAGGCCTGGCATGCGCTCGAGGAACGCATGGAGGACGACATCGCCATCAACGACCGCGCCCCCGCCGAACTCGAGCTGTTCGTCGTCGCCCCCGCCTCACGCGGCCACGGCGTCGGCGGCACTCTGTGGCGCAACCTGCTCGCCTCGTTCGCCGAAGCCGGCGCCTCCCGCTACTACCTGCACACCGACTCCAGCTGCGACGTCGGCTTCTACGAGCACAAGGGCCTCGCCCGCGTCGCCGAACGCTACGCCAAAGACCACCCCGACGAACACGTGGGAGACGGGGAGGACATCTATATCTACGAGGGCGAGGTGACCGCGTGAGCGGGGTCGCGGCCGCGAAGCCGCGTTCCCCATACGCGCGCCTCTTCTCCATCCCCGGCACGAAGGCGTTCTGCGTCTCCGGCGCGGTGGCGCGACTGCCGATCTCCATGATGAGCCTCGGCATCGTGCTCGCCCTGAACCACCTGTACGACAATTGGACGGTCGCCGGCACGATGAGCGCCACCTACGTGTTCGCGCTCTCCTGCGTCACCCCGTTCTACGCGCGCCTGTTCGACCGGTTCGGGCAGCGTCGCGTCGGCCGCGTCGCGCTCGCCGTGCAGGTCACGGCGATGCTCGCGTTCGCGTTCGCCGCCCTGTTCCGCGTGCCGATCCCGCTGCTGTTCGCGCTCGCCGTCGTGATGGGCCTCACCCAGTTCTCGTTCGGCGCGCTCGTACGCACCCGTTGGGCGTACACGCTGCGCGGTCGCGACGACGGCGAGACGCTGCTCAACACCGCGTACGCGATGGAGGCGGCCATCGACGAGGTCGTGTTCATCCTGGGCCCGATTCTCGCCGCATGGCTCGCCACCAGCGTGCATCCGGTCAGCCAACTGTTCGTGCCCACCATCGCCTGCGGCGTGGGCGGCGCGGTCTTCTTCTCACTGAAATCCACGCAGCCGCCCGCCATCGTCGAGACCATCGAGGTCATGGCGTCCGATGCGGTCCCGCACGTCGCGGGCGGCGCTCCCGACGCTTCCGAGGCCGCCACCGACGCCACCGCCCCGACTGCCGACAGCCTGTCCCTCGACCGGCTGCGCCGTCAGGGCGCCAAGCCGAAGAGCGCGCTCCTCTACGGCGGCGTGCTGCCGCTGCTCGTCGTGTTCCTCGTGTTCAACATGAGCTTCACCTCGTTCGACGTGTCGGTCACCGCCACCATGAAGGGAATGGGGCTCGAACGGTTCCTCGGCCTCCAGCTCGCCATGTTCGCCGTCGGCTCGTGCATCGGCGCGATCGTGTTCGGCTCACGCACGTTCCGCGGCTCGCATTGGGCGCATATGGTCGTCTTCCTGAGTCTGCTCGTCGTCGGCTACGTGGGCTTCCGCCTCGCGATGGACAACCTCATCCTCCTCGGTGCCATCGAGATCGTGTCCGGACTCGTCGTCTCGCCGCTGTTCACCACCGGCAACCTCATCGTCAAGGACCTGGTGCCGGCGGAAAGCCTCACCGAGGGCCTGAGCTGGGTGACCACCGCCGGCACGGTCGGAACGTCGTTCGGATCGTCGGTCGCCGGCGTCGTGCTCGACGCGTCCAGTCCGCACATCGGCATGCTCCTACCCGCGCTGTTCACCGCATGCGCCGTGCCGCTCGCCCTGCTCGGCTGGGCGCTGGCGCGCCGCCGCTGACCGACGCCCCGCGTCCCACCACTCGGGACGCGGGGCGCGCGTGTCGCGTCTTGCCGATACAACGGGCGGTATGACTGGAGAAGCAAAGCAGCCCGAACAGACGACCCCCGCATCCCCCGTGATGTCCCGCCGCGCCCGCGAGGCGCAGCCGTTCCGCGCCATGGTGTTCGGCGAGAAGGCCGACCGCATGATCGCCAACGGCGTGAGCGTGATCAAACTCTCCCTCGGCGAGCCCGACTTCGGTGCGCCGCCCGCCGTGCGCGACGCGATGCGCGAACAGTACGACGGCCGCGCCCTGCCGTACACGGCCGCCATGGGCCTGCCCGAACTGCGCGAGGCCATCGCCCGCTTCTACCGGGAACGCCACGACCTCGACATCGACCCGAGGCGCATCATCATCACCTCCGGCGGCTCGGCGGCGCTTCTGCTCGCCACCGCGCTCACCGTCGACCCGGGCGACGACGTGATCGTCGCCGACCCCTCCTATCCGTGCAACCGCGAACTCATCAACAGCTTCGAAGGCAACGTCATCGACGTGCCCACCTCCGCGGCCACGCGCTTCCACCTCAACCGCGACCTCGTCGCCGTCCACTGGACCGACCGCACGAAGGCCGTGATGATCACCTCGCCGTCCAACCCGACCGGCACGACCATCGACTTCGACGTGCTGAGGGACGTATGCGACTATGCGCGCGACCACGGCGCGTGGCGCATCGTCGACGAGACGTACATCGACCTCGCCGACCGCGAACCCGACGGCACCGAGATCCGCTCCGTGCTCGCCTGCGACGACGACGCGATCGTGTGCAACAGCTTCTCCAAGTTCTTCGGCATGACCGGCTGGCGACTCGGCTGGGCCGTCATCCCCGACGACGACGCCATCCTCAAGGCCGTCGACGACCTCGCCACGAACTATTACCTGTGCGCGCACACGCCCACCCAGCACGCGGCGCTCGCCTGCTTCACCGAAAGCAGCCTCGCCGAATGCGAACGCCGCCGCCAGGAGCTGCTCGCACGCCGCCGCATCGTCATCGACGGGCTCAAGCGCATCGGCCTGCCCGTCGAAGTCGAACCGAACGGCGCGTTCTACGCGTACTTCAATATCACGTCCACCGGGCTCGACGCGTGGACGTTCTGCGAACGCGCCCTCGACGAGGCCCACGTCGCGCTCACGCCGGGACGCGACTTCGGCGCCGCCACGGCGGACACGCATGTGCGCCTCAGCTACGCGGCGTCGCGCGAGGCGCTCGCCGAAGGACTTGATCGGCTCGGCCGCTGGCTGCCCACGCTACACGCGTGACGGCACACACGTGACGGCACACACGTGACGACGACACGGCAGAACACGATACGAAACGACACATCGACAACCATCGATATATAAAGGAACGACACCGCACATGGTCAACCTGCGCTCGCACACCACCCGACTCGGCGTGCTCGACATCGGCTCGAACACGATCCACATGCTCATCGTCGACGCCGCACCCGGCGCCCGCCCCGACCCGGAGGCCAGCACGAAGACCACCGTGCGCCTCATGCAATACCTGAAGGACGACGGTTCGATCAAAAAGGCCGGCATCGAGGCGATCCTCGAAGCGGTCGACGAGGGCATGAAGCTCGCCGAGGAATATGAGATTACGCAGTTGCTCGCCATGGCCACCAGCGCCATCCGCGAGGCGCCGAACGGCAACAAGGTGCTGCGCAAGATCGAGGAGCGCATCGGCCAGGGCGTGACGGTCCTGTCCGGAACCGACGAGGCGCGGCTCACGTTCCTCGCCGCCCGCCGCTGGTACGGCTGGGACGCGGGCCGACTGCTCATGCTCGACATCGGCGGCGGTTCGTTGGAGGTCGCGATGGGCTCCGACGAGGAGCCGACGGTCGCGCTGTCCGTGCCGGCTGGTGCCGGCCGCGTCACCAAGGAGTTCCTGCCGGAAGGCGTCGCCACGCCCGACGAGCTGGATGAGGCGCGCAAGCAGGTGCGTCGGATCCTCGAACCGATGATCGAGGCGTTCCCCAAGTCGAAGCATCCGAATCACGCGGTCGGCACGTCGAAGACGTTCCGCTCGCTCGCCCGCCTCGCCGGCGCGGTATTGCGCCAGCCGGGCCGCGAGGACACGATGATCATGACGCGCGAGCAGCTGGAGGATTGGATCCCGCGCCTCGCCGCCATCGAACCGGACCAGCGCGTCGCCCTGCCGGGCATCACGCCGGAGCGCACGCTGCAGATCGTGGGCGGCGGCATCGTGGCGGACGAGATCATGAAGGCGCTCGACATCCAGGAGATCGAGATCTGCCCGTGGGCGCTGCGCGAGGGCGCGATCCTGCGCTGGCTCGACCAGTTCGGCCGCACCCGCCTCGGCTTCTGAGCCGGTTTCGCCGTCTTGTCGTGGTTCGCTCCGTGATTTGCCATGGAAAAACGTTGAGGAACGTGGAGCGAACCGTGACGGGGGAGGAGCGAACCGTGACGGGGGAGGAGCGAACCGTCACCCCTCCAACTGCTTGAGCTCCGCGCGCACCTTGGCGAGTTTCGCGAACGCCTCGTTGCGCTGTGCGGGGTTCTTCGCGCGGCCGTGGTCGCGCACGAGCTTCGCCTCCTGCGCCCGCAGCGCGACGACGCGGTCGCGGCGCAACAGGCGTGCGTCCAGATCCGTGTGGTCGGCGGTGCCGAGGATCGCCTGCGAACACAGCGACTCCCACGCGTCATCCATCGAAGCCCCTGTGATCTCCAACAGCAGGTCGCGCGGGTCCGCCCAGTCGGAGACGTGCACGGCGTATTGCGCCGTATGGCCGGGGCGTCCCGGCACCTTGCGCCGCACGGCGAGCGCGCACTGCTCGACGGTCACGTCCGTATCCGCGTCCGTGCCGTCCGTGCCGCCGGCGCCGCCAGCCGTCGCCGCGTGCCCGTCGCGCACGCAGACGAACAGCACGCCGCTGCCCGGCCGCTGCGCCGCGATATGCTCGACCACGTCGGCGGGAACCGCGGTGTCCACGCCGTTGAGCCGCAGCCCGAGCACGAGGATTTCCCTCACCCGCGTTCCCTCGGCGACGCCCGCATTGGCGGGGCGCAGTAGCGCGAGCATGTGGATCGAGGCGACCGCGTGCACGAGATGCTGCTTCAACGTGTTGGAGATCGGCCCCTTCCCGGCGAACAATGCTTTGGGCAGCGTCCCCTTCGCCGCCGGTATCGCCGACCTGTCCGGCAATCCCAGTTCCAGCGCGGTCACCGTGCCGCAGCTCGCCACTCCTCGCGTCGCCTTGCCGGCACCCGTCCCATCGGCCATCGTCGGCCTCCCTTCCTTCGCGCCGCGCATATACGCCGCGACGCCCGCGGATATTGCTACGACACTACACCAGATGCCGGCGCGATGGCGGAGCATGACCGCGCGGGGCCATGCATGGCTGGGGAGATGCTGGTATCCTGAAGATAGGTTGCGAACGGACGGGGCGCGCGTCACAACGAGGTGTCGTGGTCTTGGTCCCTCCCCCGAAGGAGGAGATGGCCATGAGGGCGATTCTCAAACGGTTGCTGTTGGCGGTCGTGGCGCTGTCGTTGCTGCTGGTTTTCTGCAACGTCGTCTATCAAATGGTGACGGGGAATCCGCCGCCGGGGGAGACGTGGCCGTTCGTATCCAATGCGATCCTCTGCCTGGTGCTCTACAAGTTCGTGCTGTGATCGGTCCTGCGCCCGGCATTGCGGCTGGGCGAAAACGAAACCCCTTGGAATCACTGCGATTCCAAGGGGTGACTTGTGCCCCGGATCAGATTCGAACTGACGACACCCGCTTTAGGAGAGCGGTGCTCTATCCCCTGAGCTACCGAGGCGACGGCAATTCATTGTACACGGTTCCCGGCCGGCGGCGCGCATGACGTGTTGCGGCCCGGCTCCACGTCTTTTCTCCGGCTGGCCGCGCATGCCGCGCGCACGGTACAGTGTTGTGGGACGAAGGGAGGTCTGAAGTGGCGAAACGGACGCGGGACGGCTATCTCACCCCCGAGGAGGCGAAGGCCGACGCCCGGCGCGAACTGCTGAGGCGCGCGGCGACGCCGCAGGACGGCGGACGCAAACGCGCGGCGGGGAAGTCCAGCGCGTCATCATCGTCGAAGTCGTCGAAGAAGTCGTCGCAATCGTCGAAATCCGCGAAGTCGTCGTCGAAATCCCCGCATCCACGCACATCATCGAAAACGAAATCCCCGTCGAAATCCTCCACACCATCGTCTCGCGCGGGTACGGCCGGAACCCGTGGCGGGAAGCGCGGCGGCCGTCGTCCCGGCGTGTCCGCGCGCACGCGGCCGGCGGCACGTTCCGGCGTGTCCCGCGGCCGTGCGCCGTCACGCGGAGGCGCGTCCGGCGGCGGGCGTGGTCGCGCCGGCGTCGCCGCGGCGCTCCCGCCCCACCGTCGCGTGTTCGGCGCGCTCGCGGTCGTATGCGCGGCGCTCGCGGCATGCGCCGTCGCCGCCCGCGCGCTGCCGGCCGGGCTCCAGGCGCTCCCGTTCGTGCCAATCGTCGTCTCCGCCACGCCGTGGTTCGCGATCCTGTCCGTCGTCGCGCTGATGTTCGCGCTCGCGTCGCGCCGGTTCGTCGTCGCGCTCGTCGCGGTCGCCACGTTCGCCGTGAACGTGTGGTGGCAGTATCCGTTCCTCCACACGACCGAGCCGTTGACGCGTGCCGCCGACGCCGCGACCGGACAGGCGCACGCGGTCGTCGGCGACGCCTATGCGCGCGTGATGACCTGCAACGTGTACAAGGGGCGCGCCGACGCGCGGCAGATCGTCGATACGGTGCGCGACGAGCGGGTCGAGGTGCTGGCGTTGCAGGAGACGACGGACGCGTTCGTCGCCGCGCTCGAGGAGGCGGGGATTGGCGACTATCTGCCGTACAGCAAGGTCGCGAGCTCCGACGGCGTGTACGGCAACGGACTGTGGTCGGCCTCGCCGCTCATCAGTCCGGCGAACGACGACGTGAACTCGAGCGCCTCGTTCATGCCCGGCGGCACGGTCGCGTTCGCCGGCGGCGTCAAGGTACGGTTCGTGTCCGTGCACACGACCGCCCCCGTGCCCGGCTATTGGGGGCAGTGGAGGCGGGCGCTCGACGAGCTGGGCGCGATGAAGGCGCATACGGACACGCGATACGTGTTCATGGGGGATTTCAACGCGACCTACGATCATGCGCCGTTCCGTGACTTCCTGGGCGACCGGTTCCGCGACGGGGCGCGGATGGCGGGACGCGGGTTCACGTTCACGTGGCCGGCGGACCGGGGGCTGCTGCCGCCGCGGTTCGCCGGCATCGACCATGTGGTCGTCGACAGGGGGATCGTGGCCGGGCGGATGAAGGTGGTGCCGATCGACGGTTCGGACCATGCCGCGCTGCTCGCCACGCTGGCGGTCGGATGAACGACGGTGCATATGCACCGGCCGTGGAACCCGGCGTTATAGTGAGGGCATGAGTTACGACATGAACGCCAACATGCGGGGAACGGCCCCCGGAACCGGGTACGGCGCCGGTGCGGGCTTCGGCGCGCGCGCGGGTGCCGCCGCGGGCACCGGCGCGTCGGCGGCGCCGGACCTGAGCCGGCCGCGCCCGCTCGACCAGCTGCCGCGTATGGCCGCCGACACCACCGCCGAGAACCCCTGGCCGGTGAGCGTGCTGAGCCAGAAGTTCCACAACGCCGTCGCGAAATGGCCGGCCGCGTGGATCTGCGGGCAGATCACCGAGATCAACACGCGGCGCGCCGGATCCGCCTATCTCACGGTGCGCGACGATTTCGAGGACATCGCGATCTCCGTCTCCGGCTGGCGCGCGTTCGCGGCCGCCGCCGCGCAGTTCCGCCAGGGCGACCGGGTCGTCATCCACGGCCGTGCCGACATCTGGGTCAAGCAGACCCGATTGAGCTTCATCGGCGACGAGATCCGCAAGATCGGCGCCGGCGGCCTCAAGGAACAGATTGACGAGCTGCGCAAGAAACTCAAGGGCGAGGGGCTGTTCGACGCGGAGAACAAGGTGCCGCTGCCCGAGTTCCCCAAGTGCATCGGCCTGATCTGCGCCCCGCAGGCGCGCGCCGAAGGCGACGTGGTCACCAACGTGAACCTGAGGTGGCCGGTCGTGCGGTTCAAGATCGTGCACGCGCACGTGCAGGGCGCGCAGTGCCCGCCCGACATCATCGAGGCGATCCGGCGGCTCGACGCCGATCCGGAGGTGGACGTGATCATCGTGGCGCGCGGCGGCGGCGCGTTCGAGGATCTCATCGGATTCTCCGACGAGGGCGTGGTGCGCGCGACCGCCGCGTGCAGGACGCCGATCGTCTCCGCCATCGGCCATGAGGACGACTGGACGCTCATCGACCTGGCCGCCGACCTGCGCGCCTCCACGCCCACCGACGCGGCGAAGAAGGTCGTGCCGGACGTGCGCGAGCAATGGCAGTTGATCGACAACGCGGTGGGACGGATGCGCATGCGCATCTCCTCGCGCGTGGACAACGAGATCCGGCTCGTCGAAGGCTATGCGAACCGGCCGAGCCTCACTCGGCCGCTCACGATGCTCGAACCGCACCAGCGGTTCCTCGACGACGCGCGCGGCCGGCTCGACATCGGCCTGCGGCGTCTCGTCGACGACGCCTCGCTCACCATCGAGAAGGCGCACGCCTCGCTCACCGCGCTGAGCCCACAATCCACGCTGAACCGCGGATACGCCGTCGTGCAGACCGCCGACGGGCATGTGCTCGACGACGCCGCGAAGGTCTCCTCCGGCGACGAGCTCACCCTGACGCTGCGCAGGGGCGTCGTCACCGCCAAGGCGGACTGATCGGCGCGCGGGCGTGACGGCGCCGGCTGCGGCGCCTGCTGGGTGCCGGCATGGACGGCGCCGGCGCGAACGAACCGATACGAACGATCCGACGAACAAACGAAAAGGAATGAACATGACCGACAAGAACACGAACACGACGGAACAGGCCGCGGACGAGACCGTGGAGGCCGGTGCCACGCATGCCGGAACCGCGCAGGCCGGGGCGGAAGGCGCCGCGCCCGCCTCGACGCTCACCGACAAGGAACGCGCCGCCATCGCGCGGATGCCCTACGAGGAGGCGCGCGACAAGCTCATCCAGGCCGTGCAGGCGCTGGAGGCCGGCGGGCTCGACCTCGACCAGTCGATGCGCCAGTGGGAGATCGGCGAGGCGCTCGCCCAGCGGGCGCAGAGCCTGCTGAACGACGTGCGCGCCCGTCTCGACGCCGCGCAGAACGCCCAGGCCGCCACGGCCGATACCGCCGGCACGCAATCCAATCTGGACTAAGCCACCCCGCGGCGCATTCCGGCCCCGGACGAGGGGCCGTCCGCCTCGGCGGACCGGGGGCGCGAAGCCCGATCCGATCCGATCCGATCGCGCCGCCGGGGTGGAAACGCCCTCCGTGCCATTGTCCGGGCGGGTTGGCAACATGCTTTCCGGCCCGCCCTCGGACATGGCCCGCGCGTGCCTGCCATGGCCGGTGCACGACACGCGGAGCCGGGGGATTGTTACGTTAATCACACAGATGTGATTCCGCGAGATTCCGCCGAAAACCACTACCGCTAGTGTTTTGGCGGCGTGCCGCAACTAGATATAGGGGTGGGGATGCCGTACAGTATCTGAGGCTCCGGAAAACGCAGGGTGCTGGACCGCCCGCGGAACCCCGGAAAGAAGATGTACGACTAGGCCCGGAAGGGCCGGGATGGAGATGTGAGATGGAGACAGCAGTCATCAGTCCGACGACCACCACCGTCAGGGCCGCCGGCCGTCCGGTGCAGGTCGAGAAGCGTGACGGCCGCGTCGTCGACTTCGATCCGATCAACATCATCTCCGCCGTCAAGGCCGCGTTCGGCGACCTCGACAAGCAGGTCGGCCCGGAGGAGGAGAAGCTCATCCGCGGTTTCGCCGACCAGGTCGAGGGCGAGATCAAGGAACGCTACGCCGGTCCCGCCAAGATCGAGGACATCCAGAACCTCGTCGAGCACGCGCTCATCGATGCGCACCTGTACGACGTGGCCCGCGCCTACACCACCTACCGCCTCGACAAGGACATCGAGCGCGCGAAGGCCACCGACGTGAACGAGGCCGTGTCCCGCTTCATCAACCAGGACCCGACCCTCATCCACGAGAACGCCAACAAGGACGCCAACGTCTACGCCACCCAGCGCGACCTGCTGGCCGGCGCCGTCTCCAAGGCCGCCGCGTTCAACATGCTGCCGCCGGCCGTGTCCAACGCACACATGAAGGGCGACATCCACTTCCACGACGCCGACTACTCGCCGTTCACCGCGCAGTCCAACTGCTCGCTGCCCAACTTCTGGGACATGCTCGCCAACGGCTTCACCCTCGGCAACGCGCCGATGGCCTCCCCGAAGTCCATCGCCATCGCCGCCACGCAGATCACCCAGATCATGAAGGACGTGGCCTCCAGCCAGTACGGCGGCCAGACCGCCAACCGCGCCGACGAGCATCTCGCCCGCTACGCGAAGCTCGACTACGACAAGTTCCTCGAAGAGGCGCGCGAGATGATCCCGGACGACATGCCGATCGAGTTCGCGCGACGCCAGGTCGCCAACGCGAAGGCCAACGAGCCGGCCAAGCTCCACTTCGAGAAGGGCCGCGAGCCGCTGCCGATGGACACCCCGTTCCACACGGACGTCGACGAGCTCGAGCAGGAGCGCGAGATCCTCGCGAAGATCCGCACCCGCAAGGCCATCTACGACGCCATGCAGACCATGGAGTACCAGATCAACTCCAACCGCGTGTCCAACGGCCAGACCCCGTTCGTCACCGTCGGCTTCGGTCTCGGCGTCGACTGGTTCGCCCGCGAGATCCAGCGCGCCATCCTGCTCAACCGCATCCGTGGCCTCGGCCGCGAGCACCACACCGCGATCTTCCCGAAGCTCGTGTTCACCGTCAAGCACGGCGTGAACGCCGACCCGGGCGACCCGAACTACGACCTCAAGCAGCTGGCCCTCGAATCCGCCACCAAGCGCATGTACCCGGACGTCGTCTTCTACGACAACATCGTCAAGATCACCGGCTCCTTCAAGGCGCCGATGGGCTGCCGCTCCTTCCTGCAGGGCTGGATCAACCCCGCCACCGGCAAGGACGAGGAGGACGGCCGCATGAACCTCGGCGTCGTCTCCGTGAACGTGCCGCGCATCGCCCTCGAATCCCACGGCGACAAGGAACGCTTCTGGAAGCTGTTCGAGGAGCGCATGGAGATCGCCCACCAGGCCCTGCAGTTCCGCATCATGCGCTGCAAGCAGGCCACCCCGGTGAACGCGCCCACCCTGTTCCGCTTCGGCGCTTTCGGCCGCCTCGGCGCGAACGACAGCGTCGACGCCCTGTTCAAGAACGAGCGCGCCACCGTCTCCCTCGGCTACATCGGCCTCGCGGAGACCACCGCCGTGTTCTACGGCAAGAACTGGATCCGCGACCACGGCTGGGATCCGGAAGGCAAGGAGTTCGCGCTGTCCATCGTCAAGCGCATGAGCGAGCTGTGCAAGCAGTGGAGCAAGGCGGAGGGCTACCACTATTCCGTGTACTCCACGCCGGCCGAATCCCTCACCGACCGCTTCAACCGCATGGACCGCGAGAAGTTCGGCCGCGTCGACGGCGTGACCGACCACGACTTCTACACCAACTCCTTCCACTACCCGGTGTGGCTCCAGCCCACCCCGATGGAGAAGCTCAATTACGAGAAGGACTTCCCGTACTACGCGTCCGGCGGCTTCATCAACTACTGCGAGTACCCGTGCCTGCAGGACAACCCGAAGGCGCTCGAGGCCGTGTGGGACTACGCGTACAACGTGGGCATCGGCTACCTCGGCACCAACACGCCGATCGACCACTGCTTCGTGTGCGGTTTCCAGGGCGACTTCGAGCCCACCGACGAGGGCTTCAAGTGCCCCGAGTGCGGCAACTCCGATCCTGACAAGTGCAACGTGACCAAGCGTACCTGCGGCTACCTCGGCAACCCGGTGCAGCGCCCGATGGTGCACGGCCGCCACGAGGAGATCTCCCACCGCGTCAAGCACATGAGCGGCGAGACCGGCCACGTCACCCTCGGCGACGGCTCCACCCGCGAATGGTTCGAAGAGGCCAAGTAGTGAGCGGATTCCAGCAGGCCGCGCTCCGGGAGCCCAAGCGCCGCGACTTCGCGGCGGGGGAGACCGGGCGCGGCCCTTCCGTACCATCCGGCGGACTCGCCAACGATCCGCGGGCCGGGCAATGGGACGGCCGGCGCATGTCCCATCGCATGATCGCCGACTACAAGACCTTCGTCGTCACCGACGGCGAGGGCGTGCGCAACTCCCTGTACGTCTCCGGCTGCCCGTTCCACTGCGTCGACTGCTTCAACTCGTCCATCTGGGATTTCCAGGCCGGCCACGAGTACACGCAGCGGCTCGAAGACAAAATCATCGAGGACCTGAACGCCCCGTGGGTGCAGGGCATCACGTTCCTCGGCGGCGAACCGCTGCTCAACACCCCCGTCCTGTTGCCGCTCGCGCACCGCATCCGCGCCGAATTCGGCGATTCCAAGGACATCTGGTGTTGGACCGGCTACACGTGGGAGGAGCTCGCACGCCCCGGCGAGACCCCGGACAAGCGCGAACTCCTCGGACTCATCGACGTGCTCGTCGACGGGCGGTACTTGAAGACCCAGAAGGACTCGCTCCTGCAGTTCCGCGGCTCCAAGAACCAGCGCATCCTCGACGTGCCCGCCTCCCTCGCGCAAGGCCGCCCCGTCATCTGGGGCAAGCTCCACGACCAGGAACGCGACATCCCCGAGATCTATCTCAAGGACCGCGTCGCCGGCGAAGCCCAGCAGGCCTCGTGACACGCCACTCCCCTCCTTCCCCCCCTCCTTTCTCTCCCATGGTGCGGTGAATCTCCCATGGTGCGGTCGGCCAAAACGGCTTGATTCCGGGGTTGTGGAGGAAGTGTGTTGCCGCACCATGGGAGTTGGCGGGGTAATAGGGAGGGGATTCCCGCGGTATTCCGACAGGACACGCGAAGGCGTTGCGTTTACGGCTTTTCCTGTTAGATGAATCACGCCCGCGCCCCGCGTGACCTGCCTTCCTTGGGCAGGGCTTCGGACTAGAGTATGGGATTTGAGTGGCCGGGCCATACGCGATTTGCTTGCGACTCGCAAGACGCGTCCCGGAAATCGGTTGAAGAGGTTTACATGGTGAACGAAGCACATACCGTGGCGTCGAACCACGATACGAAGCCGTTGCGCGTGGGTTTGGACATCGGCTCCACCACCGTCAAGGCGGTGGTGCTCGACCAGTCCGACTCCCTGAAAGACACGCTGTTCTCCGACTACCGCCGCCATCACGCCAACGTGCGCGCCACCGTCGCCGGCCTGCTCGTCGACATCCACGCGGAGCTCGAGAAGCTCGGCCGCGGCGACGAGCCGATCCGACTCGCCATCACCGGTTCCGGCGGCCTCGCGCTCGCCGACAACCTGCACGTGCCGTTCGTCCAGGAGGTCATCGCCGAGACCGAGGCGATCGACAAGGAATACCCGCAGGCGGACGTCATCATCGAGCTCGGCGGCGAGGACGCCAAGATCACGTACCTGAAGCCCACGCCGGAACAGCGCATGAACGGCTCGTGCGCGGGCGGCACCGGCGCGTTCATCGACCAGATGGCCACCCTGCTCGACACCGACGCGGCCGGCCTCAACGAGATGGCGAAAAGCTACGAGAACCTGTACCCGATCGCGTCCCGATGCGGCGTGTTCGCCAAGACCGATCTCCAGCCGCTCATCAACGACGGCGCCGCCAAGCCGGACCTCGCCGCCTCCATCTTCACCGCCGTGGCCACGCAGACCATCGCCGGACTCGCCTCCGGCCGCCCGATTCACGGCACCGTCATCTTCCTCGGCGGCCCGCTGTTCTTCATGAGCGAGCTTCGCGCCGCGTTCCAGCGCGCGCTCGACGGCAAGGTCGACGAGTTCATCGTCCCCACCGACGCCCACCTGTACGTCGCCTACGGTTCCGCGCTCCAGGCGGACATGGACGTCGACGACGAAGGCCACCATTTCGAGGCGCACACCTGCGACGAGATCCTCAAGCGTCTCGACGAGCTCAAGAACCTGCCCAGCAACACGCCCACCATGCCGCCGCTGTTCCCCACCGAGGCGGACCGCGAGGCATTCAACAAGCGCCACCACCGCGAGCACGTGCACATCGGCACGCTGGAGGGCGCGCACGGCCCGCACTTCCTCGGCATCGACGCGGGCTCCACCACCATCAAGGCGACGCTCGTCAACGACGACCGCGAGATCGTGTGGTCGAGCTACGCGAACAACGAAGGCAGCCCGCTGACCGCCGCCATCAACATCGTCAAGAAAATCCAGTCCGAACTGCCGCCCGAAGCGTGGATCGCCCGCTCCTGCGCCACCGGCTACGGCGAGGGCCTCATCACCACCGGCCTGCACCTCGACGAGGGCGTCGTCGAGACGATGGCCCACTACCGCGGCGCCGAGATGGTCAGCCCCGGCGTCACCGCCGTCATCGACATCGGCGGCCAGGATATGAAGTACCTGGCCATCACCGACGGCGTCATCGACTCGATCGCCGTCAACGAGGCCTGCTCGTCCGGCTGCGGCTCGTTCCTCCAGACCTTCGCCATGTCGATGGGACTGACGATCCAGGAGTTCACGCAGAAGGCGCTCGCCTCCACGCACCCGGTGGACCTCGGCTCGCGCTGCACCGTGTTCATGAACTCGTCCGTCAAGCAGGCGCAGAAGGAGGGCGCGTCCATCGAGGACATCGCCGCCGGCCTGTGCTATTCGGTCGTGCGCAACGCCCTGTACAAGGTCATCAAGCTGCGCGACTCCGGCGAACTCGGCGACACGGTCGTCGTGCAGGGCGGCACGTTCCTCAACGACGCCGTGCTGCGCGCGTTCGAACTGCTCACCGAGCGCGAGGTGACGCGCCCGAACATCGCCGGCCTCATGGGCGCGTTCGGCGCCGCCCTCACCGCCCGCATGCACTACGAGGACGCCGCGGACGGCGACGACACCGGCACGGTCGAGCACACGCGCTCGTCGATCCTCACCGGCGACGCGCTCGACGACATGTCGATGACCACCGAACGCGACGTGTGCAAGCTGTGCCAGAACCACTGCAAGCTCACCATCACCACGTTCTCCGACGGCTCCCGCTTCGTGACCGGCAACCGCTGCGAGCGCGGCGGCGATGCGAAGAAGAAGCGCTCCGACCGTCCGAACCTGTACGACTACAAGTACAAGCGCTGCTTCGCCTACCGCCGCCTGACCGACAAGAAGGCCACGCGCGGCGAGATCGGCATCCCGCGCGCGCTCAACATGTACGAGAACTACCCGTTCTGGTTCACGCTGCTTACCTCGCTCGGCTTCAAGGTGATGATCTCCGGCCGCAGCTCCCACGAACTGTTCGAGACCGGCATCGAATCGATCGCCTCCGAGAACATCTGCTACCCGGCCAAGCTCGTGCACGGCCACATCAAGTGGCTGCTCAACAAAGGCGTCAAGACGATTTTCTACCCGTGCGTGAGCTACGAGGACAATCTCGTGCCCAACACGGACAACCACTACAACTGCCCGGTCGTCGCCAACTACCCGCTCGTCGTCGGCGCGAACATGCCCGAACTGCGTGGGCCCGGCATCCGCTACATGCACCCGTACTTCAACCTCGCCAACCACGAGCTCATGGTCGACCGCATCGTCGAGGAGTTCGCGTGGGCGAACGTGACGCGCGAGGAGGCCGAGACCGCCGTCAAGGCCGCCTACGCGGAGGACAAGGTCTTCAAGCACGACGTGCAGCAGGAGGGTCTCAAGGCGCTCGCCTATATGAAGGAGCACGGTTGCCGTGGCATCGTGCTCGCCGGCCGCCCCTACCACATCGATCCGGAGATCAACCACGGTATTCCCGAGACGATCTGCTCGCTCGGCATGGTCGTGCTCTCCGAGGATTCGATCTGCGAACTGCAGCCGGGGGAGAGGCTCAACCTCACCGAATTCCTCGCCAAGGGTGAGGAGGACCCGCGCAAGAAGAACGCGAACGGCTTCCGCCACGTCGGCGACCGCAAGCTCACCGTCAAGCGCATGCCGCTGCGCGTCACCAACCAGTGGGCCTACCATTCCCGCCTGTACGCGGCCGCCCACTTCGTCGCCTCCTATCCGGGCCTTGAACTCGTCCAGCTCAACTCGTTCGGCTGCGGCCTCGACGCCATCACCACCGACCAGGTCGCCGAGATCCTCGCCGACAAGGCCGACGTCTACACGCTGCTCAAGATCGACGAGGTCTCCAACCTGGGCGCGGCGAAGATCCGTCTGCGCTCGCTCAAGGCCGCCGTCGAGGAGCGTGAGGCGAACAAGGCGCGTCTCGCCGCGGCCGCGTCGACCGCCGCCGGCGCGTCGGTCGCGTCCGGCGCCGTCGACAAGCACGACCAGGTCGTGGACGTCACCGACGAGGCCTCCCGCAAGGCGCAGGAACAGGCGGAAGCCGATCTCGCGGCCGCGAAGGCGGCGCTCGCCGCGGCGCAGGCCGCCGTCGACGCCGCCGAGGCGAAGGTGAAGGCGACCGGCGCGGGCGGCGACGTCCCGGCGGACGCGCCGAAGTCCACCGGATTCCGCAGGACCGGCACGAAGGCGCCGACCGCGGGCCGCCAGATCCTGCTCGACACGACGATGGCCGCCAACCCGAAGCTCACCGAGGCGATGCGCAAGGCGTCGAAGCGCGCCGCGAAGCGCGACGTCGAGAACGCGCGTCTCGCCGCGCTCGGCGACGGCACCACGGCGAACGCGACCGGCGCGAACGCCAAGGCCGCGAAGAAGTCCGGACACAACAACGCGACGATGTCCCGCTACGCGAAGCGCGAGAAGTTCGTCAAGGACATGAAGAAGGACTACACGATCGTCGCCCCGCAGATGAGCCCGATCCACATGTCCCTCGTCGAGGCGGTCATCCGCTCCGGCGGCTACAAGTTCGACATCCTGAAGCACGCCTCCCGCGGCGACGTGGAGACCGGCCTCAAATACGTGAACAACGACGCCTGCTATCCGGCGATCATGGTCATCGGCCAGCTCATCGACGCGATCATCGAAGGCAAGTACGATCCGGACCACGTGGCGCTCGCGATTACGCAGACCGGCGGCATGTGCCGCGCGACCAACTACTTCGGCCTGATCCGCAAGGCGCTGGTCGACGCCGGCTACCCGCAGATCCCGGTCATCGCGATCTCGACGCAGGGCCTGGAGGACAATCCGGGCTTCAAGGCGACGCCGACGCTGCTGCACCGCGCCGTCAAGGCCCTGATTCTCGGCGACCTGCTCATGAAGTGCCTGTACCGCGTGCGCCCGTACGAGGTCGAGAAGGGCTCGGCGAACCGCCTCTACGAGCAGTGGGACACGATCGTGCGCGAGACGATCGAACACCACGGCTACTCGAAGACGGCCGCGAAGACCCCGTGGCTGAGGAAGGGCTACCTGCCGTACGGCCGCCTCGCCAAGGAGATCGTCAAGTCGTTCGACGCGCTGCCGTTGAAGGACGAGCCGCGCAAGGTGCGCGTCGGCGTGGTCGGCGAGATCCTCGTCAAGTACCAGCCGGACGCGAACAACCACGTGGTCGACGTCATCGAATCGCAGGACTGCGAGGCCGTGGTGCCCGGCATCATGGAGTTCATGACGACCCGTCCGTACATCACCGACTGGAACGAGAAGCATCTCGGCACCGGCGGCAACAAGACCCTGTACGCGCTCATGCGCTGGGGCCTCGACCGCTACAACGCGCCGATCAAGGCGGCGATCGCCTCCTCGCACGGCAAGTTCAAGCAGGACGACCCGATGCCCGAACTCGTCGAGAAGGCCGCCGAGGTCACGTCGATCGGCGTGCAGGCCGGCGAAGGCTGGCTGCTCACCGCGGAGATCCTGGAGCTCATCGAACAGGGATGCCCGAACGTGATCTGCGCGCAGCCGTTCGCCTGCCTGCCGAACCACGTGACCGGACGCGGCATGTTCGGCAAGATCCGCCGCCTGCACCCGGAGGCCAACATCGTCTCCATCGACTACGATCCGGGCGCTTCCGAGGCGAACCAGCTCAACCGCATCAAGCTGATGATCGCCGCCGCCAAGAAGGCGCACAAGGCGAAGTTCGGCGACGACGAGCCGCAGGGCTTCGTCACCGCCGACTGACGGCGGCCGGGGCCGACGGTCGGTTCGGCCGCCGTCCGCCCACGCAGCGCGCCCGCTATCGGTTTTTCATATAGCCGAATCACGGGCGCGCGGCGGCGCGTGTAGGGCGGCTCGCCTACGATACCCCTTATGGTTACTCCCAGAATCAGCTATGCGCATCTGCTCGCCAAGCCCAATCCGAAGCATGTCGAGAGCCTCCTGAAGTTCTTCGAGGCCGGATGCTCCAAGCGAGGCACCGGTGGTTTCGGCGTCGAGATCGAGCACCTGCCGGTGCATAATTCCGACGACACCGCCGTGACCTACTACGAGGAGAACGGCATCGAGGCGCTGCTCAAACGTCTCGCCCCGTACTACGACGAAAGCAAGGAGTACTGGGAGAACGGGCATCTGGTGGGGCTCGGCCGCAAGGGCGTCTCCGTCTCGCTTGAACCGGGCGGCCAGGTCGAGACCTCGATCGGCATCCTCAAGGAGCCCGCCGACCTCAACCAGCTGTACGGCCAGTTCCGCCGCGAGGCCGATCCGATCCTCGACGAGCTGGGCTTCCGCCTCGTCAACTACGGCTACCAGCCGAAGTCGAGCTATGCGGACGTCCCCGTCAACCCGAAGGACCGCTACGACGCGATGACCGACTATCTCGGCCGCGTCGGCCAGTTCGGCCCGTGCATGATGCGCTGCTCCGCCTCCACGCAGGTGAGCATCGACTTCGTCGACGAGCAGGACGCCATCGACAAGATGCGCGTCGGCACCGCCATCGGTCCGATCCTCGCTTGGTTCTTCCGCAACACCCCGTACTTCGAGGGCCGCGTCAACCCGTACCCGCTGCTGCGCCAGCGCATGTGGGACTACCTCGACTTCCAGCGCACCAACGTGATCCCCGGCCTGTATGACCGCCGGTTCACGTGGGAGGACTACGCGGTGGACGTGCTGTCCACGCCGCTCATGTTCGCCGATCTGACGCACACGCCCGAGGCGGTCGAATCCGGTCTGAGCCGCAAGGAGCTGCACCGCGCCGCCTTCCGCGAGAACGCGGGCGACGTGTACCCGGACCGCGAGCTCAACGCGTACGAGATCAACCACATCATCTCCACGCACTTCAACGACGTGCGCCTCAAGAACTTCATCGAGTTCCGCCATTGGGATTCGCTGCCGATCGAGCGCGCCGAACGCCTCACGGAGATCATCGCCTCCCTGTACTACGTGCCGGCCAACCGCATCCGCATCGAAAGCTACTTCGACGGGCTCACCGAGGAGGACGTGTTCGAGGCCAAGGCCAACATCCAGGCGCACGGCCGCGAATCCGCACCGTACGGCCAGCCGCTCGACTTCTGGCGCGAGTTCCTCGGCCTCGAAGGCCTGCTCGAGGACATCCCCGGCGACCCGAAGCATCCGGATGTCTTCCAGCGCTGATCCATTCGCCGTTTTCCGCCCGTTCCGGCCCATGCCGGGGCGGGCGGCGGCGTTTTCGGCGGATTCGGCGGGACGGGATGGGAGAACGCGCAACGGTGACGGGATGACACGTATCGGGCGCATCGACGGCGTGAACCTCGGCGGCTGGCTGGTGCTGGAGCGGTGGATGACGCCCGGCCTGTTCCGCTCGAGCGGCGAGGAGGACGAGATCTGGCTGCATCGGACGGCCGATCGGTCCGAACTGGAGCGTCTGCTGCGCCGTCATCGCGACACGTACGTCACCGAAGCCGATTTCCACGCCATCGCCTCGCATGGCCTGAACCTCGTGCGCATCCCCGTGCCGTATTTCATCTTCGGCGACGTGCCCGGTCATCCCGGCTGCATCGACTATCTCGACCGCGCGTTCGACTGGGCGGAGACGATCGGGCTTAAGGTGCTCATCGACCTGCACACCGTACCCGGCTCGCAGAACGGATTCGACAACGGCGGCCTGACCGGCGTCGTCCGCTGGCACAGGAGCGCGCGGCAGGTCGCGTTCGCGCTGGACGTGCTCGCGCGTCTCGCGCGCCGTTACCGCGACCGTCCCGCGCTGTACGGCATCGAAGTGCTCAACGAGCCGGTCGATTGGCTCACCTACCTCACGTCGCCGTCGAGCTCACGCGCGAAGGACCCGCGTGAGGCGCGGGGAAGCGGGCACATCCCGATGCGCTTCCTCAAACGGTTCTATCGTGCGGCGTACCGGCGTCTGCGCCCGATACTCGGCGACGGTCCCGTCATCGTGTTCCACGACGGGTTCCGGCTCGGCCGGTGGCGCGGCTGGTTCGCGCGTGAGGGCATGCGGGGCGTCTGCCTCGACACGCACGTCTATCTCGTCATGTCGGAACGGCCCGAGGCGCTGTTCCGCAGGTTGCCGGCCGCGTGGCTCATACGCTGGTACCGGCTGTTCACGGCGTGGCACGAGCGCCGCATCCGCCGCGCCGCGCGGTTCACGCCGGTCATGGTCGGCGAATGGTGCGTCGCTAACCGGCTCGCGGCGCGCGTGGGGGAGCGGGGGAGGTGCGGCGCGTCCGGTGGCGGCGTTTCGCGCGTGGACGACGGCGTTTCGTCGCCCGCCGCGCGGCGCCGCGACGTCTACCGCGCGGTCGCCGCGATGCAGCGTGACGCATGGAACGTCTCCGCCGGTCAGGTCTACTGGAGTTATCGTCTGCGCGGCGGCCGCGACGCGACCGGCCGGCTTGATCGTCTCGCGCCGGTCGGCGGCGACGGCACGGTGACGGACGACTCGCGTCTCGACCCGTGGGACCTGACGCACGTGTGGCACGCGGGATGGATGGAGTGACGCGCGATGATGCTGTGGTGATGGCGGGTGATGGCGGGTGATGGTGGGCCGGCTCAGCGGTAACCGTCCCAGAGGGGCGAGGGGAGCAGGGCGTCCTCGCAGTCGGCCCACATCGCGTTGAGGTCGCGGTCGGGGGAGCGCAGCCAACGCAGCTGGACGCCGTCCATCATCGCGAAGCCGGCTTCGAGCACATGCGCGACGTCCACGCCGTCCGGCACCGACCAGCGGATGTTGAGCGCGTTCGCCACGGTGCGGCGCTCGCGGTCGGCGAAATAATCGTGCGCCGGATGCTTCGGATCGAGGGCCTCGGCGCTCAGCGTGGAGAACATGTGCACCTGATCGGGGCGGGTGCTGTTGAGCGCGACGATACGCCGCCACATCTCGGCGATGAGCGGGCGGTCCATGGCGATCATGTCGGCCATGATCAGGTCTCCCGCACGGTCGTACTCGTCGGTGAGCGCGAGATGGAGCAGTCCCTCCTTGCTGCCCACGTAGTGCAGCACGCCGGCCTTGGTGAGTCCGACGGCGGTGGCGATGCGCTGAATCGACGTGCCGTAGTAGCCGAAGCGCCCGAAGGACAGCGTGGTCGCTTCGAGGATGGAATGACGGCGGTCGGTGTCGTCGGTGAGGTCGTTGGTGGTCATGGTATGTACCATACGGTCGGTTGGTTGGTATTTCAAATGATTCCGGCGTGTTGTGGGCGGTGTTTTGATAATCTACCTACCAACCGGTTGGTTGTGAGTGGTTTGCCTGGGGTTCATGGATGAGGGCCGGGGGACCGCACCGGAACGGGCCGGCCGCATGACTCAACGGAACACGCAAAGGAACTCAAGGAAAGAGGCACACGTCATGAGCGAGCACACCCACCCGTCCGTCAAGGATCTGACGCTGGAGGAGAGGGCCTCCCTCACCTCCGGCGGCGACGCCTGGCATCTGCAGGGCGTCGAGGCCAAGGGCATCCCCGGCTACATGATCACCGACGGTCCGCACGGATTGCGCAAATCCCTCGCCACCAGCACCGGCGAGACCGATCTCGACGACTCCGTGCCCGCCACCTGCTTCCCGCCGGCCGCCGGCCTGTCCAGCTCGTGGAACCCCTCGCTTGTGCGCAAGGTCGGCGAGGCCATGGGCGAGGAGTGCATCCAGGAGAAGGTCGCCGTGATCCTCGGACCCGGCGTCAACATCAAGCGCAACCCGCTCGGCGGCCGCTGCTTCGAATACTGGAGCGAAGACCCGTACCTCGCCGGCCATGAGGCCGTCGGCATCGTCGAAGGCGTGCAATCCAAGGGCGTGGGCACATCGCTCAAGCACTTCGCCGTCAACAACCAGGAGACCGACCGGTTGCGCGTCGACGCGCGCGTCTCCCAGCGCGCCCTGCGCGAAATCTACCTGCCGGCCTTCGAGCACATCGTCAAGACCGCCCAGCCGTGGACCATCATGTGCTCCTACAACCGCGTCAACGGCGTCCACTCCGCCCAGAATGGCTGGCTGCTCACCGACGTGCTGCGCGACGAATGGGGATTCAAGGGCATCGTCATGTCCGACTGGGGCGCCGACCACGACCGCGTCGCCTCCCTCAACGCCGGCCTCAACCTCGAAATGCCGCCGAGCGGCACCGACGACGAGATCGTCTACGCGGCCCGCGACGGCCGCATCGACTCCGCCCAGCTCGACCGCATGGCCCAGGGCATGATCGACCTGACCGACAAAGCCCGCGCGGCCATGAGCGCCGACGGCTACCGCTTCGACGTCGACGCCCACGACGAGGTGGCCCACCAGGCCGCCGTCGAATCGATGGTCCTGCTCAGGAACGAGGATGCGATCCTGCCGCTGGACAGGCGCGCGAAGATCGCCGTCATCGGCGAATTCGCCCGCACCCCGCGCTATCAGGGCGGCGGCTCCTCCCACATCACCCCCACGAAGATGACCTCGTTCCTCGACACGCTCGCCGCACGCGGCATCGAAGCCGACTTCGCCCCCGGCTTCACGCTCGACCTCGAACCCGCCGACTCCGCGCTCGAACTCGAGGCCGTCGAAACCGCCCGTGACGCCGACGTGGCGCTCCTGTTCCTGGGTCTGCCCGAGGCCGCCGAGTCCGAAGGCTTCGACCGCGAGACCCTCGACCTGCCCGCCAAGCAGACCGAACTGCTCGCCAAAATCGCCGCCGTCAACCCGAACGTGGCCGTCGTGTTGTCCAACGGATCCGTCGTCTCCGTCGCCCCGTGGGCCGGCCATGCCAAGGGCATCCTCGAATCCTGGCTGCTCGGCCAGGCCGGCGGTCCCGCGCTCGCCGACGTGATCTTCGGCGAGACGAGCCCCTCCGGCAAGCTCGCCCAATCCATTCCGCTGGATATCAACGACGACCCGAGCATGCTCAACTGGCCGGGCGAGGAAGGCCACGTCGACTACGGCGAGGGCGTGTTCGTCGGCTACCGCTACTACGACACCTACGATGTCGCCGTCGACTACCCGTTCGGCTACGGCCTGAGCTACGCCAAATTCGAGATCTCCGACGTCCACGCGGAGAAGACCGGCGCCAACACCGCGTCCGTCACCGCCGCCGTCGCCAACGTCTCCGACGTGGACGGCGCCGAGACCGTGCAGGTGTACGTTGCCCCCGGCAAGGCCGACGTGGCCCGCCCAGCCCACGAACTCAAGGGCTTCGCCAAGGTGTTCCTCAAGGCGGGCGAGTCGAAGACCGTGACGTTCGACCTCGACGAGCGCGCCTTCGCCTACTGGTCCGAGAAATACGGCGACTGGCACATCGAAGCCGGCGCATACGGCATCGAGGTCGGTACGTCCAGCCGCGACATCGCCGCCACTGTCGCGGTCGACCTGGAGGGCGACGGCAAGTCACTGCCGCTCGACGAATGGTCCACCTACGGCGAATGGGAGGCGGACCCGGTCGGCGCGAAGGTCGTCGCGGCGGTCGAGGCCGCCGGTGAATCGGGTACGCTGCCGAAGCTGCCCGACAATGCCATGATGCGCATCTTCCTCAAGTCCATGCCCATCAACTCGATGCCGATGCTGATGAGCGACGGTGGTAGGCGCATCACCGCCTTCATGCTCGCCGAATACGCCAAGCTCACGAAGTAGCCGTCGGCCTCTCCGTGGCCTCTCCGTGGCCCCTCCGGCACGGAGTCGCCGGCCTGTTCATGGCCCCCCTCTGACGAGGGGGCTGTCGGCGAAGCCGACTGGGGGAGAGACCAGTGAAGCGCGGTCATCCCGACTGGGGAGATATGTGAAGCCCACCCTTCCGTGCTCACCTCGAGTCGACTGCCGTCCGAAAGCCCCCACGACCTTACGACCAAGGGGGCTTTCGCCATCATGTGACATACGACACGCCGATTGTTGCATCTGCAACTGTTGTATGCGGGACGTATTACTATCGCACCATGCAAGATGGTTGCATATGCAACAAAACGCATGTCCGACCATGTCCGGAAACGAAGGTGGATGAGTTATGGACAGTCACATCCTCAGCTTCGAGCTGAGGGCGCTGGTCAAGGCGATCAACCGCCATCTCGGCGAGACGATGCCCGAATCGGCGCGCATCGCCACGGGCGGCAACGCCCGCATCATCATGTTCCTCGCCCGCAACCGCGACAAGGACATCTACCAGCACACCATCGAACGCAAGTTCTGCATCACGCGGTCCACCGCCTCGCGCGTGCTCGCGCTGATGGAGAAGAAGGGCCTCATCGCCCGCGAGTCGGTGGCGCATGACGCACGACTCAAGAAGATCGTGCTCACCGCCAAGGCCGACTCCATCGTCGCCTGCCTCTCGGCGAACGGCGAAAGGATGGAACACCGACTGGTGGAGGGATTCACCGACGAGGAGCGGGCCGCCCTCATGGACTACGTGCTGCGCATGCGCGCGAACGTGGACGCGGCGCAACGCGAGTTCGAGGAACGGTCGGCCGCCGGCGCCCCGGTCGGTGAGCCATGCGGGGACCTCGCCGGCGACCCCGGCGACCCCGATGACGTCCCGGTCGAGGGGACCGGTGACGCGAACGACACGGACGATACGAAGGAGGAGAACGCATGAGCGACAACACGACCGCGACACGCGACGCGGACGGCCTGACCGCCACCGAGGCGGCCATCATGGCATCGCGCAAGACCGTCGAACCCGACCGGCCGAAACACATCATCCACACGCTGGCCGGATCGATGCGCGAATACACGAAGGAAAGCTGGCTGGCACCGCTATTCGTGTTCATCGAAGCCATCCTGGAGATCGTCATCCCCACCGTCATGGCCTCCCTGATCGACCAGGGCATCACCGGCGGGAACATGAACGCCATCGTCAAGTTCGGCCTCATCCTGCTGCTGTGCTCGCTGGTGTCGCTCGCCTGCGGCTTCCTCGCCGGCAAGTACGCGGCCATCGCCGCCGCCGGATTCGCGAAGAACCTGCGCCGCGACCAGTTCGAGAAGGTGCAGGCGTTCAGCTTCACCAACATCGACCGGTTCTCCACCGGCTCGATCATCACGCGCCTGACCACCGACGTGACCAACCTGCAGATGGCCTACGGCATGATGGTCCGCATGGGCGTGCGCGCCCCGATCATGGTCGTCGTCGCGTGGATCTTCTCGTTCCGCATCTCACCGTCCATCTCGCTCGTGTTCCTCGCCTGCGTGCCGATCCTCGCGATCGGCCTGTGCGGCCTCGCGGTGCTCGTCCACCCGGTGTTCGAGCGCGTGTTCCACACGTACGACGCGCTCAACAACGTCGTCGACGAGAACCTGCAGGGCATCCGCGTCGTCAAGTCGTACGACCGCGAATCCTACGAGATCGGCAAGTTCGGCCGCATCTCCCAGCGCATCTTCAAGGACTTCACCAAGGCCGAGCGCATCATGAGCTTCAACAGCCCGATCATGATGTTCTGCATCTACGCCTCGATGATCATGATCTCCTGGATGGGCGCGCAGCAGATCGTCGCCTCCGGCAACAACGCGGCGCTGGGACTCACCACCGGCGACCTCACCGCCCTCGTCACCTACGCGATGCAGATCCTCATGGCCATGATGATGCTCTCCATGATCTTCGTCATGTGCATCATCTCCCAGGCCTCCGCCGAACGCATCTGCCAGGTGCTGCAGGAGGAGAGCACCGTCACCGACCCGGAGCATCCGGTCATGGACGTCAAGGACGGCTCCATCGAATTCGACCACGTCACCTTCCGCTACTCCGCGTCCTCCGAGAAGCCCGTGCTCGACGACATCGACCTGAAGATCGCCTCCGGCATGACCGTCGGCATCGTCGGCGGCACCGGCTCCGCCAAGTCAAGCCTCGTGCAGCTCGTGCCCCGCCTCTACGACGTGAGCCAGGGCTCGCTCAAGGTCGGCGGCCGCGACGTGCGCGACTACGACCTCGTCACCCTGCGCGACCAGGTCGCCATGGTGCTTCAGAAGAACGTGCTGTTCTCCGGCACCATCGCCGAGAACCTGCGCTGGGGCGACCCCGACGCCACCGACGACCAGATCCGCCACGCCTGCAAGCTCGCGCAGGCCGACGGCTTCATCCAGGAATTCCCCGACAAATACGACACGCACATCGAACAGGGCGGCACCAACGTGTCCGGCGGCCAGAGGCAGCGCCTGTGCATCGCCCGCGCGTTGCTCAAGAAGCCGAAGATCCTCATCCTCGACGACTCCACCAGCGCCGTCGACACGAAGACCGACAAGCTGATCCGCGAGGCGTTCCACCACGAGATCCCCGACACCACGAAGATCATCATCGCCCAGCGCATCGCCTCCGTGCAGGAATCCGACGTGATCCTCGTCATGGACAACGGTCGCATCATGGCCAAGGGCACGCACGACGAACTGCTCGAAACCTGCGACGAATACCGGTCCATCTACGAATCGCAGACCCGCAACACCGCCGCCGGCCAGGCCGAGCTCGAACGCGAGGCGGCCCAACGCGCCGAGCACATGCAGCAGGCCGAACAGGAAGGAGAGAACCGATGAGCGACAAGCAGACCGCGCAGAACCGCAAGCCCGCGATGCGCAAGCCCGCCCCCGGCACCACCAAGCGCATCTTCGGCTACATCATGGCCTACCGGTGGCGCGTCATCGCCATCGTCGCCTGCATCCTCGTCGGCGCCGCCGCCCAGGCCGGCTCCGCCCTCTTCCTCCAGTCCCTCATCGACACGTACATCCTGCCGATGGTCGGCGCGACCGACCCCGACTGGGGACCGCTGATCCGCGCCATCACCCTCATGGGATGCCTGTACGTGGCCGGCATCGTCGCCAGCTGGCTGTGGCAGTGGCTCATCGTCACCGTCGAGCAAGGCGTGCTCAAGAAGATCCGCGACGATATGTTCGCCCACCAGCAGTGGCTGCCGATCCGCTACTTCGACACCAACGAGCACGGCGACATCATGAGCCACTACACGAACGATACCGACACGCTGCGCCAGGCCATCAGCCAGTCGTTCCCGCAGATGTTCGCCGCCGGCATCTCCGCGCTCGCCGCGATCGTCTCCATGCTGTGGCTGAGCGTGCCGATCACCGCGTTCGTGCTGCTGTTCACCGTCGGACTCTACTTCGTCGTGCGCAAGATCGTCGGCCGCGCAGGCCGCTACTTCGTCAAGCAGCAGTACTGGATCGGCGACGTCAACGCGTTCGTCGAGGAATCCGTCAACGGCCAGAAGGTCATCAAGGTCTTCAACCACGAGCCCGACACCCAGAAGACCTTCGACGAGAAGAACGAGGAGCTGTTCGAAGCGTCCGCCGAGGCGAACACGTGGGGCAATGTCACCATGCCCGTCGTCGGCAACATGGGCTACATGCTCTACATCCTCCTCGCCATCGTCGGCGGCGCCATGGCGCTCGCCGGAGTCGGCAACTTCGGCCTCGCCGGCGCCGGTCCGCTCACGCTCGGCACGCTCATCTCCCTGCTCACCCTGTCCCGCTCGTTCATCAACCCGCTCGGCCAGGTGTCCATGCAGCTCAACATGGTGATGATGGCGCTCGCCGGCGCCTCCCGCATCTTCCAGCTGATGGACGAGCCGGTCGAGGCCGACTCCGGCACTGTCACGCTCGTCAACGTCGAACTCGGCGAGGACGGCCGCACGATGCGCGAAGTCGACCACGAGACCGGCCACTGGGCGTGGAAGCGCGAGGAGGGCGACGACGGCACCCGCTCGCTCAAGGCCGCGGAGAAGCTGCACGGCGCCGCCCGCGAGGTCGCGCTCAAGGCCAAGGAGCAGGCCGTAACCTCGCCCGACGGGCGCTACACGCTGCTCAGAGGCGACGTGCGCTTCACCAACGTGACCTTCGGCTACGATCCGGCCAAGCCGGTCCTGCACGACATCACCTGGTTCGCCAAGCCGGGCCAGAAGATGGCGCTCGTCGGCGCGACCGGCGCCGGCAAGACCACGGTGACCAACCTCATCAACCGCTTCTACGACATCCAGGAAGGCCAGATCCTCTACGACGGCATCGATGTGAAGAACATCAGGAAGCCGGACCTGCGCCGCTCCCTTGGCATCGTGCTGCAGGACGTCAACCTGTTCACCGGCACCGTGATGGACAACATCCGCTACGGCCGTCTCGACGCCACCGACGAGGAGTGCATCGAGGCCGCGAAGCTCGTGAACGCGGATGGCTTCATCCGCATGCTGCCGCAGGGCTACCAGACCGTGCTCGAAGGCGACGGCTCCGGCCTGTCGCAGGGCCAGCGCCAGCTCATCTCCATCGCGCGCGCCGCCGTGGCCGACTCCCCGGCGCTGATCCTCGACGAGGCCACCTCGTCGATCGACACGCGCACCGAGGAGGTCGTGCAGGCCGGCATGGACGCGCTGATGAAGGGACGCACGGTCTTCGTGATCGCCCACCGCCTCTCCACCGTGCGCAACTCCGACGTGATCATGGTGCTCGACCACGGCAACATCATCGAACGCGGCTCCCACGACGAGCTCATCGCCCAAAAGGGCGAGTACTACCAGCTCTACACCGGAGCCGTGGAACTCGAGTAAGTTATATATGCCGATGCCCGGGTGCTGGGATGAGACCGCATGCTCATCCCAGCACCCGGGCATCGGCATATTCATCTCCGTTTGACCGAGATTCGGCGGGATTTCTCGCTTGGAAGGGGTACTTCCACGTCGTTGACCAGCTGTAACCAGCTTCCGAGGGGTATTCAATCCTCGTTACACCGGGTACGGACGGCATCATATCGGCGACGATATCCGGGATGACACTCGTCAGGCACCCCTTGGAATGCAGATGGATGTCCGGGCTTTGAAAGGTGTACCCCTCCCGAGGGGAGAAAGCGCCGTCACATGAACAGGGCGGCGCCGTCCTTGACGACGATCAGGACGACGATCGCGAGAATCCACACGAAATCGACCATGAGATCGTAGTTGAGCCGGTAGTACGTGTCGAGGCCGCGCGGCTTCGACATCGCGCCGGACTTGTCGGACTCGTCGGCAGCGACGGCACCGGCGTCATCGGCCCGCACGCCACCGGGCAGCCCCTGCACGACGGCGGTCGTATGGCTCAGCGCCATGAACTGGATCGTCGTGGAGAACATGAGCGCCAGGCACCACGGGCACAGCGCGTTGATCACGAACAGCGACTGCGAAGTCAGCCAGTACGAGTACAGCAACGCCGCCAGCCCGCCGAGCCACGTGCACGCGGCGAACCAGCGCGGCACGCGAACCCTCACCAGTCCGATCACTGCGATCGTCACGAACACGGATTCCGCGGCGATGCCGAAGAACGCGTTCGGGAAGCTCAGTCCGGCGAACTTCACAATCTCCGACTGCCAGGATTGCGCGACCGTCGAGCAGGAGAGCACCGCGTTCACGTCGCAGCCGAGCTGCTCCTTGGGGTGCCTCGCCAGCTGGAGCGTCTCCGCGCTCAGCACGAACGAGACGATCAGCGCCGCCGCCGAGGCGAGCAGCACGACCAGATACGTCCAGGTCGCGCCATGCCGCCATCCGTGCGGCCTCAGGTCGCGGGTGCCAAGCGCCCGCACCTCCTCGGTCGTCATATCGTCCTCCACGCTCTCGTCCGTCGTCGTGTCATCCGTCATCCGTCATCGTCCCCTTCCGTCGTCGACTATCAAATGCCTTATCGAACGTATCGTATCGTCGTGCGTATCGCGTCGTGCGTGGCGCGACTCACCGCGCCAACGTCACGTCGCCGACGATCGTCGCGTCGCCGGTGAGCGTCACGTCCGTGTCGCTCACGTCGACGCGCAACGTGCCGCCGCGCACGGTGATGAGCCAATGGTCGACGCCGGTCTTCGCGCGCAGCGTGATCGCCGTCGCGCACAGTCCGGTGCCGCACGACAGCGTCTCGCCGCAGCCACGCTCGTTGACGCGCATCGTCGCCTCGCCGAGGTCGTCCGCGTCGTCGTCGATGTCGTCGATACGCACGAATTCGACGTTCTGGTCGGATTCGATCACGGGCGCGACGACCGGCTTCGTGACGAGGTCGAGCGCCTCGACGGTCGGCAGCGTGGAGAACGCGTCTTCGATGACGGCGACGACGTGCGGATTGCCCATGTCGACGAACGTGCCGCGGGCCGCGCCCGGCGTGCCGGGAATCGTGACCTCGTACGCGTCGGTCTCGCCGCGCCGCCACGCGCCCATGTCGACGCGGAACACGTGTTCGCCGAGGCCTTCGACCTTCCCGAGCGAGGTGAGGGTCTTGACGCCGGCGCGCGTGCCGAGACGGAACACGTCGCCGTCGAACAGGCCCTCGCGCTGCGCGAACAGGGTGATGGCGCGCGTGCCGTTGCCGCACATCTCCGCCAGCGAGCCGTCGGCGTTGCGGTAGTCCATGAACCATTCAGCGCCGTGCGCCTCGCAGTCGGCGATCTGCTCGCCGCTCAGATCGGACACGTCGCGCGGATGGGCGAGACGGATGAGACCGTCGCCGCCGATGCCGAAATGACGGTCCGTGAGGAAGCGCACCTCCTCCTCGGTGGGTTCGAACCGCCCCTCGCGGTCGAGGTAGACGACGAAATCGTTGCCGGTGGCGTGCGCTTTGGTGACATGCTGCGGAATGCTCATGCACGCCAGCATACCCGTCGCGCCGGCCCCGGGCCCCGCGCTGTTCGCCATGCGCGAGTACGCTGGGACGGCAGTGGACGCGTCGCGGACGCCGACGGGAAACGACCGGCGGGAACGACCGCGGAACGCCTTACGGGAACCATGGGAACGGCAAGGAGGATGGCGATGAGTTCGACGGCGCCGATCGGCGTGTTCGATTCCGGATTGGGCGGCATCTCGGTGGTGCGCCAGCTCGTGCGCGACATGCCGCGCGAGCGGGTCCTCTACTTCGGCGACTCCGCGAACGCGCCGTACGGCGTGAAATCGCCGGAACAGGTGAAGGCGTTGAGCTTCGCGATCGTGGAACGCTTCGTGAAACAAGGCATCAAGGCGGTGGTGATCGCGTGCAACACGGCCACGTCCGCGGCGGTGAACGATCTGCGTGAGGCGTACGACATCCCGATCATCGGCATGGAGCCGGCGTTGAAGATCGCCTGCGACCGCGGCGACGTGCCCTCCGACCCGCATCACATCCCGCAGCGCGTGATCGTGGCGGCCACGCCGCTGACGCTGCGCGAGCGCAAGTTCGCGAAGCTGATGGAGCGTTTCGACTCGGACAACGAGATCTATAAGGAGCCGTGCCCCGATCTGGTGGAGATCGTCGAATCGGGGCGGCTCGGCGACCATGATCTGGTGATGCGCACGCTGCACGGCTACTTCGACCAGTACGACCTCGACCGCATCGACTCGGTGGTGCTCGGCTGCACGCATTTCGTGTTCTACCGCGACTACTTCCGCGAGCTTCTGCCCGAGCGTGCGGCCGTCATCGACGGCAACGAGGGCACGGTGCGGCACTTGGGCGTCGTGCTCGAATCGCTCGGCCATCTCGCGCCGGAATCGGCGGAGGGCGGCGTGGAGCTCGCGAACTCCGACCCGTCGGAGCGCATCGCCGCGCTGTCGCGCGAGCTGCTGCACGCGTGAATCGCGTGAATCACGTGAGACGGAGCGGAACCATCCCGCGTTGCGACGGTTCCGCTCCGCCTGTCCAATAACCACGGGGATGTCCCGGCTTGTGGCGTAGTGTCGGCCTGACGGATCACGGAACGCAAGGGGGAAATGACATGGCGAACAGGACGGCGATGATCGACGTGGGCGGCGGCTTCCGCGCGATCTTCGGATGCGGCGTGATGGACTACATGCTCGAGGAGGGCATCGACGTGGATATGTGCTACGGCGTCTCCGCGGGCGCTGCGAACATGACCTCGTTCATCGCGCGCCAGCACGGCCGCAACCACACGTTCTATACGAAGTTCGCGTTCCGCAAGGAGTATGCGAGCGCGGAGAGCTTCTTCAAGAACCATAATTTCGCGAACCTCGACTACATCTACGGCACGCTGAGCAACCACGACGGCGAGTATCCGGTGGACTTCGACGCGTTCGAGGCGAATCCGACCGGCTTCACCGTGGTCGCCTGCAACGCTCAGGACGGTTCGACCAAGTACTTCGACAAGTCGCGCATCCGCTTCGACGATTTCGACGCGGTGAAGGCATCGTCCGCGGTGCCGGTGGCGTGCGAGCCGTACGTGGTGGACGGCGTGCCGTACTACGACGGCGGCATCGCCGATCCGGTGCCGGTCCAGAAGGCGCTGGACGACGGCTACGACCGCGTGATCCTCATCCTGTCGCGTCTGCGCGACGAGGTGCGCCAGCAGCGCAAGGACCTCGCGCCGGCGCGTATCCTCGAGCGCACGTATCCGGAGGCGGCCGAGCGTCTGCGCATGCGCTACAAGACGTACAACGACGAGATCGAGCTGGCGAAGCGCTACGAGGCGGAGGGCCGCGTGCTCATCCTCGCGCCGGAGGACCTGTATGGCCTCAACACCCTGAGGAAGAGCTTCGAGGGCCTGGAGATGATGTACCGCAAGGGGTATGCGGCGGCGGAATCGTCGGTGAAGGCGTTCCTCGCGAGCTGAACGCGGTCGCGAGGAACGCCTTCACGCCTACCGCTCCTCCGTCGCCTACCGTCGCCTACCGCCGCACGTTGGCGAGCGGTTCGCCGGCCGCGTAGCGCCGCACGTTCTCCAACGCGATGGCGATGATGCGCCGCTCGGTGACCTCCAGATGGTTGCCGCCGGCCACGTGCGGGGTGATGAGGCAGTGCGGCTCGTCCCACAGCGGACTCGAGGCCGGCAGCGGTTCGGGCTCGGTCACGTCGAGTCCGGCGCCGTGCAACTGGTCCTCGGAGAGCGCGGCGGCGAGCGCGCGCGGGTCGACGGCGTTGCCGCGTCCCGCGTTGAGCAGCACGCATGTGGATTTGAGCAGGTGGAGCCGGCGTGCATCGATGAGATGGTCCGTGTCCGGCGAGGCGGGCACGGCGAGCGCGACCACGTCCGCGTCGGGCAGCAGCGCGTCGAGTTCGTCGAAGCCGTGCATCTCGTCGATGCCGTCCGCGGGTTTCGCGGGGTTGCGCCGGATGCCGACCGTGCGCGCGCCGACCGCCTTGGCGAGCCGCGCGAAATGCGAGCCGATGTCGCCGGTGCCGACGACGAGGACGGTCGCGCCGGCCGGGGTGAGCGCGCGGCCGAGGTCGTGCCAGCGACGCTCGTCCTGCTGGCGCGCGTAGGCGGGGATGTTGCGCATGAGCGCCCACATCATCGCGAACAGGTGTTCGCCGACGGTCTGCCCGTAGGCGCCGGTCGCGTTGGTGACGGTGACGCCGTCGGCGAGGACGCCGGGCGCGACGTATTTGTCGACGCCGGCGCTCCATGTCTGGAGCCATTCGAGCCGCGGATAGTCGCGGGCCTCGGCGGGCGGGATGTTGCCGATGACGGCGGTGGCGGCGTGGCGCAGTCCGGCGGGGACGCGCGCCTTCCACGTCATCGTGCCGCGTTCGATCGGATTGCCGACGAACTCCTGGCGCACGCCGGGCGCGGCGGATATGAAAGCCTGCCGTTCGGCGTCGCTGAGCGGCAGGCAGTTGATGATGGTCTTCGCGGATTCGGTGCTTTCGCTCATACCGTCATTGTAGGCATCGCAGGTCCGTCGGCTTTCCTACTTGCCTTGCGTCTCGGAGGCGGTGAGCATGGCCTTGGTGACCTGCTCGTAGAGGTCCTGGTAGCCGCCGGGCGTGGAGGCGGGCAGCACCACGGTCTTCGCGTTGCTGGATTCGGAGAGCGAGCGCATCACGTCGAGGTACTGGTTGAACAGAACCACGTTGTTCACGTCGTTGATGTTCATGCCCACGGCCTGCAGGCTCTTGATCTGGTCGACGATGCCGTTGGCGATCTCGCGGCGGTAGTTCGCCTGGCCTTCGCCCTGCAGGCGCGTCTTCTCGGCTTCGGCGGCGGCCTGCGTCTCGATCTGGATGCGCTGCGCCTCGGCGCGCTGGCGCGTCGCCTCCTTCTCGCGCTGGGCGGCGTTGATCGAATCCATCGCGTTCTTCACCTGCGGCGAGGGGTCGATGGCGGTGATGAGCGTCTTGACGACGGTGAAGCCGAAGCGGCTCATCTCGTTGCCGACGGTCTTCTGCACGTCGAACGCGACGTCGTCCTTGCGGGCGAACGCGTCGTCGAGGGTCAACGCGGGGATGGCGGAACGCAGCGCGTCCTCCATGTAGGAGCGCAGCTGGCCGGCCGGGTCGCGCAGCTCGTAGTAGGCGGTGGCCACGTTCTGCGCGTTGACGCGGAACTGCGTGGATGCGACGACGGTGACGAACACGTTGTCGAGCGTCTTGGTCTCCAGCTGCACGTTGAGCTGGTTGACGCGCATGTTCGTCTTCATCGCGATGCGGTCGACGAACGGGATGCGGATGTGGATGCCGGCGAACTGCACCGACTGGAATTTGCCGAACCGTTCGATGATGTACGCCTGCTGCTGCGGGACGATGAAGATGGACGAGAACACGAGGACGAGTACGACCACCACGATGGGGATGATCACGCCTCCCAATACCGCGCCTATCATTTTCTGTTTTCCTTTCCGTTGTGCCGTGACCTTCGTTAGTCACATGGCCCAGTACCGTCGATTCTACCAGCGCGGCGCGGGCACGTCGATGTGCGGGAGGCCTCCGGGCCCGGGTTACGATAGAACGTATGACTGGATACGTTGCGCCCACCGAACCACCGAAGCAGGGATGGGATCTTCACTGCCACACCGTGTTCTCCGACGGCACGCGCACGCCCGCCGAGATGCTCGCCGAGGCGGGGGAGCGGGGGCTTGTCGGCGTCGCCATCACCGATCACGACACGACGGCGGGCTGGGAGAGCGCCCAGAAGGCGGCGAAGGCGCAGGGGCTGCCGCTGCTGCGCGGCAGCGAGATCACCGCGTGCGACGAGGACGTGTCGGTGCACATGCTCGCCTACCAGTACGATCCGCGCAACCTGCACATCACGCGCCTGTTCGCGGCGACGCGCGAGGCCCGGCTCAAGCGCACCGAACGCATGGTCGCGCGTCTCGCCGAGGACTATCCGATCAGCTGGGAGTCGGTGATGGCGCAGGTCAAGGAGGGCGGCCGGACGACGGTGGGCCGCCCGCACATCGCCGACGCGCTGGTGGCGGCCGGCGTGTACGCGAACCGTTCGGAGGCGTTCGCCGACGCGGTGAGCGCCGATTCGAAGTACTACATCCCCACGCCTTCGCCGACCACGCACGAGGTGGTGCGTGCGGTGAACGAGGCGGGCGGCGTGGTCGTCATCGCGCATGCGGGCGATCTGAGCCGCAACCGTCGGCTGCTCTCCGACGAGCAGATCGAACGGCTCATCGGAGAGGGACTCGACGGGCTCGAGGTGTGGCATCGCGGCAACCCGCCCGAACAGCGCGCACGCCTGCTCGCCATCGCGAACGCGCACGGGCTGCTCGTCACGGGCGGTTCGGACTGGCATGGCGCCGGCAAACCGAACCTGCTGGGGGAGAACCTCACCGACGAGGCGACGGTGCGCCGCATCGTCGAACGCGGCGCGATCCCCCTGTGGCGGTAAGGACCGCGCCGCGTCCGGTCACACGGTCACAGCGCGCCGAAACCGACGGCGTGCTTGGTCTCCGAGCCGACGATCGCATAGCCGAGCGCGTCGGCCGGCACGATGATGCGGCGGCCCTTGTCGTCGGTGAGGACGACAGGCTGGTGCGCGTCCAGCGCCTTGGCGATGGTCTCGTTCACCTGGTCGGCGGAATCCTCGGTGCTGAAGGTGACGGTGCGCGCCACGTTGCGGATGCCCAGTTCGATGTCCATGTTGCTCCTTTGTGTGTGATTCGTGTGATTCGTGTGCGATTGTGGTCGTCGATGTTCCATTGTGCCCGTCCGCCGCGGCATGACGCGGCGGACGGGCGTGATTACGCCGTCGGCGTGGCGTCCCGCGCCTCGTCGGGCACGGTGACGGCCTCGCCGGTGTCGTCGTCGGGTTCGTCATCCGGTTCGCCGGCGGCCTCGGATGATTCGGCTTCGGACGTCTCGGCTTCATTCGTTTCGCCGTTGCCCGGTTCGGCTTCATCCGTTTCGCCCGTCGGCTCGGCGTCCCGCGCCTCGCCGGCGGCCACCATGCCGGTGGAGGCGACCATCGCGACCGACGGCGCAGCCACGACCATCGGCGTCACCGACGGCGTGTCGTCGATCGCCTCGTCGGCGTCCTCGCCGTCGCCGGTGCCGGAACCAAGGCCGGCGTCGTCCGTCTCCTCCGGCTCCGCCACGATCCGCGGCGTCCCGTCGGCCGCGGGCGGGACGTATTCGCCGTCCGCCTGCGGCGCGTCGTCGGAGGTCGCATCCTCGAGCTCGAGTCCCGCGCGAGCGTCGCGCAGCGCACGCTCCTCACGTTCGAGCAGCGGGATCACGACGGTCGCGGACGTGTCCGCCGGCGGCTCATACGCCCCGTCAGCGTGAGCCTCGTCGTGGGGCCCGTCCACGTGCACGGCGGCCGCCCCCGGCGTCGCCGTGCGGGAGAGCGGATTGATCGGCGCGATCGTGGGGGGCATCTGCATGCCGCCCACGGTGCGGCGTCCGTCGTTCGAGGTCTCGGTCGCCGTGGAGTCCGCATCCGTCACATTCGCGCTCGCGTCCGCGTTTCCGCTCACGGGACCCTGAGGCCCCTGCCGCAGCGCGATCGTGGCCGACGAGTCGGAGCCGTCCGCGCCGGCCGGCGCATACGCCCCCGCCGACCTGATCGGCGTGCGCGACGTGTCGTCCGCGTCCGCGCCGCCCGGCGCGTATTCGCCGGCGGCGACGATATCGGCCGAACCAGTGCTGTCCGTCTCGCCCGCCGTGGCGCGCGTCGCGGCCGCGGCCGTCTCGGCGGCGGCTCGGCGGCGCTCGCCGGCCTCGAGCAGCGTGCCCACGGTGATCGTCGACGGCGGCTTCTCCCGTCCCTCGTCCACCGCCGGCGCGCCGGCGCGGCGGGCGCCCGGACGGTACGACGCCGGCTTCGGCTCGGCGGCGCGCGCGGCGAGCGACAGCTGGTGCGCGAGACGGTCCACCTGCGCCTTGAACCGGATGATCTGCTGCGAGTCGGCGCGTTTGACCGCCTGGATGAAGTCGCCGACCTGCTCCATCTGCACCCACAGGTTCGCGCGCAGCATGATGAGCCCGTCGAGACGGTTGCCCATCATGCGGCCGTACGCGGTGAGCACCGCGTTGCGGTGGGCCTCGTCGAGCTTGGAGAAGATCCACGCCAGGTCGCGCGCCGGATCGTTCACCTGCATGTTCTGCCAGTTGTTGATCGCGGTGATCGTCGACCCGCTGAAGCGCACGTCGCCGTCCTCGAAGCCGCCGTGCACCATGCACGTGTTGAACGACCACAGGCCCTCGGTCTCCATGATCTTCGACCAGCTGGAGGTGATCTCCGGCGGCACATGGCCCGCGTTCTTCAGGCGTGCGATCCACGCGGTCAGCTGCGCGCGGATCTGCCCGGTGGCATACGCCGGGTACCCGGCGGGGCCGAGGAACGACGGGTTGAGCCGGTGGATCGCGCCGATCGCCGTGCCCATCGCGGCGCAGTCGTCCAAGGTGAGGAAGTTGAGGTCGCGTTCGACGCCGTCCTGATGCATCGCCACCATGACGGCCGTGTCGCCGGTGGCGCCCTGCGGGTCCGTGCCGGGCGCGAAGCCGAGCACGCGGTCGAGCGCGAAGCCCAGCCCGCCCGGATCGCGGGCCTCGGCCAGCGTCCTCGCCGCCTTGACCCTCGCCGCGAGCTTCCGCCGCCCCTCCTCGGTGTTGGAGGCGTAGACGTCGTACGTCTTGCCGGTCACGTCACGCACCTGCGCCTGGTCGACGCCGTCCGCATGCGTCATCCCCGGGAAGACGCCGGCCACGACGACGGACGGCAGGGCGGCGGAGGTGAGGGCCGCCAGCATCAGTTCATTACGTTCTGTCACACTCCCACATTAGTACACGCCGACCGCGTCGCGCCCGCCCGCCGCGCGGTGTGCCACAATGAGGGCATGGACAGGCTGCTCGACGGGTTGGATGAGGCGCAGACGGCGGCGGCGACCGCGCTGGACGGTCCGGTGCGGATCGTCGCGGGCGCCGGCGCGGGCAAGACGCGCACGGTGACGCGCCGCATCGCGCACGCGTGCGCGACCGGCGCGTGGGACCCGTCGCGCACGCTCGCCGTCACGTTCTCGGTCAAGGCGGCCGCCGAGATGCGCGTGCGTCTCGCGTCGCTCGGCGTGGGCGAGCAGGTCACGGCGTCCACGTTCCACGCGACGGCGCTGCGCCAGCTGCGCCGCGTGTGGACCGACGTGTGCGACGCGCCGTTCCCGCGGCTCGTCGAGGACGCCCGCGACATCACGGCGCGCGCCCTGCGCCGCGTCGACGCGGGCGTGGACGAGGACGACACGACGGTGCGCGCGGTGCGCGACGAGATCAACTGGGCGAAGATCTCGCTCGTCGCGCCGGACCAGGCGACGCGCGTCGCCGCCGTCACCGGCCGCTGCCGCCCCGCCGGCCTCGAACCGGACCGGTTCGCCGACGTGTACGACGCGTATGAGCGGGAGAAGACGTCGCGCGGCGAGATGGATTTCGACGACATCCTGCTGATGGCGTGCCACGTGATCGAGGATTTCGACGAGGCGGCCGCCGCGATTCGACGCTCGGTCGGATGGCTCACCGTCGACGAGTACCAGGACGTCTCGCCGCTGCAGCACCGTCTGATGCGATTGTGGCTGGGCGACAACCGCAACGTGTGCGTGGTGGGCGATCCGGCGCAGACGATCTACTCGTTCGCCGGCGCGTCCAGCTACGACCTGCTCGCCTTCGCCGACGAGTTCAAACCGCTTTCGGCCGACATCTCCCTCAACACGGACTACCGTTCCACGCCGCAGATCGTCTCCTACGCGAACCGGGTGCTCGCTGCCTCGCCGGTGAGGCACGAGTATCTGAAATTGATCTCGGCGCGCGAGGGCGGCCGGCGCATCGAACGCACCGTGTACGAGACGGACGATGAGGAGGCGCGCGGCGTGGTCATGCGCATCCGCCGGCTCATCGACCAGGGGGAGGACCCGGCCGACTGCGCGATCCTCACGCGCATCAACGCGCAGCAGGCCGTATGCTGCGCGGCGCTGCGGCATGCGGGGATCGGCTACCGGGTGAAGCGCGACAACGGCTGGGCGTCCGCCTCGCCGGTGGCGGACATGGACATGGCCGCGCGGCTCGCGATGGCGGAGACGCTGCGCGAGCACGACGAGGCCCAGGACGCCCGCCGGCTCGCGGCGAAGCTGGGGCGCGTGACCGTGTCCACCGTGCACGCCTCGAAGGGCCTCGAGTTCAAACACGTGTTCGTGATCGGCTGTTCGGAGGGCCTCATGCCCTACGGCTCGCCCCAGCCGGGGGATGAACTGGAGGAGGAGCGCCGCCTCATGTACGTGGCGATCACGCGCGCCGAGGACACGCTCCACGTCTCCTACGCCCGGTCCAAGGACGGCATGGGCTCCCAGTACCGTCGCTTGAGCCGTTTCCTCAGCTGATCATTCGGCCGAGGAAACGTCCGAGGGGCCGTCGCCTTCCTCGCCGAGCAGCTTCGAGAGCTCCGCATCCCAGTCGGTGCCGGTGGAGCCGGATTCGCCCTTGCCGTCGGGACCACCCTTGCCGTCGCCGTCCTTGCCGGAATCCGCGTCGCCCGTGGTCCCCGTGGCCCCCGGTTGCGCGGCCGTGCCGTGGTCGCCGGCGAGCACGGGCAGCAGATCCGGGTGCGACCATTTCGCGTCACGCGCCTCGACGCCCTCCGCGGAGGTGATCATCTCCCACATGCCGGCCGCCTCGCGCATGCGCTTCGGGCGCAGCTCCAGGCCCAGCAGGCTTTCGAACGTACGCTCGGCCGGGCCACCGGTCGCGCGTTCGCGGCGCATCATCTCGCGCAGCTGCTCGATATGCGGGATGTGCGCCATGCCGGCGCGCCACACCACGCAGTCCACCCAGCCCTCGACCATCGCGAGCAGGGATTCGAGCGCGGCCAGCGCCTCCCGCTGCTCCGGCGTGTCCGGGATGCCGACCTTGGTGAGGTTCACCGCGCCGGAGATCGAATCCGGGTCGAGCGCGCCCGCGTCGCGCAGCTGCTCCTCCATCGCGTCCAGGTCGATGGAGATGCCGCGCGCGTACTTGCCGATCAGCGCCTCGAAGCGTGGCATCAGCCACGGCACCGCCGAATAGAGGCGCGCATGCGCCACCTCGCGCAGGGCGAGGAACGCCATGACCTCCTCGGCGGGAATCGGGTCGGGGCGCACGATGTCGTCGAACAGGGCCTCGGTCTCGGGGTCGGAGGCCGGATGGTCGGCGGGCTTCGCCGACGTGAAGCCGATCGGGTTGGACGCGGCTCCCGCGCCGGTGCTGTTGCCGTCCGCGGTTCCGGCATCGGCGGCGCCGGAACCGCCGTTGAGCTGCTTCGTGTACTCCTCGACGTTCTGCGCGACCAGCGCGCCCGCCGGGTTCGACAGCAGCGCGATGCCCTGGTCGAAGCCGCCGTGCACCTCGCGGCTCAGCGAGCCGGCCGCATGCCCCAGCTGCATCGCGAACGACGTGTTGCCGAGCAGCTTGACCAGCTGCTTCGGGTCCTTCATGCCGTCTGGAATCGGAATCGGCACCGGGCCGGCGAACATGCCGGCGATCTCGCCGTCGAACGCGCCGCCGAGACGTTCGGAGATCACCGAGGCGAGCGCCTCGCCCATCGAGGAGGCGACCGGCGCGGCGAACTTCGCCCACGCGTCGAGCGTGTCCTCCACCCAGCCGGCGCGGGTGAGCGCCTGCGGCTCGCCGGGTGCCGGATCGAACTCGCACGCCGTGTCCAGCCACAGGTTCGCCTCGCTCATCGCACGGCGCACCGCCGCGCCCTCGGCGGCGGTGACGCTCGTGCGCGAGCCGTCCGCGTTCGCCTGCTGGAGGGCGAGCGATCGGGCGAGCTTCACGTTGATCGGCCCCTCCTCGACCACCTGGTTCATGTCGCCCATCGTGTTGAGGCCGCCCGCGGTGAACGCGGCCATCATCTGCTGCACCTCCGCCGGGTTCGGCAGGGTGCTCGGATCCTGGCTCATCAGCTGTTCGCGGATCGAATCGGGCAGCTGGGAGATCTGCTGCCACGCCATCTCGCCCTGCACCGGGCCGAAGCATTTGATCAGCCACTCGTGGATTGCGTTCTCGTCCATATCGGATCCTCTTGTCTGTCGCCGTCGGGTTGCGTTTCCTGCCGTCCATATTAGGGTGTCCCGGGCATGTTTCGCGCAAAGCGTGCGCTGGTATGATGCGCGGTATGCCCATGCCTTTCCCCGATTCCCCGAACGCCGGTTCCCCGCGTGCCGGCTCCCTGCGCGCCGCGCCCGCGCGCCTCGTCCGCTACGTCCGCTCCCGCTCGCCCCGGTGGTTCGCCGGCGCGGCGGCCGTCATCCTGTGCGCGGTGACGCTGTGCCTGCCGAGCGCGTATGCGACCGAATGGCCCGGACCCACCCGCGACGTGCTCGGCGCCGTCCCGTCCGGGAAGGGCGACGCCTCCCAGGTGATCGGCGTGACCGGCATCGCCACGCACAAGGATTCCGGCCGCCTCCTGCTCGTCACGATCTCCGCGAACGGCGTGCCCGGCTATCCGCTGACCAACGCCGAAGTGATCTGGTCGTGGCTCGACCCGCAGCGCGTCGTCACGCCGCGCGAGGCGGTCGTGCCGGCCGGCCAGACCACCGACGAGTACCGCAAGGAGACGAGCAAGGAGATGACCTCCTCGCAGGATGACGCCGTGAAGGCGGCGAAGCGCTTCCTGAAGAAGAAGGGCGTCGACGTGTCCGGCATGAAGGTCGCGATGCACGTCGACGACATCGGCGGCCCGTCCGCCGGCATGATGTACACGCTCGGCCTCATCGACAAGGTCACCCCGGAAAACGAGACCGGCGGCAGGACGATCGCCGGCACCGGCACCATCGACGCGAAGGGGAAGGTCGGGCGCATCGGCGGCATCCGGCTCAAGATGATCGGCGCGAAACGCGACGGCGCCACCTGGTTCCTCGCGCCGAAGTCCAACTGCAACGAGGTCGTCGGCCACGTGCCGGACGGGCTGCGCGACGTGAGCGTGTCCACGCTCGACGAGGCGTACGCGGCGCTTGTCGCCATCGGCGAGGGCAAGGGGGAGTCCCTGCCGCACTGCGTGGCGAAGTGAGGCGGCGGGGCGGGCGCGCGCGGCGTCGCGCCGACCGCCGCCATGCGCGTCTCGCCGCGCGTCCGTCTCATTTTTCCCCGTTTGTTAACGCTCCTGTTCGCCGTGTGTTGGTATTGTGGTCTGCGTGAATCAAACCGCATCACAGAACGCTGAGGAATTTGGGTTTAAACCCGGCGACATCGTGCAGGAATGGCTGTGGGATGACGACGTGGACGATACGATCCGTGAGAAGATCGAGAATCTGACCGGGCAGGATCTCGTCGACGAGGACTACGACTCCGCCGTGGACGGCGTGATTCTGTGGTGGCGGGACGGCGACGACGAGGACGAGCTGTCCGACACGATCGTCGACGCGTACGCCGTGCTCGGCGACGACGGTCCGCTGTGGGTGCTCACCCCGAAGCCCGGACGCGACGGCGCCGCGAGCTCCAGCACCGTGCAGTCCGCCGCGAAGACCGCGGGCATGAACGCGGCCACGCCGATCACCGTGAGCCCCGACTGGAACGGCATCCATCTGCGCGCCTACGGCAAGGGCCGCTGACGGCCTGATACGACGAAGAGGCTTGGAATCCGCATGATTCCAAGCCTCTTCGGTCGATTGTGGGCGATGAGGGGCTCGAACCCCCGACATCCACCGTGTAAAGGTGGCGCTCTAGCCGACTGAGCTAATCGCCCGCACCGCAACACCATAGCGTAACCCCCGGCGAAACACGCGAAGACGGCCGCACGCGGGGGTCCGGGCGCCCGGCCGCGTCCCAACAATCACGTAAGGTGACTGACAGTACCGTTCGTTCCTCTAGGAGGTTGATAGCCCATGGCGCAGCAATCCGAAGCCGGAATCCCCAGGGCAGGCAAGCGCAAGTGGGGCTACGACCCCGCCCAGGTGGACGCGTTTCTGGAGCGGGCGCACGCGTTGTACGACAGCGACGGCGCCCAGCTGACGCAGCGGGACATCCAGAACGTGTCCTTCGATCTGACCCGCGGCGGCTATGAGGTCGCCCAGGTGGACGCGGCGCTCGCCCGCCTCGAACGCGCCGTGGTCGACAAGCAGACCACGTGGGAGATCTCCCAGCACGGGCGCATCGCGTGGAAGGCGAAGACGGAGGAGCTGTACCGCGAGATCGTCAAGCATCTCGACCGCGCCGAAGGCGAACGCTTCGGCTCCGGCAAGCCGCGCACCCCCTCCTACGACCGCAAGCAGGTCGACAGGCTCTCCGACCAGATCGCCGACAAGGCGGCCTCCGAGCTCGGGCTCGACGGCGTATCCAAGAAGGACGTGGGCGACCTCGACAAGATCACCGCGGACTTCGTCTCCAACTCCGTGTTCACGCAGCGCAAGGGCAAGAAGGGCTACGACGAGCGCCAGGTCGACTACTTCCTCAACACGTGCGCGCAGCTGCTGAGCCGTCTCGAATCCTTCGCCCGCATCGCCGACTACATCACCACCGGCGACGATGACGCCTCCGCTTCCGTGTCCGCGCCGGTCGACGGCGTCGCCCCGCTGTTCTCCCCGGACGCCCAGTACCAGCGTCCGGCCGCGCCGCAGGCCGACGTCTCCGATGCGCCGCAGAGCTACGCGCCGCCGGCCGTCGCGCCCGCCCCGCCCGTCGCCGCGGCCCCGGCACAGGCCGCGTCCGCGCCCGTCGTGCCGGCTCGAGACGCCGCGGCCCGCGCCGAGAGCTTCGACGCGTTGAGCCAGGCCGAGCAGAGCCTGTTCACCCCGTCGCCCGAGCCGCCGGTCGCCTCGCCGTCCGTCGTGCTCGCCGGCAACGCCGCCGCGGCGTCCGTCGCGTCCACGCCGGTCGCCCCGGCCGCGTCTACGCCGGCGGTCGCCCCCGCGGTCACGCCGGTCGTGACGCCTGCTCCGGCCACGGCTCCCGTACAGACGGTTCCGGTGCAGCCGGTGGCCGCCGCGCAGGCCACGGTCCCGGTCCAGACGGTTCCCGTACAGACGATGCCGGTGCAGACGGCTCCGGTCGAGCCGGCGGCCCCCGTCGCCCAGCCTGTCTCCTTCACGCCGTCCGTGCAGTCGGTGCATGCGGCGCAACCGGTGACTCCGGCTCCGGTCGTGACGCCCGCTCCGGTGCAGACTGTTCCGGTGCAGGCCGCACCGTCCTTCGCGCCCGCCCAGACCGCCGCGGCTCCCGCAGCCGCGCCCATCGAGGTCTCCGCGCAGCCGGTGCAGCCGGCGCCGTCGACGTACCCGACCCAGCCGATCAGCGTCGCGGCTACCGCGCAGCCGGTCGCGCAGCCCGCTCCCGTGGCCGCGGCTCCCGCGACCCACGAGACGACCGTCCCTGCCCCCGCCGCGGCCTCCGAACCTGAGCCCACCACCGGCTCTTTGGCCGCCCTGGCCCATATGGCCGCGGTCTCGCAGGAGTTCCCGGCCATCGACGCGCCGTCGTTCACGCCGCAGATGCCGCGCCTCGACATCCCGTCCGTGACGTCCTCGCAGGCTCCGGTCGCGGCCCCCGCGCCGGCGCCCACCCGCGCGTCGCACGCGGCGCATGCGGCCCACGCCGCGCCGGTCCAGGCCAATCCGGCCCCGGCCCCCGCGGTCCAGGCCAATCCGTTCTCGTTGCTGTCCACCGATGACGGCAACCTCGAAATCCCCAACCTGTCGTTCCCGGGTCTCGGCAACGACGAAAAGAAGCAGCAGTGATCCACAGCAACACCGTCGTCATCCTGGGCTCCACCGGCTCCATCGGCACCCAGGGACTGGACGTCATCTCCCGCCACCCCGAACGTTTCACCGTCGTCGGCCTCGCCGCCGGCGGCGCGCACATCGACCTGCTCGCGCGGCAGGCCGCCGAGTTCCACGTGCCGCAGGTCGCCGTCTTCGACGAGACGAAGGCGGCCGCGCTGCGCGAGGCACTCGAGCAGGCCGGCGCGAAGCACACGCAGGTGCAGGCCGGACCGGACGCGGTCATCGCGATGGCCGGCTCCGGCGCGAACGTCGTGCTCAACGGCATCACCGGCTCGATCGGCCTCGAACCGTCGATCGCCGCGCTGAGGGCCGGCTCGCAGCTCGCCCTCGCCAACAAGGAGTCCGTCGTCGCCGGCGGCCACCTGTTGTTCGGCGCGCAGACGCGCGAGGACCAGATCAACCCGGTCGATTCCGAACATTCCGCGATCTGGCAGTCGCTGCGCTCCGGCACGCACGCCGAAGTGGCGCGCCTCGTCGTCACCGCCTCCGGCGGCCCGTTCCGCGGCATGAAACGCGACCAGATGACCGATATCACGCCCGAGCAGGCGCTCAACCACCCGACGTGGAACATGGGCCCGGTCGTCACCATCAACTCGTCCACGCTGATGAACAAGGGCCTCGAGGTCATCGAGGCGTCCCGACTGTTCGACATCCCGCCCGAACGCGTCGCCGTGACCGTGCACCCGCAGTCCATCGTCCATTCGATGGTCGAATTCGTCGACGGCGCGACCATCTGCCAGGCCTCCCCGCCGGACATGCGCCTGCCGATCGCGCTCGGCCTGTCCGCGCCGGCGCGCATGCCGAACGTGGCCGCCGCGTGCGACTGGACGAAGGCCGCCTCGTGGACGTTCGAGCCGCTCGACGACGAGGCGTTCCCCGCCGTCTCCCTCGCGCGCCACTGCCTCAACGCCTCCGAGAAGCACACGGCGGTCCTCAACGCCGCCAACGAGCAGGCCGTGCACGCGTTCCTCGAGCATCGCCTGCCCTACCTCGGCATCGTCGACACGGTCAGGGCCGTGCTCGACCTGATGGACGCCGAGCTGCGCGGCGACCCGCTGTTCCGTGACGTGGAGGAAATGGAACAGCTCGAACGCGAGGCCCGCGCCAAGGCCGACGAGCTGATAGACAAGCAGTGATGAATACGTTGAATACCGTGAACCCCGTCAACAAACCGTTCCGCAAGACCGGCGACCCGGTCGAGCTGACCAGCGAGTCGCCGCTCCACCCGCGCCGCAAATCCCGCCGCATCATGGTCGGCCCGGTGCCGGTCGGTGGCGGCGCACCCATCTCCGTGCAGTCGATGACCAACACGCTCACCGCGGACGTGCCCGCCACACTCCAGCAGATCGCCGAGCTCACGGCCGCCGGCTGCGACATCGTGCGCGTCGCCGTCCCGAGCCAGGACGACGCTGACGCGTTGCCCGAGATCTGCCGCAAGTCGCCGATCCCGGTCATCGCCGACATCCACTTCCAATCGAAGTACGTGTTCCAGGCGATCGACGCCGGCTGTGCGGCCGTGCGTGTCAACCCGGGCAACATCCGCAAGTTCGACCAGGTCGGCCCTGACATCTGCAAGGCCGCGACCGACGCGGGCATCAGCCTGCGCATCGGCGTGAACGCCGGCTCGCTCGACAAGGAGCTGTACGCCAAGTACGGCGGGCCGACCCCCGAAGCGCTCGTCGCCTCCGCGTTGAAGGAGGCCCACATGTTCGAGGACGTCGGCTTCCACGACTTCAAGATCTCCGTCAAGCACCACGACGTGATCACGATGGTCCAGACCTACCGCCTGCTCGCCTCCAAGGGCGACTGGCCGCTGCACCTCGGAGTCACCGAGGCCGGTCCGCAGTGGCAGGGCACCATCAAGTCGTGCCTCGCGTTCGGCGCCCTGCTCGCCGAAGGCATCGGCGACACGATCCGCGTCTCCCTCTCCGCCCCGCCCGTCGAAGAGGTGAAGGTCGGCTGCAAGCTGCTCGAATACATGGGCCTGCGCCCGCGCAAGTTCGACATCATCTCCTGCCCGAGCTGCGGCCGCGCCCAAGTGGACGTCATCCAGCTCGCCTCCGCCGTGACCGACGGCCTCAAGAACGTTACCGCGCCGATTCGCGTGGCCGTCATGGGCTGCATCGTCAACGGCCCGGGCGAGGCGCGCGAGGCCGACCTCGGCGTCGCCTCCGGCAACGGCAAGGGCCAGATCTTCATCAAGGGCAAGGTCATCAAGACCGTGCCCGAGGACCAGATCGTCGAGACGCTGCTCGAGATCGCCAACGACATGGCCGCGAAGATGGAGGCCGCGGGCCAGGTGCCCGACGGCTCCACCGGCCCGGTCGTCGTGCCGATCCAGCATCCCGGCCACTGAGCCGGACGCGGGGGAGCGGTGTGACGCGCGACGAGCATGCATCGGACAGCACTGACGCGACACGGGAGATGCCGTGGTCGCGATGGCGCAGGCTGTCCGTCAGCCTGCCGATCTTCATCATCCTGATCGGCCTGCTCGTCTCCGTGTCGAACCTCACCACCGTGCCGTGGGACAACGAACCGACCGGACGCACCGTCGCGACGCTCACCGACGACACGTCCGTCACGTTCGACGGCGCGTCGGGCGGCACCGCGACGGCCGCCGGCGAAGGCGCGTACGACGTGAAGGAATCCGCGGTCTCCATCACCGTGCGCCGCGACGGCACGCAGGTCGGCGGCGCACGCCGGGTGAAGGTCGACGCCGCCGCGGACTCGACGTGGCGCGTGCACGGCGACGGCGACAGCGAGACGCAGGACGTGACCGTGCTCATCCGCCGACCGGCCGGCGCGGCCGGCAAACGCCCCGGCATCGTGTTCATGCACGGCGCCGGCTTCGGCACCGCCTACAACTCGTTCGGCGACATGGCCACGGCGCTCGCCTCGGCCGGTTTCGTCACCGCCGTCATCGACAAGCCCGTCTGGTCCACCACGGACATCACGCGCGACTATCCGGCCTCCGCGCGCGTCTACGACGCCGCGATCGGCCTGCTGCGCGCGCGGAGCGACGTGGACGCGGCCAAGGTCGGCATCTACGCGACCAGCGAATCGACGTGGATTTCGCAATACCTGCTCGCCGACGATCCGGACGTCGCGTTCCAGATTCTCCTGTCGCCGATGGTGTTCACGCCGCGCCGCTCGCTCGGCTTCTTCGTCTCCCAGGACTTCGCGCTCGTCGGCGCGAACGACGGCTACCAGTCGATCGTGCGCCGCGTGTTCAACGCGGACACGGCGCTGTTCGGCCTGCACAACTTCGACCTCGACCTGCCCGAGACGTCCGCCTATGCGATACCCACGCTCATCGCCTACGGGTCGAAGGACGTGATGACCGCGCAGGTCGACGGCGTCACGCATATGCTCGCCCTCGCCCACGCGGCCGGCAACAAGGACGTGACCGTACGCAGCTACCCGGTCGCCAACCACGTGCTGCGGCTCGGCGACGAGGCGGAGACCGGCACCAAATTCGCCGATGCTTACGTGGACGACGTGATCGCCTGGGCGTCCGGCACCGCCGCGGGACTTCGCCAGACATCGGAGCGCGTCGCCGGCGACACGATCTACCAGTCGATCGCCGTGCCCGACGACCTCACGCCGCGACGCTCGCTCACCATCTACGGCACGGTGCTGCACGCGGGCATGCTCGTGCTGCTGCTGGCGACGCTCGTCGCCTGGCTTATCGCGCTGGGCCGGCGCATCGCGTTTCGGCTGCGGCGGCGCAATCGGGGCGTGCGTTACCCGGGGCTCGGATTCCGGCACGGATTCGGCAACGCGCTCGTCACGCTCACCGTCACCACGATGGCGACGCTCCTCCTGTTCGCCGCCGGCCTCGGCCAGGTGGTCATGGCCGTGGTCAGACTCGCCTGGGGTGCCGCGCCCGACGAGGAGCCGGGCATGATCTGGTGGAGCTGGCCGGTCATCGAGATCGTGTGCACGCTCGTCGTCTGGGCGTGGTCGCGCGTGTTCGCCCGGCTCATCGAAGTCGCCTCCCGGCGCGGCGTGCTGCGCTGGCCGCCCCGGCGCGACGCCATCCACGGCATCGTGACCGGACGCGAACCGGTGCTCGCCGACACGCGCTTCGGACGCGTCCTGTTCTGGCTCACCGCCGCTGCCATGCTCCACGTCCTCTTCTTCTTCGCCTTCTGGGGCCTCTTCGTCTACTGATTCGTTGTTCTCCGGCGCCCCCTTGAGGGGGAGCTGTCGGTGAAGCCGACTGAGGGGGTGTCCCGGGACCGGCCGCACGTCGCCGGTCACACGTCGCACCATAATGGGGAACCATGCCGCTGTATCGAGACGAAGGGGTGGTGCTGCGCACCGCGAAACTCGGCGAGGCCGACCGGATCATCACCCTGCTCACCCGCAACCACGGGAAGATCCGCGCCGTCGCCAAAGGCGTGCGCCGCGTCAAATCACGCTTCGGCGCACGCCTCGAACCGTTCATGCGCGCCGACCTGCTCATCGCGCAGGGACGTTCGCTCGACGTCGTCTCCCAGGCCGAATCCGTCGCCGCCTACGCCGAACCGATCTGCGCCGACTACGACGCGTACACGGCCGCCAACGTGATCGTCGAGACCGCCGACAAGATCGTCGGCGCGGAGGAGGAGCGCGTGGCCGGCCAATACCGGCTGCTCATCGGCGCGCTGAACGCGCTCGCCAAGCACGCGCACGCCTCCGACCAGATCTCCGCCTCCTACGTGATGCGCGCGCTCGCGCTCGCCGGCTGGTCGCCGCGCCTGCACGCGTGCGTCGTCTGCGGGCAACGGCGTTTCACGGATGGTTTCACAGGCGGTTCCACGGAAGGCGGCACGGCGGAAACCCAGCAGCCGCAACGTTTCACGGACGGTTTCACGGGCGGCCTTTCCGCCGGCGTGTACCTGTCCATCCCCGCCGGCGGCCTCATGTGCGCGAAGGACCACACGCCCGAGGCGAAGTGCATCACGCCGCTCGCGCTCGCCCAGCTCGAGGCGCTGACCGACGGCGACTGGACGGAGCTCGACGGCCGCGGGCTCCTGCCCGAGACCGCGCGTCTCGTGGAGGATTGGGCCGAGTACTATCTCGAGCGCCCGCTACGTTCCATGCGACTGCTAGATTGACAGACATGGCTTTCGAAAACGTGGACTACACGTCGCTGAACATCCCGGCGGCCCCCTTCTCCGACCCCTCCCGCATCCCCGACTTTCCCAAGGGCAAGGTGCCCCGCCACGTGGGCGTCATCATGGACGGCAACGGGCGTTGGGCCAAGGAGCGCGGCATGATCCGCACCAACGGCCACCAGGCCGCCGAACCGGTCGTGTTCGACACGATCGCCGGCGCGATCGAGGCGGGCGTGCGCTACCTGTCGCTGTACACGTTCTCCACCGAGAACTGGAAGCGCAGCCCGCAGGAGGTGCGCTTCCTCATGGGCTTCTCGCGTGAGATCATCCACCGCCGCGTCGCGCAGATGGACGAGTGGGGCGTGCGTGTGCGCTGGTCCGGCCGCCGTCCGAAGCTGTGGAAGTCCGTCATCGACGAGCTCGAGGTCGCGCAGGAGCGCACGAAGCACAACAAGGTCATCGACGTGGTGTTCTGCATCAACTACGGCGGCCGCGCCGAGATCGCCGACGCCTGCGCCGCCATCGCGAAGGACGTGCGCGACGGGAAGATCAGCGGCGACCGCGTCACCGAGAAGATGATCGCCGACCACCTCTACCTGCCCGACGTGCCCGACTGCGATCTGGTGATCCGCACCTCCGGCGAGCAGCGCACCTCGAACTTCCTGCCCTGGCAGGCCGCCTACGCCGAGCTCGACTTCGTGCCCGAGCTGTTCCCCGACTGTGGCCGCGAGGTCCTGTGGCGCTCCATCGACCACTACATCCACCGCGACCGCAGGTTCGGTGGCGTGAAGAAGTGAACTAGGGGCGTCAGAGGTACCTCAGCAACGGCCGGGCGTCGCACATCATGGCGAGACGGTCGGTGAACTCGCCGACGAAACGATCCGCGTCCACGCCGAGGGCGACGTGGACGCGCGGCACGTCCGGCGTGACGAGCCCCACGGGGTCGCCGGTGGTGCGTCCGCGCACGCCGGTGAAGTCGCCGGTCGCCGTCTCGGCGCGCAGGGCGACGTCGAACGTGGAGACCAACGTCGGGTCGAGGGCGACCGCCGCGGCCAGCGGGTCGTGCAACGGCATGCCGGCCGCGAAGAGCTTCGGATCGGCGTTGCGGTTCGCGGCGATGGAGAATCCGGCGATCCGCGCGAGGAACCGGCCGCGGTCGGTTCCGGCGTCGAGCCATCGGGCGACCGCGCGCCGCGGCAGCAGGCACTGGTGCGTCACGTCGAGGCCGACCATCGTCACGTCCGCGCCGGAATGGAACACGCGGTCCGCGGCCTCCGGATCCTGGATGATGTTCGTTTCGGCCACCGCGTCCCAGCAGTTGCCCGGCTGGGTGAGCGTGCCGCCCATCATCACGAGCCTGAGCCTCGGGGCGATGTCCGGCGCGCGTCGGATCGCCGCGTCCACGTCGGTGAGCGGCCCGGTGGAGAGCACCGTCACGCGGCGGCCGAACATGCGCACCGCGTCGATGAGGAAGTCGATGCCGTCCCCGTCCGCGTCCAGGCCGGCGTAGGCCGTGGACGTGGGCCGGTGGGGGCGGCCGTACGATAATCTGGCGACGGGACGGGAGGCTGCCGGCGAGGCCGGAGCCGCCGGATTCGCATGCGGGTCGTCCGTCCGGTAGCCGCCCACGGACACGATCGCGCCTTTCGGTACCGACGGTTCGGACGGGTCGGCCGCCGCCGCGCCGACGGTCCCGCCCAGCCCATCGGCCCCATGGAACTGCGCGCATCCCGCGTCGGGGATGAACGCGTCCGCCCATGAGGGATGCGTCGAGGAACGGAACACGGGGACGTCGTGCCCGCCGAACAGGTCGAGCACGATCCGCGTGTTCCGTTCGGCCGTGGCCGCGTCCACGTTCCCGTAGCCGGCGAGCACGCCGAGCAGTTCGCATTCGCCCGCCGAGGCGAGCAGGTACGCGAGCGCCATCGCGTCGTCGACGCCCGTATCCACGCACGCGACGACGCGGGTCCTGCAGGCCGTATGGTCGATGTCCATATGATCGTCCCCTCCCATGATGGCTATGCCGACCAGTCTACCGAACGACAAAGCCCCCTCGTCAGAGGGGGCTTTGTCGTTCGGTAGACTGGGGGAGAGCACGCCGTCGTATATCCGCGGTCGACTACCCCTCAGTCCCGCTTCGCGGGCCAGCTCCCCTGACAAGGGGAGCCGTTTCAAGTCGGCGTTACTTGCCGAGGAACTCGTTGGTGGCGAAGTCCTTCGTGTTCGGGGCCTTGTGGATCACCTTGTCGTGGGAATCCGTGTAGGCGTCCTCCTGGGCGAGGAAGTCGAAGTACTTCTGCGGCTCGACGAAGTCGTTGGTGCCGAGCACGAAGGAGCCGTCCTTGATCTTGGCCGGATCGCCCCAGTACTGGCCGTCGACGACGGTCTGCATGCTCTTGCGCACGAACTTCTTCTCGAGGTTCGCGTCCGGCGCCTCCTTGACGAGGATGTCCGCCGCGTCGTCCGGGTGGGAGTACGCGTACTCGTAGCCCTTCTGGGTGGCCTGCGTGAACTTCCTCACGAGGTCCGGGTTCTCCTTGATGGTCTTGTCGCTGGTGATCACGCCGATCGCGTCCGCGTTGCCGGGCACGCCGTAGTCGGGCTCGGTGAAGCAGTTGAGCTTCGGGCCGTACATGTCGGCCTGCACGCCCTCCCAGGTGGCGTAGAAGCCGCCGAAGTCGGCCTTGCCGGATTCGAGCGTCTTGAACGTGGAGGTGCCGACGGTCACCTTGTCGAACTCGCCCTTGCCGCCGTCGGTCTGGATCATGCGGCGCACCACCGCGTCGGACTCGTTGGAGCCGAACGTGGCGAACGTCTTGCCGTCCAGGTCCTTCGGGGACTTGATGGCGGTGTTCGAGGCGAGCGCGCACCAGATGGCGCTCGGCTTCTGCTGGACCTGCAGCACCTGCTTCAGGTGCGCGCCCTTGAGGTTGTACATGCCCACGTTGGTGAGGTTGGACAGCGCGAAGTCGGCGTTGCCGTTGTTCACGGCCTGCTCGGCGCCGGCCTGCGCGACGGCCACGATGTCCACGTCGAGGCCCTGGTCCTTGAACCAACCCTTGTTCTTGGCCACGTAGACGCCGATGTGGTTCGTGTCCGGCGCCCAGGACAGCATGAACGTGACCTTCTTGAGGCCGTCGGTGGAGGAGGAGTCGTTGCTCTGGCCGCACGCGGCGACGCCGATCGTCATGGCGATCGCGCCCACGAGGGCGATGGCCTTGGTCACAAGGCTGTGCTTCATGATGAATCCCTAGTTCGTTGTCTCTCAACCGTTCTCTGGGTGTCGCTCCGGACGGACGATCGGCAGAGAACGGCATGGAGGGCCTGACAGTCCGCCCGACCGGCGCCCCGGCCGCCCTCCCATGCGAAGCGAAAAAAGGGGAGAGGGGGCCGTTTGCCACACGCCGGACAAGCGCTTGCCATTATAGAGGGGAGGGTAGAGGAGGCTTATCTCATTTCTCTTTTTTTCGTATCCATCGATATCTACAATCGACTCTGTGGGTGGAAGGCTGAATCGTTTACGCTCGATGAATCGAAAGGGTCGCGGTAATGGTAGCTATGAACTTCTCATAGGTCAACGTCGGACTGGGCTCCGTAACCATTCCTGTGTCTGGATCGGCATATACCAGCCATACTGCCTGATACAGGTTTGATGCTCTCAGTCTTTCGCACAAAATTCGGAATCTGTCCAAGTACGAGGCATTCTCGAATACGGAATCCGTGTCGAAAAGCGTTTGCTGTGTGGTTCGCCCGGCATCTCGGCTTTGTTTACAATTCTTGACAATCATGACATAGCCGAGCGCCGGAGGCATGGCGTCGGCGCCATAAAGGTGTTCGGAGAACGCTGCGTGAGCGTCGGCTGCACTTCCCAGGGCCTCCTCGGCTCTGTTGTTCGCGTTGTTCCCGAACGAACTGGTGATGGATTTCAGTTCAATCGCCGCCACCAAATCGTCATCGCCGTTAAGAGCGACTATGTCCCAGTTCTTCGAGCGCCGATACCAGCCGGGAAGACGGAGTTGATACGCCGTGCCGTCAAAAATGTCGTCGGGGGAGAATCCTCCGGCAATGAGGTCCTCGCGAATCAAATCGGCGAGTGGGTCGAGATGCCGTCCTGACGTGGCTTCGGCTCTGCGTCCACGATCGATGTCGCCGGCGGTACGTTGCCGTTGGGCGGCTTCCTCAAGCATGCGGTACATTTGCAGAATCGCCGCTTTGACGTCGTTTCTCATGACAAGGCCTCCTTATACGCCTGTCGTGTCGAAATGGTGGCTAGTTCCCTGTCTCCGTTGTGAAACGCCTGAGCCAGAGCCTCGCGCGTCGGGCGAGCGATATCACTGTATTGGGGAACGTGGAGTAGCCGCAGATACTGGGCTTGAAAACGGAGTGTCCTCCCGCGCATTTTCACTCCGAGACAATCGATGAACGTCTTGGTCTGATCGCTCATCAGCAATCCGCCGAGTACTGGTAGATCCCACACATCGCTGGCAATCCAGTAGCAATTGTGGTGCGGGTATTTTCCTCGACTGAGAATGGGGTCCGGTGTCGCGGCCATATCGGGCATAAGCAACAGGTCGCGGTGCATGAGGGATGGGTTGAGTTTGTCGATTGTTCGGTACCACGCCGAAGTGTGTTTCTTGGCTACATGTCGCTTGACGAGTTTGGTGCGATTGTCGTTGAAATAGGCCTCCATAATCGGATAATCATTGAGATTCACCAAAGAACCATCCGGATTCCATGGATTGACCAGCCAGCGTTGCTTGTTGATATGACGTCGATGATCGCGCATATAGAACAATGGCAGCATCCGATCCTTTTCTACGAGATCGGGATTATCCGTCACGAAGACCGCATCACAGCCCGTAGCTACTCCGATACCAAGGTTCACGCCCGTTGACTCCAATTTGGGTAGCCGCTCCTGAGCCCGCAGCACGAATCGCATATCATCGGGGGTTCCCAGCGGAAACATATCTGATGGGCATTGCGGTTTTCGGGCGATTGCTGCGGAAAATCGCAATCCGGATACCTCGGATGGGGTGCTTATCCATGCGAGCACCGAGGATGCGTCCGAATCGGTAAAATTCGACGCGCAGTCTATGTATTTCAATGATTCAGATGGACGGGATTTTGTAATGAGGGTGATTGCCGGATAAGCATCTACCTCTTCTGCAAACGCATCTACGCCGTGCATGCGGACCAATGTGTCGAGATTCGCCTCGGTAGCGATCTTTTCGCGTAGGCGAGTGCCGTATTGATTCTGCAGCCATCGATCGGAGCAGATGAAGCAAAGTTTGCCGCCTGGCTTAAGCGAGTCGATGCCGTGGTCAAAGAATCCGACGTAAATGTCGGTTCCTGCTGTCATCGAATTGCTGACCGCCATGTACCGTTCGCGTGTGACGGTATCCATATCTGTGGCACGGATGTAGGGAGGATTGCCGATGACCCAATCTGCTTCGGGAATTCCGGATAGGAGGAAATCGTCTTTGGTGATCCATCGGACGGTCAAAGCCTTCGCGATGCTTTCGGGGCAACCATATTGATGCAGAATCCCCGCGGCGGATTCCCGGCAACGATTCACCGCCTGCTCATCGATATCGTACGCGCGTACTGCATCACCCAGCTGTTTCCATTCTTCATCGGAGGTGGGGGTGGAATCGGCAAGGAGCCGATGTACGATTTCTCCGAGAAAAGCGCCGTCGCCGCAACTGGGTTCGACCACGAGACGCTCCGATAGTGCCTTTCCGCGATTTGCGACGTATCCAGCCATGTCGAGCATGAGCTGCACCACCCAAGGTTTGGTATATACGACTCCCGCTGTTTCCTGATTCATCCTCCCCAGTGTATTACCTTGGTCGTCATGAGGGGTGGCGGATGAACCTGCGTGGTGTCACGAATGACATTCATGACACCACGCTCACTGGTCCGCGTCGGGATCGGCGTCGTCGCCGACCGGGCCGAGCAGCAGGCGCTCGCTCAGGTTCACGGCGATGAGCAGCAGGCAGGTCATCGCGATGATCGTGAACGTGGCGGAGAAGATGAGCGGCGTGCGGAACGAGTTGTACGCGGCCTGCAGCCAGATGCCGAGGCCCTTGCGTGCGCCCAGGTATTCGGCGGTGGAGGCGGTGGCGAAGATGTACGCGGCGGTCACGCGGATGCCGCCGTAGATCTGGCGGGCCGCGACGCGGAGCTTCACGTGCCACAGGGTCCACCAGCGGGTCGCCCCGCAGGTCAGGGCCACGTCCGAATAGAATTCGGGCACCGCCTCGAGCCCGCGCACGGTCTGCACGGCCACCGGGAACAGGCCGAACACGGCGGTGATGACGATCTTGCCGGACGTCTCGAAGCCGAACCAGATGAGGAACAGCGGCGCGATGGAGATGAGCGGCATGGTCTGCGCGGCGGCGAGCAGCGGGTAGAACGCGGCGTTGAACACGCGCGAGCAGTACAGTCCGATGCCGACGAGCACGCCCAGCAGCACGGCGAACAGGAATCCGACGACGCCCTCGTACGTGGTCACGGCCGCCGCCGGTCCGAGCGTCGGCCATACCTCGATCGTCGCCTGGAGGATCTCGCTCGGCGCGGGAATCATCGTGGAGGGCACGTGGCCGATGCGCACCCACGCCTCCCAGACGCCGAACAGCGCGACCACGGCGATGATGGTGGGGATGCGGCGCGAGACCGCCGCGATGACGCGCGTCCACGCGGATGGTTCCGTCGGTCCCGCGTGCGGGGTCGTGTGCGTCGTTCCTGTCATGAGGGTCACCTTGCTTCCTTCTCGCGGCCGGGACGTGGGACAGTAAGGTGAGGAGCCTGCGCGTCGTCCGGTCGCATCGTGTCGTTCGCGCGCCGCCGTTCCCGGCCGGCGCGCGTCTGCCGCACACAGTATAGGCCGTGACGGGGCCGTCCGCGGACCGTCGCCGCCGCGCCGCCGCGCGCGGGGTGGCGACGGCCTCGACGGCGCCTCGGCGACGCTCTTGTGGTATGATGGGACGCAATCGGGATGTTTGCGCAAACATTCCGGGCGTCGGGTGAAGGAGCCGACGCGGACGCCGGAACCGGTGGAACGGCCCACATGCGAAGACGCGGTGCCGCATCGATGGCGACGGCGGAACGACAAGGCAAGGAGAATCAATGAAATCACTGGGAAGGTCGCTCGCGGCGCTGGTAGCCGCGGCGACGCTCACGACGGGCGGCGCGTTCGCGGCCGTCGGCACGGCGAACGCCGCCGACGCCGGCGCCACGGCCGTCACCGTGACGCCGAACCCGTGGTACGCCAACGAGTTCGACGGCTGGGGGACCTCGCTCGCATGGTTCGCGAACGCGACCGGCAGCCTCGGCGAGGAATCGTCCATCACCACCAACCTCGGCGACGAGGCGTCCAAGCAGAAGGCCGTCGCATACGGCAAGCAGCTGCGCGAGCAGTTCTACCAGTCCATCTTCGGCTCGGACGGCCTCGACCTCAACATGGCCCGCTACAACGTGGGCGGCGGCAACGCCTCCGACGTGGCGTACGGCTACCCGTTCATGCGCCAGGGCGCCGCCGTGCCCGGCACGTGGAAGGACGACGCCGACGGCTCCAAGAACGTCTACGGCGGCGTCACCACCAAGCAGGCCGACAAGGACAAGCTCGCCGCCGCGTTCGACCCGACCGACGACAGCCAGTACGATTTCAGCAAGTCCGCGGCCCAGGACTGGTGGATCAAGCGCGGCGCCGAAGGCACGAACGGCAAGGCCGACATCACCGACATCGAGGCGTTCGCCAACTCCGCCCCGTGGTTCCTCACCAACAGCGGCTACGCGACCGGCGGATACAACTCCGGCTCGAACAACCTCAAGGACCCGGAGAAGTTCGCCCAGTACATGGCCAAGAACGTCGAGCATCTGGAAAGCCTCGGCGCGAACGTGAACGTCGACACCGTCGAGCCGTTCAACGAGTCCGAGACCAGCTACTGGGGCACCCCGTCCCAGAAGGCCTCCGACTACGACGGCAAGGGCGACTCCAACGAGAACCTCATCAACAACTACTGGAGCAAGTACTACTCCGACAAGGACAAGACCGTCACGCCGTACTCCAACGCGCTGAAGAAGCCGCAGGAGGGCATGCACGTCAACAACGCCGAGCAGCAGGCCACCATCAAGGCCCTGTCCAAGGCGCTCAAGGGCAACGCGGACACGATCATCTCCGCCACCGACGCCACCAACTCCGCCGACTTCGTCAAGTCCTACAACGACTACCCGCAGGAGGTCAAGGACCTCGTCGGCCAGTACAACGTGCACGCCTACTCCACCGGCAGCCAGATGCTCGCCCGCGACATCGCGCAGGCCGACGGCAAGAAGCTCTCGATGAGCGAGGTGGACGGCTCCTGGCAGTCCGGCTCGTACAACCCGTACGGCTTCGACAACGCGCTCGGCATGATGAGCTACATCAGCTCCAACGTGCCCCGCCTGCAGTCCAAGGACTTCACGTTCTGGCAGGTCGTCGAGGACCTCTACAACATGCAGATGGGTTCGAACGTCAACCCGGCCGGCGAGAACACCAACTGGGGCACCGTGCTCATCGACTTCGACTGCACCGTGGCCGGCAAGGACGGCAAGCTGTACTCGGAGCGCCGCGTCAACAACAACGGCGGCACGACCGACGGCCTCGCCCCGTGCACCGTCATCGCGAACGCGAAGTACAACGGCGTCAAGGCCATCACCCGCTTCATCCACGCCGGCGACAAGGTCATCGCCAACAACGACACCGACAACACGATGACCGCCACCTCCGCCGACGGCGCGACCCAGACGATCGTGCACCGCAACTCCGGCACCAACGCCCAGACGTTCGTCATCGACCTGTCCAAGTACGGCCAGATCGCCGACGACGCGTCCGGCGACCTCTACCTGACGACCGAGACCGCCCAGTCCGACAAGGACAAGGGCGTCGACTCCGCCACCCCCGAGGTGTTCGCCAAGACCAGCAACGTCAAGCAGGCCGCGGGCTCCGTCGTGATCGACAAGGCCGCGAAGACCGCCACCGTGACGGTCCCCGCCCGCTCGATCGCCTCCATCCAGTTGAAGGGCGTCACCGGCCACTCCGACTCTGCCGTCGCCGCCGCGACCGGCCGCACGTACCAGCTCGTCGGCAAGCAGTCCGGCAAGGCCGTCGCCGAGGTCGCCAAGGACGACTCCGCGCTCTCCCTCGCCGACGTGGCCTCCACCGCCGCCGACGCGAAGAAGCAGACCTGGACGTTCACCCAGATCGACCAGTCCGGCACCGAGCGCCCCGACCTCAAGGCGTACGTGATCACCGACGCCGACGGCAAGGTGCTCGTCTCCAAGGACGGCACCAACGCCCTGTCCGATGAATCCGTCGAACAGGCGAAGTCCGATCCGGCCGCCAAGTGGATCCTCAACACCGGTGACGGCTCCGGCTACCAGCTGCTCAACGCCGCCGCCAAGCAGAACCTCGACGTGAACGGCTCGGGCACCGCCGCCGGCACGAAGGTCGGCCTGTGGACCTCCTCCACCGCGAACACGCCCGCGAACAACCAGACGTGGACGCTGCGCGACGTCACTCCGACCGGCGCCAAGGCCGTGAACGTGCAGACCGCCGTGAACGCGGCCGCCGCGCTGCCGAAGACCGTCACCCTCTACTACACGTGGGGCGAGGGCAAGGCCGACGTCACCGCCGCCGGCTGGGACGTCTCCAAGGTGGACGTCGCCAAGGAAGGCACCTATGAGGCGACCGCCGTCGCCAAGGACGTCTACGGCAACGAGTTCCCGGTCACCGCGACCGTGACCGTCGGCGCGTTCACCGCGACCGACCCGGCGTCCGTCACCGTCGCCGCCGGCTCCACCGCCGACGACGTCAAGGCCGCCGCCCCCGCCACCGTCGACGCGCATGTGCGCGCCTCCGGGGCGTTCGCGCGCGACGTGACGTGGGATTGGTCCGCTCTTTCCGATGACAAGCTCGCCTCGACCGGCACCGTGACTGTCAAGGGCACGGTCGACGACGGCAGCGGCACCGGCGCGACCATCCCCGCCACGCTCACCGTGTACGTGACCAAGGGCGAGACCGTCAACGGCGAGAACCTCGCCAAGACGTTCTGCGCCAACGCGCAGGCCTCCTATACGGAAGGCTCGAACGTCATCGGCAACACCTGCGACGGCGCGACCGACGGCAAGGCGTGGTCCGACTGGAAGAGCGGCGGCGCCGGCGTGGACCCGTGGGTGAGCTACACGTTCGACAAGGCGCGCACGCTCCACTCGCTCGACTTCGTCTCGTTCGGCGAAGCCACCCCGAAGTCGTTCGCCGTGCAGGTCCTCGACGCGGACGGCACGACCTGGAAGGATTCCGGCGTCACCGCCGAAACCGGCCCGCGCATCAACCAGGGCGACGTGACCACCGTCTCGCTCGACAAGCTGCCCGCCACCAGGGGCGTGCGCCTGAAGCTCACCTACGCGGACAACGCGAACTACTACGCGAAGATCTCCGAGGTGCGCATCTACGAGGCGAAGCAGGTCGCGGCCCCCGCCGCCGACGCGACGCTCGGCGACCTGCGTCTCGACGGCGCGACCGTCAGCGGCTTCGACCCGGCCACGACCGACTACACGGTCGCGCTGCCGATCGACGCCGAAGCGAACCCGGTCCTGCAGGCCTACGCCAAGGACAACGCGGCCACCGTCAAGGTGACCGGCGACGCGGTCAAGACCGGCGCGCTCGGCGGCAAGGCCGAGATCGCCGTGACCTCCGCCGACGGCTCGAAGACGACCACCTACACGGTCACGTTCGACGCGGCCACGCTCGCCTCGCTCGACGTGACCGCCCCGACGAAGACCGAGTACACGGTCGGCGACAAGCTCGACCTCGCCGGACTCAAGGTCGCCGCCGTCTACCAGCGCGACGGCAAGACGGAACGCAAGGCGCTCGCCGACGGCGAGTACACCGTCTCCGGCTTCGATTCCGCCACCGCCGGCGAGAAGACCGTCACCGTCTCCTACCGCGGCGTGTCCGCCACGTTCACGGTGACCGTGAAGGCCGCGTCCGTCACGCCCGGTCCGGAGCAGCAGCCCGCGCCGGGCAACGGCGCGGCCGGCGGCAACGGCCAGACGACGGCCAAGCCGAACAAGGGACTGTCCGCGACCGGCTCCTCGGTGGCCGGCGTGGTCGGCGTCGTCGCGCTGCTCGTCGCGGCGGCCGGCGTGCTGGTCATCACGCGCAGGCGCCGGCAGTAGCCGGTAGCCCGGCCGCCGGTCCGCCGGCGGCATGATGATCGAGGCCGCCGCTCCGATTGCGTTCGGGGCGGCGGCCTTCACCAAAGAAGGAAACAGAAGGAAATTCAAGGAGGAATACATGCAACGAGGAACACGGTTCATCGGTGCGATAGCGGCGGCGACGCTGCTGTGCACGTCGATGACGATTCCCGCCAACGCCGAGGAGGGCACGGACGCATCCACGCCGTCCACCGGCGACCTGTCCAGCCTGATCGGCGGCGACGCGGCGAAGTCCGCGCAATCCACGACGGACGCCGACGGCGCGCAGGACGGCACGCAACAGGCGAAGAAGGCGCTCGACGCGTCGGCCGACATCGCCGACAAACTGGCGACGGACGGAATCGCCAAGAGCGACGCGACCGACGCGACGGACGGCGGCGACGCGGCCGCGCCCACGGCGCAGGCCGACGCGCCGACGACGGACAAGACCACGCTGAAGACGTTGCTCGGCAAGACCACCGAAAAGGATCTGAAGCCGCTCGCCTCCGGCTACCGTTCGGACGACTCCGGAACCGCCCCCTACGACACGTGGAAGGCGAACCCGGACGACCTCAAGGCGCTGAACGAGGCGCGCGACGCCGCGCAGAATGTCGTCGACGACGCGAACGCCACCGCCGACGACGTGACCAAGGCCGCCGACACGTTGCAGACGGCGTTCAAGGCCGTCCGCTTCATCTACCACTACACGGGCATCACCGGCACCAACGGCGCCCGCATGTTCGACGATAAGGGCGACCTGATCCAGGCGCACGGCGCCGGCATCGTCAAGGCGAAGACCTCGACGCTCGCCAAGGAGGACCAGAAGCTCGACGCCAACGGCGACGGCTACGTGTACATCTGGTGCGGCGAGGACAAGACCGACCGTCTCGTCGCCCACGGCGTGCGCATCTACTACTCCGACGACCTGCTCAACTGGACGGACAAGGGGCTCGGCTTCCAGACCTACCTCGGCGACGCCGACCTCAAGAACAAGCTCGCCGGCGGCGACAAGGTGTACCAGAAGTACTACAACGTCGAGAACATCGCCAAGGACCCGGACTACACGAACATCTACGGCAAGGACTTCAGCACCTTCGCGAACGACGCCTCCAACTACAACATCTCCAGCCCGCAGGAGGCCCTCGACAAGCTGCTGTGGGATCTGAAGGCGCTCTACGGCGACGGCTCCAACCCGACGAAGACCAGCTGCGTGTTCGAACGCCCGAAGATGGCGTACAACGCCTCCACCAAGCGCTGGGTGATCTGGTTCCACGCCGACGGCCCCAAGTACGGCAACGAGGACACCGCCACCTACTCGAAGGCCAAGGCGGGCGTCGCCGTGAGCACCACGTCGAACCCGGCCGGCCCGTACAAGTACCTCGGCTCGTTCCGCATGAGCCCCGGCAACAACACGTCGAACCCCGGCATGGCCCGCGACATGAACCTGTACATCGACCAGGGCAAGGACGAGAACAACGACGGCGTCGACGACGCGTACCTGATCTACGCGAGCAACGAGAACCGCGACCTGACGATCTCCCTGCTCGACTCCACGTACACCAAGCTCGCCAAGCCCGTCGCCGAGCAGAAGCAGGGCACCTCCGTCAAGGACGGCGACACGTATGCGATCATCGCCACCAACTCGAAGGAGTCGCCGGCACCCGTCAAGTGGAAGGGCCACTACTACTTCATCTACTCGCACACCACCGGCTGGGCGCCGAACGAGAACGAGTACACGAAGAGCGAGGGCGACAACATCATGGGCCCGTACCATGAGATCGGCACCCCGTTCGTGGACGGCGACGGCTACGAGCAGAGCCACACCAACTCGTTCTACACGCAGTCCAGCTCCATCATCCCCGTGGACGAGAAGAAGGGCCTGTTCATCTACTGGGGCGACCGCTGGTTCAACCCGGACACCGGCAACGACATCAGCCAGTCGCGCTACGTGATGACGCCGATGCAGATGGTCAACGGCACGATGCGCGTCCTGCCGTACGCCGACTGGACGCTCGACCAGTTGAACAAGTACGAGGCCGTCGACGTGGTCACCAAGCTGCCCGCCACCGCCACCTCGGTCAGCGGACTGCTCAAGTCGCTGCCCACCAAGCTGGAGATCCAGCGCGGCGGCGAGAACGGCACCATCACCACGCCCGTCACGTGGGACACGTACTTCGGCGAGGACCAGCCCTCCGGCGACGTCACCATCACCGGCAGACTGCCTGAGCTCAACGACGTCGAAGTGTCGTTCACCGCGACGATCTACCCGAAGAACACGTACCTGTACATCGACGCCGGATCGAACCCGGACAACGAGTCCGACTACTTCAAGGCGCTTCAGGCCGCGTCCGAGGGCATCGCCTCCCGCCAGAAGCACAGCGACCAGGCCTATGACGCCACCTCCGGCTGGGGCCGCGTGAGCACGCTCGGCGCCGACGGCGACGCGCAGGTCTACGGCACCGACTCCAACGACGCCTACGAGACCGGCCTCTACGCGAACAAGGGCAAGTCGATCGTCTACCAGGCCGATCTCAAGCCCGGCGTGTACACCGTGCAGGCCGGCATGAAGGACTGGTGGGCGCAGTGGAACGACCGCACCGTCAAGTTCTCCGTCACCAATGGCGACACCGAGCTCGGCTCCGCGTCGGTGAACCTGAAGAACGGCCAGAAGGCCACGGACGCGATCACGTTCACGCTCGACAAGGCCGCGTCGATCCGCTTCACCGCATCCAACGCGGGCACGGACCTCGACCCGGTGCTCAGCTGGATCAGCGTGTCCAAGGCCGACGCCGACGACATCCAGTCCGTCAAGCCGGTCGACGGCACCGTCGCCTTCCTCGACGGCGCGACGCCGAAGCTGCCCAAGCAGGTGACGGTCGTCACCGTGGGCGGCAAGGAGGAGTCGCGTGACGTCACGTGGCTGACCGACTCCGCCGCCAAGGCGAAGTACTACGCGCCGACCACGGTGCGCGGCGCGGTCGACGGCACGACGCTGCCCGCCACCGCCACCGTGCAGCGCGTCGAGAAGAACCTCGAATACTTCGTCGACGTGAACGGCGGCGACTCCTCCGCCACGTACGAGTCGGCGAAGAAGCTCACCGAAGGCGGTTTGGCCAATGCGAAGGCCGACCAGGCGTTCGACGAGGCTACGGGCTGGGGCAACGCGTCCGCCAACTACGGCGCGCAGAGCGCCGGCGACGCCGACCCGTACGCCTCCGGCATCTATGCGGGCGCGAACGGCACGGCGGACACGCTGAGCTACAAGCTCACGCTCGCCCCCGGCACGCACACCGTCTCCTTCGGCATGCACGACTGGTGGAACCAGACGCGCCCGACGACCGTCACCTACACCTATGACGGTCTCGACGGCGCGCAGGAGCTCGCTTCCGCGTCCGTCAACAGCGGGAACGTCATCGCCTCCGGCGAGGTGACGATTCCCGAGGGCGAGGCCAAGGTCGTCACGTTCACGCTGTCGTCCGCGACCGGCACCGGCCCGGTGCTCAGCTGGGTCTCCGCCGCCAAGGTCGTCAAGAACGACGGCGGTTCCGGCGACAACGGCGGGAACAACAACGGTGGTGACAACAACGGTGGTTCCGACAACAACGGCGGCAACGCCGGTGACAACGGGAACGGTTCCGGCAATGGTTCCGGCAACGGCTCCGCCGACGGGAACAAGCCCGGCGCCGGCAAGCCCTCCGCGAAGCCGAACGGCGGCAACGCCGGCAGGCTGACCGCGACCGGCGCCTCCGTGGCCGCCGTGGCGGGCGTCGCCGCACTGCTGGCGCTCGCCGCCGCGATGACCGTCATCAAGCGCCGCGACTGATAGCGCATCATCGCAAATAAACGGAAGGCCGTCGTCCCGAACATTCGGGACGACGGCCTTCCGTCATGTTATGTGGTCTTTCTGGTCTCTTTGGCCCCCTCTGACGAGGGGGCTGTCGGCCGAAGGCTGACTGGGGGAGAGACTACCAAGACCAAAAGTGACCTCACTCCAGTCCGATGGACTTCATGTGATGAACCTTCAGCGACGTGACCTTGAGCGAGCCGGATTCCGCGGAGAGGCGGATCGCGCGCGGGCCCTCGGAGGCGTAGGAGTAGGAGCTGAGCACCTGGTGGCCGCCGTTGACGTACACCTCGACGGAGCCGCGGTCCACGAACACGCGCAGGTCCAGCGTGCCGGCGGCGAGCTCGGCCTCGGTGAGCGGGGCGGCGCGGTAGCCGCGGTCACCGTGCTTCATGGCCTGACGGTCCACGACCACGCGACCGATCTGGTCGTCGTAGGCGACGTACGTGTAGCCGCCGTCCTCGGTGGCGTGGACCTTGAGGCCGGCGCGCTCGGCGGTGGAGTGCGCGAGGTCGATGGTCATCTCGATCTCGACCGCTTCGGCGTCGTCGCAGATCGTCTTCTCGCCGTCGATGTCGAGCGTGATCTCGCCGTGGTCGAAGGTGTCGGCGCGCAGGCCCTCCATCTCCTTGACCGGGGCGGTGACGACGTCGCCGTCATCGCCGAGCGTGATCTCGCGCGGCAGGGTGAGGTGGCCGCACCAGCCGTCCTCCTGCATCGGGACCGGGTCGACGAACGGGCTCAGCCAGCCGTAGACGATCTGGCGGCCGTCGCCGTCGTGCTCCGGGCCGTCCACGTGGAACGACTGCGGCGCGTAGTAGTTGTGGCCGCAATCCCACAGGCGGAACTCGGTCTCCGGCTTGAACTCGCCGCCCGGCTCCCAGGTGCCGATCATGTAGCCGGCGTTGTTGACGTTGCGGTTCATGAAGCCCTTCGGCTTCGAGCCCATGGCGGAGAAGCCGATGACCCACTTCTCGTTGCCGTCCTTGTCCTTGATGGGGAAGAAGTCGGGGCATTCGAGCATGAACACGTCCGGGTCCGGGTGCTGGAAGAGCACGCGCTCGTAGGTCCAGCGCACCATGTCGTCGGAGGAGAACAGCCACATCTGGCCGCGCTTCTCCTTGGAGGAGACGCCGAAGGTCATGTACCACGTGTCGCCGGTCTTCCACACCTTCGGATCGCGGTAGTGGTGGTCGACCTGGTCGGTCGGGCAGTCGATGATCATGCCCTGCTTGGTGGCGGAGGTGAGTTCGTCGTTGTCCGGGGTGGCGAGCATCTGGACCTGCCAGTCGCCGCCGGTGTTGTCGTGGCCGTTGGCCCAGCGGTGGCCGGTGTAGTAGAAGCGCAGTGCGCCGTCGTCGCCGATGACGGCGGAGCCGGAGAACACGCCGTCCTTCTCCTGCTCGAGCGAGGGGGCGAACATGATCGGCTCTCGCTTCCAGGTGAGCATGTCGGCGGAGGAGACGTGGCCCCAGTGCATCGGGCCCCACTGGGTGCCGTACGGGTGCAGCTGGTAGAAGACGTGCCAGCGGCCCTTGTAGTAGCACAGTCCGTTCGGGTCGTTGATCCAGCCGCCGTTGGAGGCGATGTGGAACTTCGGGTACCAGCGGTCGTTGCGCTTGGCGGCGAGGGCGGCGACGCCGGCCTCGGCCTTGGCGAGCTCCTCGGCGTGGTCGCGGATGGGGGTGAGGACCGGGTTGGCGGGGGTGAAATCGGTCATGGCACTTCCTTGTGTGATGTGGGTGGGGTGGGTGGATTGGGTGGATTTGATGGGAGTCGGTTGGGGTGGGGCGGTTTCAAGTGTAAGGTGCGGCGGTCGCAACGGGGAAAAAGGGGAAAGCCGTTGCGACCGCCACAGGTGTTGGTTGGAGGGTTGGTCGGGGGAGAGGCGTCGGATCAGGCCTTGGCGGCTTCCATCTGACGCAGCTGCTTGTCGGTGTAGAACGGGTCGCCGCCGACGTCCTGGTCGTCCTTCTTGATGACGAAGATGCCGTAGATCAGGGCCGCGAGCACGATCGCCGAGATGGTGAAGAAGGTCGGACGGTCGCCCATCTGGTCATGCAGCATGCCGAGCGGCGTGGAGAAGATGACCTGGCCGACCTGCGAGGCGATCTGGAAGCCGACCATGTACAGCGTGGCGGACAGCTTCGTGTCGAAGTGCAGGGTGAAGTAGCGGAACGCCGGCAGGCAGAACAGCGGGACCTCGATGGAGTGGAACAGCTTGACGATGGAGACGGAGATCGGATCGTGGAACACGCCGCACAGGCCGATGCGCAGGAACATGACGGTGGCGCCGAGCAGCAGGGCGTTGCGCACGCCGATCTTCTTCATGATGATCGGGACGACGCCCATCATCGCGGACTCGAGGAAGACCTGGAAGCCGTTGAGCGTGCCGTAGGTGGCGTTGCCGATTTCCATGGTCGGGAACAGGGAGGCGTAGTAGGTCGGGAACATCTGCTGGTCGAACACGGTGTAGAAGGTGTTGGTGAGCAGCATGAAGACGATGAGCACCCACAGGGTCGGCATCTTGAGGACGGAGACCATCTCCTTGAAGGAGGGGTTGGTCGGGGCCGCGTTCGGATCGGCCTCCTTCTTGAGCTCGTCCTTCTGCTCGGCCGGGATCCAGAAGGCGTAGACGAGCAGCATGCCGAGGCCGAAGGCGGAGCCGACCCAGAAGTTGATCAGCGGGTTGATGTTGAACAGGAAGCCGGCGCACAGGGCGACGATGGCGTAGCCGAAGGAGCCCCAGGCGCGGGACTGGCCGTACTCGAAGCCGAAGTGGCGGGAGTAGCGCTCGGTGATGGCCTCGAACAGGGAGCAGCCGGACATGAAGCCCGCGGAGAGCACGACGGAGCCGATGAGGGCGCCGATGAAGCGGGTGGTGCCGCCGGCGTTGAGCATCGGGGCGTAGACGAACTGGACGAACGGTCCGACGAGCATGGCGATGAAGGACACGAAGATGACGAGCTTGCGCTTGATGCCGAGCTGGTCCTGGATGACGCCGTAGACGAACATGATGATCAGCGTGGCCAGCGAGTTGATCGAGTAGATCTGGCCCTGCTCGGCAGCGGTCATGCCGACGCCGTCGATGAGGTACCTGGAGAAGAAGGACCACCAGATGCCCCAGGAGCAGAAGAACATGAAGATGCCGAAGGAGCTCTGCAGGTAGGAGGGGTTCCTCCACGGAGACTTCTTTGCCGTGTTTGCCATTTGTTGTATTCCCTTGTCTCTCGCGTCCGCTGCGACGCGGGCGCTTCCTTCCATATGGCTTTGTGGTTGTGGGCCGGGCCTTCGTGGTCTCGGCGGGGTTCCTCCCGCGGCTGCCGCGCCGTGGTGGGGAATCGTGTTCGTTGTGGTATTCACTATAAACCGTCAAACGATTTACGTCAAACGTTAAACGAAACACCGGCGTGTCTCACTATTTCCAACACGTCAAACGTTTGATACAACACCTTGCCAAACCGGTTCGAATTGCCATGCGGCCCCCTCTGACGGGACATCGCCGTAAGGCAAACACCGGAGGTGTTTGTAGGCGATGTGTGAGCCGACAGGCGAGCTGATGCAAGGTCAGCCGTAGGCTGTCCGTGATTGCGGTCGGGCTGTCAGCCGCAGGCTGACTGGGGGAGAGAAGAAGAGCGGCCGCAGGTCGCGGGGGAATCGAATCGGCCTACGGCCGATGCCGTTTTTCGCGGCTGACGCCGCATGTCTCTCCCTCCGTCCGCCTTCGGCGGCCACCTCCCTCGTCAGAGGGAGGCAAGAAAACGGACATGCGCCATAAGCGCATGACGATTTCCTTGCGCCCCCTTCAGGGGGAGCTGCCGGCCTACGGCCGACTGAGGGGGCTGAGAGAGGGCCCTTACCCCTTCTTTACCGACTCCTTCTCAATCAGGGTGCAGTGGATCTTCGCCGGGATCTCCGCGTCGAGCGGCGGCATCGGTGCCGTCGTCTCCGGCCATTCGAGATCGTCGAGAGCGCGCTGCTCGATCATCGAGATCACCTTCGCGGCCGCCCAGTATCCCATTTCGAAATGCGGCAGCGCGACCGTCGTGAGCTGCGGCGAGAACGTCTCCGCGAACACGCGGTGGTTGTCGACGCCGACGACCGACACGTCGCGGCCGACAGTGAGACCGCGTCGGGCCGCGCACTCGTACACGTACCAGGCGCGCGCGTCGTTGAAGCAGAAGAACCCGTCCGGCCGCTCCCAGTCGAACAGGTCGGAGACGGCCTCCAACGCGGGGCCGTTGTTGAGCACGCTGATGATGAGACGGTCGTCGATCTTGCGCCCCGCCTCCTCCAACGCGGCGCGGTAGCCGGCGAGACGCCCCTCCTGCGCGATCATCGGCTCGGAGCATCCGACGTAGGCGATGCGTTCGCATCCCGCGTCGATGAGCCGTTTGGTCGCGTCGTAGCCGATCCGGTATTCGTCCGGTTCGACGCTGGGAATCATGCCGGCCGTATCAGTCGCGTCGACGAGCACGACCGGACTGTGCTTGAGGCGGTCCGGCAGGCCGGTCACGCGGTTCGACATCTTCGCGTAGAGGAAGCCGTCCGCACCGTAGCGTTGGAGGGCGTCGATCTCCTCGCCCTCGTCCATGCCGCCGTCCGTGCTGACGGTGATGAGCAGATACCCGAGCTGGCTGGCCGCCGACTGCGCGCCGAGGATCATGCCGCCGGCGTACGGGGTGGTGGCGACTTCCTCGCTGATGAAGCCGATCGTGCGCGTGCGGTTCGTGCGCAGGGAGCTCGCCATCGGATTGACCTGATAGCCGAGCTCGTCGGCGACCTCGCGCACATGCGCCGCGATCGCCGGTTTGACGCGCCCCGCGTCGCGGTGGTTCATCACCAACGACACCGTCGAAATGGATACCCCCGTACGCTTCGCGATCTCCTTCATCGTCACCATACGTCAAACGATACACCCATTGGTGCGGGGTAGGGGCTATTCGTCGGCTTCATGCTTTTCATTGGTGTCTGTATCCGTGTCATTCTTGGTGGCCCACCGTGCTCCTTCTGGTAATCCCTCCTTAGTGAGTGTTATAGAGTTTGGGAATTCCAGAATGTTTCCACGTGTAAACTGAGCTGCATCGCATAAAAAAGTTTTGTGTTGGAATATGAAATCAAAATCAGGATTTATGATAGGTCCTCGCTTTTCAATTTCAGCTTTTGTTTTTGTCGTCGCTCCGTTAAAGCGCACATTCATATTGAAGAATGTGTAGGCAAAATTTGCAATGAACTCGAAGTGTGTTCTTGTGAACATTGCTGTTTCGCTAAAGCGAGCTCCATAGAATTGCGCAGTGTTTCCAAAGGTTGTGTCATTGAAATAAGTGGTTTCGTAAAAATGTGCGCTGCTAAAAAGTGCTTTTGAATTTTCTTCGAAAGTGCTTTTGGTGAAATGTGACTCTCCATAAAAATGAGTAGATTGAAAATGCGCGTCAAATATGAATTTTGTGTAACTAAAATCAGCTTTCGTTCTAAAAACAGTGCTGTCAAACTGCGCGGTTGAGTTGAAACGCACATCATTGAAATAAGCGTCAGAATTGAAATTTGACTCACTAAACCATATGTCTTCATCGAATTGCGTTTGTGAAAATGCTACAGGCATATTGAAAGTTGACTCATCGAATCTTGCAGTTTTGCTGAAGGTTGTTTGCGTGAGATTGATTGTTTCTGTAAAGGTTGCTCCGTGGAGATCGAAATTGCAGTCGCACCAGAGTTGGTCATAGGGGAGTTGCTGCTCAACGGTGATTGTGCCGTCTTTGTCGTGGCGCTCTTTGAGGAGGTGGGTACGCATGACGGAGAAAATTGTGGATTCTACGGGGCGGTCGTCGAAGGTTGGTATTGGAATACCCGGTGTGATTGTCTTACCTGCTTCGTTACCGGAAACGGTATCGTTTCCCTTCGGCTCTGCTGCAGAATCCGTGTTGCTATCAGAAGTGATTGGCGTGCCGCGGTCGTTGGAGCGCAGGTAGCCGCAGAGGATGTCGACAACGCGTTGGCGATAGTCTCCGCGCTCACGGTCCGCGATTTCGGTCAACGCGTAGACGCCGGCGATTCGCACCGATGATTTCTCATTGCCCAACTGGTCGATGGCGTTCTTCATGCGCGCATTGATCTCATCGCGCTTGCTTCGCTGCCCATCCTGATATTTCATCACGAGGAATGCGACACCGCCGATGCCGCCGACGGTGGTCAATGCAATCTTCAGTACGTCGTACATAATGCCAGAAGAATTAGCGGTGTTACTGGAACTAGTCGTCGGTATGCGTGCGAACGGAACTTGCCCGGTCCATAGCCACACCAATCCGACCAACAGTGCTACTGCCAGAATCACCCAGACTGTGATGCTCGCGAACAGTGGCCATCCTCTGAGCCAATCCATGAACTTCTGTGCCGAAGCTTTCAGCCAAGGCCACCAGTTGGGGCAAAGCAGTGCCAAGGTGAGAAGCCCCAACAGAACCGCGGTCGTAATTGACCAATGACGTATCAAAAAGGCAATTGTCGTCGGCAGAATCGTTTTGATGGCATAACCGCCGAAGTGGACGCCGAGAAGGATGAGAAGAAAAATTACGGTTACTACCAGCGATACAATTCCAGAGACGGTACGTACCCTGATGCGTCGATTGGAACGAGGTTTGCTTTTGCCTTTCGCGGCATTCACCGCATCGGCATCCTGAGTCGTTGCCCCCGTCTTCTCCGGTGCTGCTGCCATAGCCTATTCCCTTCAACCGTGACGACCTCGTCGTGCCGTGCGTTGCGGCAGCCGGGCTTCTCCTGCCGCCGATTCCATGATATGCCCATGCGTGTTGTCCAGGCATTGCGGCGGAATCAGGAATGTGCATGGTTTCGATGGATACGTGTGCGGTTCGGAAGCGAACGTGTAGGATTCCGGGGCGAGCGTGCTTGGTTTTGAGGGAAACGTGTAGTTGGCGGAGCCGAACGTGCGCGGTGGGGGTCTGAAACCCCGGTGAATCCTGTTGCCCGCCAAATCGAAGTACCCTGGAATTCCGGGCTTTTCATCCCTGATATATTCCGCCATGAGCTTTGTCTTCAGCACCCCACTATGCAGGTTCGCGCCGAAAGCCTACAGGTTCGTTCCCGAATCATGCACGTTCGGACGGAAACCATGCACGTTCGCCTCCAAACCATGCAGGTATGTCATCAGACCGTGCAGGTTCGCCTCGCCGTGGGTGAAGATGCCGTTGATGTGCCGCCGCCCCCGTGCCGAGCCCACGGAATACGCCGTTACGATGGGCGCTATGAGAAGCTTTCTGATCGAATGGCTGGTGCTGACGATCGCGGCGGCGGTGATGGTGGTGCTGCTGCCCGGCATGACGACGGTGGGGGAGCCGCCGATCCTCGGCGTGGCCGCATTCTCCCTGTTCCTGGCGTTGATCAACGCGTCCGTCAAACCGGTGGTGCAGGCGATCGCCCTGCCGTTCACAATCCTCTCGTTCGGCGTGCTGTACCTGGTCATCAACTGGCTGTTCATGCGCCTCGCCTCGTGGCTCGCACTGGGCCTGTTCGGCGTCGGCGTCTATGTGCACGGCTTCTGGTGGGCGACGATCGGCTCGATCATCATGGCCGTCGTCTCCGCCATCGTCAACTCCATCATCGGCGACTGACGGGAAGCGGATGCGGTCGGTCGACCAGCCAATGGCCGGCCAGCCGACCGCACAGTCGCCCCGCGTCTACTCCCCGGCGCTGATGGCGCGCAGCACGTTGACCATCTCGATGGCGCCGAGCGCGCAGTCGAAGCCCTTGTTGCCGGCCTTCGTGCCGGCGCGTTCGATGGCCTGCTCGATGTTCTCGGTGGTGATCACGCCGAACAGCACGGGCACGTCCGAGTTCAGCGACACCTGGGCGATGCCCTTTGCGGTCTCGTTGCACACGAGGTCGTAGTGGGAGGTGCTGCCGCGGATGATCGCGCCGAGGCAGATCACCGCGTCGTAGCGTCCGGTGGACACCATGCGCTTGGCCGCGATCGGAATCTCGAACGATCCGGGCACCCACGCCACGTCCACGTCCTCGTCGGCCACGCCGTGGCGGCGCAGGCCGTCCTGCGCGCCGGACAGCAGCTTCGAGGTGATGAACTCGTTGAACCTCGCCGCCACGATGCCGATGCGGATCGGCTTGGCGGCGGAATCGTCACCGGCGGCGGAAGCGGCGCCGGCTACCAGTTGTCCTTCGAATACGGTCATTTCAGTTCTCCTTTGTCATGGTGGACAGGTTTGTCGTGGTCGCCATGTTCGTCGTGGTGGACAGATTCGTCATGCCCGACAGGGCTCCCAGCAGGTGCCCCATCCGGTGTTCCTTGGTGGACAGGTAGTTCGCGTCGTACGCGTTCGCGGGGATGACGATCGGCACGCGCGAGGCGATGGCGATCCCCGCCTGCTCCAGCTGGCCGATCTTGTCCGGGTTGTTGGTCATCAGGTCGACCGACGCGACGCCGAGGTCGCGCAGCATGGCCGCCGCGGTCTCGTATTCGCGCGCGTCGGCGGGGAATCCGAGTTCCAGGTTCGCGTCGAGCGTGTCGAACCCGCGCTCCTGCAGCTCGTAGGCGCGCAGCTTGTTGAGCAGCCCGATGCCCCGTCCCTCCTGGCTCAGGTACAGGATGACGCCGCGTCCCGCCTCGGCGACGCGCCGCATCGCCTCGCGCAGCTGCGGCCCGCAGTCGCAGCGCTGCGAGCCGAACACGTCGCCGGTCAGGCACTGCGAGTGGATGCGGCACAGGACGGGTTCGCCGGAGACGATGTCGTCGCCCATCACCAGCGCCACGTGCTCGCCGCCGTCGTCCGACTCGTAGCCGACCATCGTGAACCGCCCGTATTCGGTGGGCAGGTTCACGCGCGCCACGCGGCGCACCGTGTGCGGGAACGCGTGCGTGCGGCGGTAGTCCTGCAGCTGCGCGATGGTGATGTAGGCCAGTCCGTGCTCGGCGGCGAAGCGCTTGAGGTCGTCGCGCCGCATCATCGTGCCGTCGGCCTTCATCATCTCGCAGCACAGTCCGCACGGCTCGAGTCCGGCCAATCGCGCCAGGTCGACGGTCGCCTCCGTGTGCCCGTTGCGTTCCAGCACGCCGCCGGGGCGTGCGACGAGCGGGAACATGTGCCCGGGGCGTCGGAAGTCCTGCGGCCGCGTGTCCGGGTCGACGCATGCCAACGCGGTGAGCGAGCGGTCGCGCGCGCTGATGCCGGTGGAGGTGGTCACGTGGTCGATCGACACGGTGAACGCCGTGTGGTGGCTGTCCGTGTTCGCCGTGCACATCGGCGGCAGGTCGAGCCGCGTCGCGAGCTCCGGGCTCATCGGCGTGCAGATCAGGCCCCTGCCGTGCGTGGCCATGAACGCGATGTTGCTTGGTGTCGCGTGGCGGGCCGCGCAGATGAGGTCACCTTCGTTCTCGCGGCTTTCGTCGTCCGCCACGACGACGATGCGACCGGCCGCGATGTCCCGGATGGCGCGCGCCACCGGGTCGTCCGGGTTCGTATGTTGCGTGTGTTCCGTGTATTGCGTCTGTTCCGTCATTTCCGTCGTTTCCGTTCTCGATGATGTCTTGTCGTTGTCAGAATCCGTGCGCGGCGAGGAAGTCCGCCGTGATCGCGCCCGTTCCGGCGTCTCCGGCCGTCCCGGCCGTCACGCCGTCCGTGCCGCCGTCCGCCGGCATCTCCAGCAGTCGCGCCGTGTATTTCGCGATTGGGTCGGTTTCGAGGTTGACCACGTCGCCGATGCGCCGTTCGTCCAGCACCGTGTGCGCGGCGGTGTGCGGGATGATCGACACGCCGAACGTGTCGCGTCCGGCGTGCGTCACCGTCAGGCTGATCCCCTCGACGGCGATCGATCCCTTCTCGGCGATGAACCGCATGAGCGCATACGGCGCGCGGATCGTATAGACGACGGCGATGCCGTCGCGCGTGATTGACGTGATCACGCCGGTGCCGTCGATGTGCCCGGAGACGATGTGCCCGGAGAACCGTCCGTCGGCGGGCATCGCGCGTTCCACGTCCACATGGTCGCCGCGGCGGAGCGAGCCGAGGGAGGAGCGTCGCAGCGTCTCGTGCATCACGTCGGCGGTGAACGTCGTGCCGCGCACGGACGTGACGGTCAGGCACACGCCGTTGACGGCGATGCTTTCGCCGATCGCCGTGCGATCGGTCACCACCGTCGGCGAGTCGACGGACAGTCGTGCGAAGTCGGCGCCGTTCTCCAATCCGACGACCGTGCCGAGGTCCTCAACGATTCCGGTGAACATAGTCGACGCCTCCTTCGATGACGATGTCGTCGCCCACCGCGGCGACGGTGCGGTGCGTGAGGAGGAAGGCGTCATCCGGCGCGCCGACGCCCGCGCCGCCCACCGGGCCGGGCGCGGTGCGGCCGCCGAACAGTTTCGGCGCGACGTAGGCGCTCACTTTGGTCACGACCTGGTCGCGCAGCGCGGACCAGGCGAGTTCGCCGCCGCCCTCGATCATCATGCTGTCGACGCCGCGCCCGCCGAGCGTTTCGACGGTGGCGGCGACGGAGGCGTGCCCGTCGGCGTCGGCCGGCACGTGGAGGATCTCGCATCCCGCGTCGCGGTAGGCCTGCGCGCGAGGCTCGTCGGTCGAGCAGGTGGCGATGATCGTGGGCGTCTCGCGCGCGGTGGCGACGACCGCCGCGTCGCGAGGCGTGCGCAAATCGGTGTCGCATATCACGCGGATCGGATCGTGACCGCCGTCGATGCGGCAGGTGAGCTGCGGGTCGTCGGCGACGACCGTGCCCACGCCCACCATGATCGAGGCGAACCGGCCGCGGTCCTCGTGCACGCGGCGGCGCGCGGCCTCGCCGGTGATCCAGCGCGACAGGCCCGATGCGGTGGCGATGCGGCCGTCGAGCGTCATCGCGTATTTGAGCATGACGAACGGCGTGCGCGTGGTGATGTAGTGCAGGAAGATTTCGTTGAGCGCGTCGCATTCCTCGCGCAGCACACCCTGCGTGACCTCGATACCCGCGTCCTCGAGCCGGCGCACGCCTTTGCCGGCGACAAGCGGGTTCGGGTCGGGGGAGCCGACCACCACGCGGGCGATTCCGGCGTCGATGAGCGCCTGCGTGCACGGCGGCTGCTTGCCCGTGTGGCAGCAGGGTTCCAGCGTGACGTAGATCGTGGCGCCGCGCACGTCGACGCCGTCGCGTTTCGCCGCTTCGAGCGCGGCGCGTTCGGCGTGCCATCCGCCGAAATGGTCGTGATGTCCGGTGGCGATGATCGCGCCGTCGCGCGCAATGACCGCTCCCACCATCGGATTCGGGTTGACCTTGCCCGCTCCGAGTTGTGCGTGGCGCAATGCCACGGACATGAGGTCCCTATCGTCCATGAAAATCCCCTTTCCTTGCGATAGGGCATGTCCAGGGTGCTTCATGATGGCGGTGGGGCCGTGTGCCGGTTTGGTTCCGGCTGCCCGGGCATCGGGCGAGACGCGCCATGTTTCGCGGCCCTGAAACGCGAGCACCCTGGATTCCGTTCGAAATCCAGGGTGTTCGAGATGGGCTGCATGATGCGCATCGCCCGATGCGCGCATGCGACGGTATGCGGTCGCATGCGCGGGCCGATGGTCCACGCCGCCGCAGCTTCTTTCATCCAGACTATGACTGTCGGTACCGGAATCTCACCGGTTCGGCATCGCGACTGCTGATCGCAATCGATCGATGCTCGCGGACTGAACCGCCGATCGGGAATTTCACCCTGCCCTGAAGATGCGTATTGAATTGTCGATTCGACAGTATAGGGGACGGGGCGTAGACGGCAAAGGCCGACGTCCCATGTAGTGGACGTCGGCCTTTGCCGCGACGGGTCCCGATCAGGCGAGGCCGGAGAGCTTGTTGATGAGCTCCGGGTCGCGCGTCGCGCCCTTGTCGGCGGAGCGGGCGAACGCGGCATAGGCCTTGAGCGCCTGCGAGACCTTGCGGTCGCGGTGCGCCACGTAGCCGTCGCCGGCCTCGAGCTCGCGGCGGCGTTCCGCCAGCTGCTCGTCGGTCAGTTCGACGTTCACGGAACGGGCCTCGATGTCGATGTCGATGATGTCGCCGTTCTTGATGAGCGCCACCGGGCCCTTGTTCGCGGCCTCCGGGGCCATGTGGCCGATGGCCAGACCCGAGGAGCCGCCGGAGTAGCGGCCGTCGGTGAGCATGGCGACCTGCTTGCCGATGCCCTTGCCCTTGACGAAGGAGGTCGGGTACAGCATCTCCTGCATGCCCGGGCCGCCCTTCGGGCCCTCGTAGCGGATGACCAGCGCCATGCCGGGCTTGAGGGTATCGTCGAGGATGACCTTGATGGCCTCCTCCTGGGACTCGACGACGAGTGCCGGTCCGCGGAACTTCCAAATCTCCTGCGGCACGCCGGCGGTCTTGACGACGCAGCCGTCGGGGGCGAGGTTGCCGCGCAGCACGGCGAGGCCGCCCTCGTGGATCTCCGGGTGGTCGATGTCGTGGATCGCGCCGTGCTCGCGGTCGGTGTCGAGCGAGTCGAACAGCGTCTCGTGCGTCCACGGTTCGGGGGAGATGATGTGGCCCGGCGCCGCGTGGTAGAGGGTCTTGGCCTCCTCGGTGCAGGTGTCGCGCATGATGTCCCAGTCGTCGAGCTTGGCCTCGAGCGACGGATAGTCGATCGAATGGACGTCCTTGCGCAGCTTGCCGGCACGGTCGAGCTCGCCGAGGATGCCGCAGATGCCGCCGGCGCGGTGCACGTCGGAAATCTCCCACTTGCCGGACGGGGCGGCCTTGCAGATGCACGGCACGGTGTGCGAGATGCGCTCGATGTCGTCGAGCGTGAAGTCCACGTCCGCGGACTGGGCCATCGCGAGGATGTGCAGCACGGTGTTGGTGGAGCCGCCCATCGCGACGTCCATCGTCATCGCGTTCTCGAACGCGTGCTTGGTGGCGATGGAGCGCGGCAGCACGGAGTCGTCGGAATCCTTGTAGTACTGGTTCGCGATCTTGACGACCTGGCGGGCCGCCTTGCGGAACAGCTCCTTGCGGAAGCCGTGGGAGGCGAGGATCGTGCCGTTGCCGGGCAGGGCGAGGCCGATGGCCTCGGTCAGGCAGTTCATCGAATTGGCGGTGAACATGCCGGCGCAGGAGCCGCAGGTCGGGCAGACGGTCTTCTCGTAGTTGAGCAGGTCCTCCTCGGAGACGTTGTCGTCGGCGGAGGCGTACATCACGGAGATGAGGTCGGTGTTCTTCTTCACGGTGCCGTCGGCGAGGACGGTGGTGCCGGCCTCCATCGGGCCGCCGGAGACGAACACGGTCGGGATGTTGAGGCGCAGGGCGGCCATCAGCATGCCGGGGACGACCTTGTCGCAGTTCGGGATGCAGATCAGGGCGTCGGCGCAGTGCGCGTTGCACTGGTATTCGACGGTGTCCGCGATGATGTCGCGGGAGGGCAGGGAATAGAGCATGCCGGTGTGGCCCATCGCGATGCCGTCGTCGACGGCCATCGTGTTGAACTCGCGCGGGATGCCGCCCGCCTCCTTGATGGCCTCGGAGACGATGCGGCCGACCTTGTTGAGGTGGACGTGGCCGGGGAGGAACTCGTCGAAGGAGTTGGCGATGGCGATGATGGGCTTCTTGCCCATATCGTCGCCGCTGACGCCTGCGGCACGGTAGAGGGCGCGCGCGCCTGCGAAGACGCGGCCGGACATGAGTTTTGCGGATCGCATTTCGGTCATGATTCCATTCAAGTCCTTAATCGGGACACGCGTTTTGTCAAGAGTCAATATGTGGAATTCACGAGGATGTTACGTCGGTAACGCTCACGCCGCGTGCGTCGTCACCGCACCGTGAGCGGTTTTCGCAGTGCCGCGCTGATCCGTCGCCATGTGCGTCGGTGCCCACGCATATGAAAGACGGGGTTCCGGATGATTCCGGAACCCCGTCTTCTCTTCTCTCTCACACAGCGGTCGGCTCAGACACGAGCCGACAAGTCAGTTTCAGCGGGCGATCTTCTGCGCGTCGTTGACGATGTCGGAGAGGACCTTGGTGTTGCCCATGGTGTTCTGGGCCATCGTGCTGGCACCGTACATGGCGAGACCGCGAATCATGGAATCCTTGAACGACATAATGTTTTCCTTTCAGGTTCGGTCATGGCGTTGGGCCGATGACCACGTTTGCAATTTTCGGTGTGCGACGCCCGTTTCCTGTTGTCTTGTTTGCGATGACGTGCGCCGCGAAGTCTTATGCGTTATGCGCTTGTTCAGCGGCCGAGCTTGTTGGACTCGACGAGGTCGGAGAGGACCTTGGTGTTGCCCATGGAGTGCTGGGCCATCGCGTTGGCACCGTACATGGCGAGACCGCGAATCATGGAATCCTTGAACGACATGATAATTCCTTTCGTTGGTCAAAGCCCCTTGGTGGCTTTGCTTGTTTTTTCTCGGCTCCGTTTGAAACCGGTTTCAGAATAGCGCGCCATCGTGACCTGCGCAAGGGGGAGTTTCGGATTCCGGCGTGTTGGACGATGATTCGCGAGCGCAATCGCCGCAGGTATCGAACCGGTTCGATGCAAACGTTGGCAATCACGGTGTCCGTGAATCGTTGGCATCATTGGGATTTGACATGCCGTCCATTCCGACGGCGCCGGCGTCGTCCGTCCGTCGCCGGCCGTCGGAACGGATTTCCGGATTCTCCGGCCCATCGGCGTGTCGCGCGGCCGATCGTCGCGATGCCGGGGGAGTCCCCGCACCTGTCTATACTTGTTGCGGTTGAGATAGATTTTCCATGGTTTGGAGCATGAATATGGCAGAAGAAACCGAGACCGAGACCACCGAGGTCAAGGGCAACGAGGAGTTCGGCACCAGCCCCACCCCCGACGGTCTGGCCAGCCCGACGATCGACGATCTCATGGAGCACGCGGACTCCAAGTACGCGCTGGCGATCTTCGCCGCCAAGCGCGCCCGTCAGATCAACTCCTACTTCACCCAGCTCAACGAGGGCCTGCTGCAGAACGTCGGCCCGCTCGTCGAGTACCAGAACAACGAGAAGCCGCTGTCCATCGCCTTCCGCGAGATCAACGAGGGCCTGCTCGAGGAGACCCTCGGCGAGGACGACCTGACCGAAGGCAACTGATCTTCCGACACACGCTTGCCCAGAAACGGCGTGTCGTGTAGAACTGGACGACAGGAGCGAACGACCTGAGGCTCGCGCCGACCATCATCCGATGGTTTGGTGCGGGCCTTTTTCGTAGCTGCGAAGCTGCGTCATGGCGCCAGGCGCCAATCCCGTGCGGTCCCGACAACACAACAACCACAACGTATCATTGTGCCCTTGCCCCGCGTGCCGCGGAGCCGGGGCGATAAGTCCGAAAGAGGGATGATATGACCAACCAGGAGCGCAAGCTCATCTCCGCCGAATCCGTCACCGAAGGCCACCCGGACAAGGTGTGCGACCAGATCTCCGACGAGATTCTCGACGAACTGCTCCGCCAGGACCCGCAGTCCCACGTCGCCGTCGAAACCTCCGCCGCCACCGGCGTGTTCCTCGTGTTCGGCGAGGTGACCTCCGAAGGCTACGTCGACGTCCAGTCCAAGGTGCGCGAGACGCTGCGCCGCATCGGCTACACGTCCTCCGAAGTCGGCCTCGACGCCGACTCCTGCGGCGTGATCGTCGCCATCACCGGCCAGAGCGCCGAGATCAACCAGGGCGTCGCCCGTCTGAGCGGCGAGAAGGAGTCCGCCGCCAGCCGTGAGGAACGCTACGAGGCGCAGGGCGCCGGCGACCAGGGCGTGATGTTCGGCTACGCCACCGACGAGACCGACGTGCTCATGCCGCTGCCCATCTACCTCGCGCATCGTCTCGCCTACCGCCTGACCGAGGTGCGCAAGAGCGGCGAGGTGCCGCACCTGCGCCCGGACGGCAAGACGCAGGTCACCATCGAATACGACGAGAACGACCATCCGCTGCGCGTCGACACCGTGCTCATCTCCACCCAGCACGATCCGGAGGTCACGCAGGAATGGCTGCGCGACCAGCTGAAGGCGCACGTCATCGACCCGATTCTCGACGAGGTGCTCGGCTCCGACGTGGCGCATGACGACTACCGTCAGCTCGTCAACCCGACCGGCTCGTTCGTGCTCGGCGGTCCGGCCGCCGACGCGGGCCTCACCGGCCGCAAGATCATCGTCGACACGTACGGCGGCGCCGCCCACCACGGCGGCGGCGCGTTCAGCGGCAAGGACCCGTCCAAGGTGGACCGTTCCGCCGCCTACGCGACCCGCTGGGTGGCGAAGAACATCGTCGCCGCCGGCCTCGCGCACCGCGTCGAGGTCCAGGTCGCCTACGCGATTGGCGTGGCCGACCCGGTCTCCGTGAACGTCGAGACCTACGGCACCGAGGAGGGCGTGACCCGCGCCCAGATCGCCGCCGCCGTGCGCAAGGTGTTCGACCTGCGCCCCGCCGCGATCATCGACGAACTCGACCTGAAGCGCCCGATCTACGCGAAGACCGCCGCCTACGGCCACTTCGGCCGCGTCGACGTCGACTTCCCGTGGGAGCGCACCGACAAGGTCGACGAGCTCAAGGCCGCCGTCGCCTCCCTCGCCTGACCACCCCATTTACCCCGCCCGCACTCCCATGGTGCGGTAAAACCCCCATGGTGCGGTAGGTGGAAACGGCTTGTTTCCGCGGTTTTACAAAACCTTCAAACCGCACCATGGGGTGAGGGGCGTGTGCGACACGCTTGGGCGATGAAGGGCCGGTACGTAGGGTTATAGGAACCAAACGTGGTGTTTTAGAAATCCCGGGCGTGGTGTGGATGCTGTCGCAGGATTTCCGTTGTCTTCCTTTCCTTTTGCATCCAGGCCGAAGCTCGA
>NZ_JBKEVG010000007.1:0-135808 GCF_056356955.1 Bifidobacterium sp. LH_419
CACCAACGACGAGCCGCATGAAACCATCGTCATAACGACGCCTGCGATTCCCGGACATGAGAAACCGCACCTCCAATCATCGAATCCGAATTACTTCAGTCCAACAATCAGGGTGCGGTTCAGACGAGGGGGCTCCCGGCGAAGCCGGGTGGGGGAGAGATAGCTGGGGGTGTAACGTTCGTAGTAAACGTCGCACCCCGGCTATCAGCATCACCCGTCACTTCTTTTCCAGCTTGCCACCATCTCCATCACTAGGTTCATCATCATCCCCCGGCAACCAACCGGTATCCAAACGTTCCTTAAATGACTGAAACTGCTGATTCCTCACGTCATTATTTGATAATGATTCTTTTTCAACCCTCTCGCACACATAAGCTCGCAGCTTTGCCACTAGTTTTTCTCGAGTCATCCCTTCCCAAACAATAGAATCATTGCGAGCAACAAAGAAAGTGCACATTGAGCACAATAATTCAAGAACTGAAATTAACCCACTTTTATAAAAGTCAGGATTATGGAGATAAAGACGCTTATAAATATACAACAATCTCTCAGAATCCTTAAACCTCGAGGAATAGGAACCAATAACATATTTATGTTGATTTATTGCATCAATTAAGCAAAACTCATCCTCCTTAACATCGTTCTTTACAATTGGCAAATCGATGTAAGAAAATAAATAGATAAATGATATGGCCACATAGGAATTAGAGCCAGTAAATACTTCATCAATCAAGCGAGAGCATAAAGTTTTATACAAGTCATAAAAACCGTTCTCCAAAATACGTTGAAAAGCATTCCCAACAACGAAAAAAGTGTGCGTTGCAATAAACGAGACAAGTAACGAATTAGAGGTTTCATGATTACACAAAGCCATAAACTGTTTACGAAACTCCCCTTTGATGACATCAAATATTACATCACGACGACTCTTACGTTTAAACACAACTACGGGATCTACAGGAATATCTTTTCCCATAGTCAGAGACCAGTACAACAGCGAAACATTCGAAGTTATTCGATTATATACATCAATTGGATACCATTCAAATACTGACCTGCAATCAATTTCACCCAATGGAAGATAGGATACGTCTTCCATAATAGATAATTCCGAATTTGAACCGCCATCTCCTTTTATAGAATTACCACTTTCCATAACCAGCCAAGCGCCAGGAGTCATCTTCCCCTCCCAATCAATCAGATATATTGGATACTTCGATGTAAACCAATAAGGACGCATGCAGTCAACTATAAATGGATACTTCTCCCATTCTCTTATCTTTCTATCATCTTCAGACTTTTCTTCAACAGTGAGTGTTTTATCGCGATAACATCTTGAAACTAATTCTCTAAAGGTGTACGATACCCCAAAAGAATCATCGAAAGGGCTGTCATTAGCAATGATCTTCTCAGTTAATTTCGGGTAAGCAACACGTAAAACGCATGCAGCTAAACACTCGTTTGGCATAAACCATTCAGACGGCTTACCCAAAAGAAGATGCCCATTTCCACCATTATCTACAGTGCCATACATATCATAAATACGATGCTTAGTAATAAAGTATAGATTGCGAACATCAACCCATATGCGATAGTCAGGAAAGTGTTTGGCAATCAAGCGCAACAATTCCTTATCAAAATAATCTTCAGACATTATTCCACCTCACCAGTCTTTGTTTTCCCCTTATTTTGAGATGCGTATTTTCATAACGCATTATCTTCCATCAATTCCTGGAGCACTCCAGCACCATTTCCATATGCGACAAACGGTCGTACATATACATTAACATCAAAGAATTTAGCCTTGTTTTCGGCTGTCTCATATGGGGAACCATACGCCGAAGCGAAGTTGTCGTCGCCCATGACGTAGATGAAGGTTACGGTTTGGTTGTGCATTTGGGTTGACGAGTTGATGAGCATGTTGAGCTCGCGCAGCTCATAGAAGATGTTCATGTCATCAGCGCGGTCGAGATCTTCGAACACCACATAGCGGATGTTCGCCTTCTCAAGCAGGAAGATGATTTCATCAAGGTACTTATCGAAATAGTCGAGATTGGCCTTGTTGTCTTCATACGACAGCGAAACGCCTTCTGCAGCGGCCTGGATTTTCGAGAGACGCAGCCGGTCTTTCAACGCAAAAGACAAGCAACAGACAATGACCACAATCACCACTGCATTGAATAGCCACGGGCTCTTCCACCAACGATCAGGTTCTTTGATGAAGCCACGCACACCTTCAAGTGTTGGTTTGCTTTGCGAGATCCATACGAAGAACACCAATAAAGCACAACCCAACGCTGGAACACTGACCAAAGACAGATTCTCACGTAGAGAACGCCGTGAACGCAAGCGGTGGAAGTGCGACAGGTCGACGATGCGCGGGGCGACGCTGTAAATCAGCTGCTTGACGACTTCCCGTTGGATATCAAGAGTCTTGGCGCTGTGCTCTTGTGTGGAACCACTGTCCTTTTCAAGTGGATGGACTTCCACTACTACGTGGTCAGTCTGATATCGCATCGTTTTATTGTTCGCCGCAGGAGCTGAACTATCCGCCGGCTTTTTGCCCGCTGCTTCTTCAGACGAAGGCGAGACATCAGGAACATTGCTCGATGAAGTTGTGTCACCAACATTTGCATTCGGCGCAGCTGCGGGAGATTTCCCATTCTTCTTCGGACGAGGTAATACCTCGTCCGAGGTTTTCTTGACGGTAGAATCCTCTTGCCTGCAGAGCAGCAGCGAAGACACTTTGATGTAGCCCGGTATAGCTTTGGCTCGTGCTCGTCGCCTAATAGAAAAAGCCACAAGAACAACAAGCGCAAGGAACCCACAAATGATTCCCAAGACGTTCCGCCACCATCGCCAAGGATGTAATCGCAAAGCGCTCAGAGACATAGCCGCAAACACCCCAGCCATGCCGATACCAAAGACAACGAGTGCTATCCATCGCAGAATCGATCCAAACTTACGACCGGCCCAATGCGGAGCCTTCGTATCAATCCCGTCTCTCAACCAATGCGGACCCTTTTTACAAATTCCATCTCTAAACCAGTCATACGTATACAAACTAGGGAACCCCAGCTTGGTCAGCCAGCGGAATTCGTAGCGGACGTAGCGTTCGAAGCCTTGGATGATGCTGCTTTTGCCGGTGCCGTAGCCGCCCAGCAGAGCGACGTTGCGCGGCAGGCCGGCGTAGGCGTCGTCTATCGCATCATCTGCGGCAGCCGAACCATCGACGGGATCGCTCTTCTTGTCGTGCTTCACCAGATCGGGATTGCATGCGTCGTACAACGTGCGGGCGTAGGTGCCGTGGCGCGTCTCCTCGAAGCGCGGCATCAATCGTCGTAATGGCACACCTGTTCTGCCGATGTGGCCCTTGCCCTTTTCCTGTCCTCCCATTGACATGCCCTTCTTCGCCCACACGCCCCTGCGCGTCCGCGAAACATGTGTTCCATCATACGCGCCATACGACTGCCGGGCGGGATTCTGTTGGGCATTCTCCAAGAGTCCGCGGGGCAACGGGGGAAAATCCACGTCATTTGAGTCCCCATCGACCCCGCCCGGAAGCCGTGCCACACTATGAGTCAGCGCGGCAGTTGTGGCGCACGGCCAGCGATGCGTTGCACAACGTGCGCGGCGTCCACCCGACAATAGCAGATCCGGCAAGTCAGTAGGCGACGAAATGCGGATGTCAGTGTGTGCTGCGACAAGCGTCCGAGCGCTTTACCCCCCTCAGTCCGGCTTTGCCGGACAGCTCCCCCGAAGGGGGCGCAAATTGGAGAAAGTCGCTCTACTGTTCGGATACGAGCGGCTGCTCGGGGACCAGCGGCTGGATGTTCTCCACCGTGGAGGGGTCGAAGGTGAAGATCTCGTAGTCGCGCTGGAGGTTCATCCAGAATTCGGCGGAGGTGTTGAGCGCCTTGCCAAGCCGGTGGGCCATCGCCACGCTGATGCCGCGCTTGCCCTTGATGATCTCCCCTACCGCCGTCTCGGAGACGCCGATCGCCTTGGCGAGCCGATAGTTGCTGATGCCCAGCGGCTCCAGGAACTCCTCCTTGAGAATCTCGCCGGGGGTGGCGAACAAGTCCCTCCTGCTGGTAGTCGTCGAAGCAGACATCTTCAACCCTCCTCTGCACAGCACACCAATCCATCTAATACTATCGCCATCCGTTAGTATCGCCAAACGTTAGTAGTGCGGGGCGGCGGGAATGTGCGCCGTCCCGCACGGTGGCGTTACATTGCGGGGTCGCCGAAGTCGTCGGGCTCGTCCGGTTCGCTCATTTCGCCGGTGGCGGGGTTGACGGCGGCGGTTGCGGCGTCGGCGGCCATGCCGCCTGCCGCAGTAGCACCGTCCGCACCGCCTGCCGCGGCGTCAGCGCCAGCTACCACCCCTGCGATGCCGGCACCGCCATCGCCGCCACCCACGCCGTCCGTATCGATGACAACGCCGGTCACGGAGGCGGGATTCGGCGGAATCGCGGGGTTCAGCGGGTTCGCCGGGGCGCCGTTCGCAGCCATACCAGCCGCGCCGCCACCCCCGGCCACACCATTACCGTCCGTTCCGCCGTCCGCGCCGGCACCGGCGTTGACGCCGGGCTGCCGGCGCGAGAGGCGGGCGAATGTGGCGACGCCCTGGCTCAGGTCGGGGCCTACCGCGGCGGCGTCGATGACGGGCGTCATGCGGTCGACGCCTTCCTTCTGCCAGCGTTCGGTGCGCATCGTGCCGGTCACGATCACGGGGTCGCCTTTGCCCAGTGATCCGAGAATGTTCTTCGCGAGTCCGCGGTAGGCGCACACGCTCACCCACGTGGTGTCACGGTCACGCCACTGCCCCGTGCCCTGGTCGAAGAAACGCGGCGTCACGCCCAGACGGAACGAGCATGCGGGGACGTTCGCGTTCGTATTGAAGGAGACGGGATTCGCCCCGAGATTGCCGGTGACGGTCACCAGCGCTTGTTGGATGCCCATGTGAGGTCCTTTCCGGCCGGCTGGTCGGCCGGCGCTGCATCGTTGCGGTTTGCGGTTCTGGACCGGGAAATCGGGCGACGACGCCGATTCCCCGGTGGTTCCAGCGTGCGTCATCGCGCGGGTGCGTCGCCAGTGCGACGGGACGATGTGGATAGAGCCCCGGAGTCCGGGCGTGTTGTGGATAACGTGTGGATGGGGAGCGGGTTATCCACAATTATGCGGGGTGATGGGGTTGGGCGGGAGGTCGGGTGCGGAGGGATGCCGGGTGATGCGAAAACGCGCACGGGAATGCACATGATTACGCGGGGATGGAGGATGCGGATTGATATGCGCATGTTGCGGATCGCGGGCGGACTACCCCTCAGTCGGCTTCGCCGACAGCTCCCCTGACAAGGGGAGCCGAAGCACTTCGGGCGCCGCCTCAATGCCGGGTTGCGCAGGTTCCTTGACAAGGGGAGCCGAGAATACGAGAAAGGCCGCCGCATCTTGGTGGATGCGGCGGCCTTTGGGTTGGGCAGGAGCCCCCTCAGTCCGGCTTCGCCGGACAGCTCCCCCTGAAAGGGGGAGCGCAAGAGGATTGCATGCGCCGTAGGCGCATTCAGGTTCCCTTACGCTCCTTTATCGCATGCGCCGTAGGCGCATTCCGTTTCCTTGGAATCCGGGCGCTTACTGGCGCTTGCGGTAGAGGGCGGTGGTGGTGCCGGCGGCGGCGAGGAGCAGGGTCAGCGCGGCGAGGGTGGCGACGGCGCTGCCGGTCTTGGAGAGCGCGGCGCCCTTGTTGCCGTTACCCTTGCCGGCGTTACCATTGCTGCCGGAACCGTTGCCAGCGCCGTTACCGGAGCCGGCGTTGCCGTTGTTGCCGGCGTTGCCGTTGTTGTTGCCCGGGTTGGAAGGCGTCGGGGCCTTCTTCTCCAGACCGGCGAGCGCCTTGGTGAGCGCGTCCTTGGCGTCGGACACCTGCTTCGCGGTGGCGGACTCGTCGCCGAGCACGTCATTGGCGGCGGCGACGGCCGCGTCGAGGAGCTTGAGCGACTTGTCGGTGTACTGGCTGCGGTCGATCGCGGCGGCCTTGGCGACCTCGGCTTCGAGCGCGGACTTGTCCACCGGCTTCTGCTCAGGCTCGGTAGCGGCCTCGAGACCGAGGACGGCCTTGACCAGCGCGGTCTGCACGTCGGTCACCTGATCCTGCGTGGCGGCGTCGTTGTCAAGCACGGCCTGCGCGGAAGCGAGCGCGTCGGCAAGCGCCTTCCAGGTCTCCGGCGTGTAGTCGGATTCCTTGAGGTTCTTGGCGTTGACCGCGTCGACCGTGGCCTTGAGCCCGTCCTTGACCACCGGGGTCGGGGTCGGCTCGACGACCTTCTCGAGGCCGGCGACCGCTTCGACCAGCTTCTGCTGGGCGTCGGTCACCTGCGCCTGGGTGGCGTTGGCGTTGTCGAGCACCTTCTGGGCGGCGTCGAGCGCGTCGGCGAGCACCTTCCAGCTTTCGGCCGTGTACGCGGACTTGTCGAGCTTGTTCGCGACTTCGACGGAGACCTTGAGGCCGGACTTGTCGACGGTGGGCTTCTGCTCGACCGGCTTCAATCCGGCGACGGCATCGGCGAGCGCGGACTGCGCGGCGTCGACCTGGGCCTGCGTGGCGGAGTCGTCGGCGAGGACCTTCTGCGCGGAGGTGAGGGCGGCGGCGAACGTCTTCCACGTGTCGGACGTGTACGCGGACTGGTCCAGCTTGCCGGCGAGTTCGACGGCGGCCTTGAGTCCGGCCTTGTCGACCGGGACCGGCTTGGCGGCGACGGTCACTTCGACGCTGGCGGACTTGGTCGTGTCGGCGGTGGAGGTGGCGGTGATAGTCGCCTTGCCGGCGGCCACGGCGGTCACGTTGCCGTCCTTGTCGACGGTGGCGACCTTCTCGTCGGAGGACTTCCACGTGACGGTGGTCGCGGCGTCGCCGGTCACCTTCACGTCAGCGGTGAGCGCAGCCTTGTCGCCCTCGGTGAGCGCGAGCTTGCCGTCCTTCACGCCGTCACCGGCGATCGCGACGGAGTCGACGGACGGTTCCGGTGCGACGGCCTCGCCCTTGCCGAGGTTGATGTTGGCGTAGTTGGACTCGTTGCCGGCGGCGTCCTGCGCGTAGAAGTGCACGTAGGTGTCGTGGTCGGCGGAGAGCTGCACCTTGATCTTGTCGGCGTCCACGTAGGTGCCCCACATGGTGTTCTCGTTGGACTTCGGGTTGCTGGACGGACCGGTGGAGTAGAGCACGCGGGTCACGCCGGAGCCCTTGGCGCCGTCGTCGGCGGTGAGGGAGACGACCACGTCGTTGCCGTTCTTGCTGTCCTGCTTGGCGGTGACCTTCGGCGCGTTGGTGTCGACCTTGATGGTCTGGGAGGCTTCGCGGACGTTGCCGTTCTCGTCGGTGGCGCGGGCGGAGACGGTCACTTCGCCCTGCTCGGTCACGGAGACCGGGCCGATGCCGGCGGTCCACTCACCGTCGCCGATCTTGTATTCGACGGTCTTGATCGGCACGGTGGAGACGCCGCGCAGCGCGGTGATCGTGAACTTCGGCGTGGTGGTGTACCAGCCGGAGCCGGGGGCGGCGGAGTCGAAGTCGATGGAGACGATCGGCTTGGCGTTCGGGTCGGACGGGGCGACGACGAAGAACATGCCGGACGCCTTGACGCCATCAACGCCTTCGATCGCGCCGGAGACCTCGCCCATCTGCTCGGCCTCGGCGTAGTCGGCGGCCGGGATCTCGTCCCAGGTCACCTTGTGGCCGGATTCGACGGAGCCGTCGGCGTAGGTGAGGGCGACCGTGTCCTGCAGGACCGGCTTGACCTTCGGTGTGGTGACGGTGGAGACGTATTCGGCGTCGGTCACCTCGGTGTTCAGCTGGTCGTAGACGCCGATCGTGGCGGTCACCTGGCCTGCCTCGACCTTGATGCCGTCATAGGTGCCGGCCTTGGTCGCGCCCTTGACTTCCGCGGTGGTGCCGGCGGTCGCGTAGGCGTCGGCCGGAACGGCCTCCCACGTGACGGGCACCTTGAGGCTCGGGCCGTCCTCCGGGGTCACCCACACTTCGGCGGGCAGCTTGGAGGTCGGGTCGACGCCGGGCGTGGTGCGCACGGCGACCTGCTGCGTGTATTCGAAGGCGTCCGGGTCGCCCGGGTCGACGGGCAGGGCGGCGCTGGTGCCGAGCACCTGCCACTCGGTGACGGTGATGCCCTTGTTGTCGTTGGCTTGCTTGTTGACGACGAGGCGCAGCGACTTGGTGGTCACCTGATCGAAGGTGTACGTGTACGGGCCGTAGACCGGGTTGGACGCGTCGAGCTGGTCGTCGGTCGGGAACGTCTTGTCGACCTTGAGGTTCGGCACGGTCTCGTACTTGCCGGAGTCGGCGTTCAGGTATTCGATGGAGACGCTCTTCGGCAGCGGCACGCCGCCGTCACCGGTCTTCACGTTCGTCCAGTAGTAGCCGACGGACTTGGAGGTGGTCACGTCGCGGTTCCACGTGTACGTGGCGGTCTCGTGGTCGGAGGTGTTGCCCCACGTGCCCCAGCCGCCGTAGCTGGCGTTGCCGTCGATGCTGCCGTCGTTGATGGCGGCGGTCGAGTTCCAGCCGGTCACGTAGCTGACGGACACGTCAGGTGCGTTGTCGTTGCCTTTTTCCGTGTTGAGGGCGACGTTCGTCTCCGCGGGAGCCGGGTCGTCCGCCGCGCTGGCCGGTGCGGCGAATGCGCCGCCGGCCAGCAGCGTCGCGGCGGCGACGGCGAACGCGGCGAAGCGTTTCGCCAGTCCCGCCTTCGCGGCCGTTGCAGTGCTTGCGATGGTCATGGATGATGCTTTCTCTTGAAGTGATGTCTGTGATGATTGCGTGGATTGCGGCGGGGTCAGCTCATCTTGGCGCGGCCGGCGGCGAGGAGGATCGCCTGGCGATCGCGGCTGGAGAGGAGTCCCTCGTCCTGGTAGGTCTTGGTGACCTCCTGGACCTTCTTGACGAAGGCGGTGCGGTTCGCGAACGGCGCGGCCGCCCAGATGTCGTCCATCAGGGTGGACTCGCTGCGGTCCTTCGCGGCCGGGCGCTTCGGGTTCCTCACGTCGGTGAGCTTGCCCGCGAACCCCACGTAGTCGTCCTTGCGCTGGAAGTACATGTGGTACGGGGTGTTGTCGCCGTTGTAGGCGGGCTCGAACTCGTCGCCGTCGATGATGAAGTAGTTGGCGGTGCCTTCCTTCTTCTGCACGCCGAGCTTGATCGTGCCATCCAGTCCGTTGCGCTCGTAGAAGCCGCGCTGGATGAACTTGGTGGACGGGTTGAGCGCGTTAAGCAGCGTCGGGCCGTAGAACAGCGCCTGGATGTCCTTGCGGTCGTCGGTCGACTCGGTGCGCAGCTGCAGCGGGATGGTGACGACGATCTTGTCGCCGGCCTTCCAGTCACCTTCCACGGTGGCGTATTCGCCGGCCTTGACGCCGTCGACGGCCTTGCCGTTCACCGCGATCGTCGCGCCCTTGCTCCAGGCGGGGATGCGGATGCGGAAGGTGACCTTGCTCGTCGGCGTCGCGGTGACGGCGAGCGTCGAGGTCTCCTCTTCCGGGTAGTTGGTCTCCTGGGAGAGCTTCAGCCCCGTGTCCGCCCAGTCGAGCGTGGATGGCGTGAACAGGTTGACGTACAGCTCCTTGTTGTCGGCCGAGTGGAAGTAGATGGAGTCCTGGTACTTCGTGTGACTCTCCAACGCGGTGCCGCCGCAGCAGGTGCCGACGTTGCCGTCGCCGTATTCCTTCTGTGTGGCGGGGTTCACCGGGTACATGTAGCAGTTGCCCGGGGTGAATCCGGTCGTCGCATCCTGCGTGGGGTTGTGCAGGTCGCGCGACTTGCCGCCGAGGATGTGGTTGAGGATCGTGCGCTCGTAGTAGTCCATGTAGGCGGGCTTGTGGTCGATGAAGAACAGGCAGCGGGCGATCTTGAGCATGTTGTACGCGGCGCAGGATTCGGCGTTGCGCTTGCCGATGTCGCCGGCCACGGTGTGCGCCGGACCCCACATCTCGCCTTCGCCGGTGCCGCCGTGCGCGTACATGCGGCCGGGCACGATCATGCCCCAGAAGCCTTCGACGGCCTTGAGGTAGCGCTTGCGATCCGCCTCCTTGATGTCCGCGTCGGCCATGGCCGCGTCCTTCGCGTAGCCGACGAACTGCGGGATGTGCTGGTTGGCGTGCAGGTTGTTGAGGATGTCGACGCCTGCGCCGCAGTTGTCGATCAGCTTGTCGGTGTCGAAGAACTTCGAGGCCTTGAGGAACTCGTCGCGGTTCTTGTCCTTGGACACGTTGTACAGGTCGACGAGCGAGTCGTTCATGCCGCCGTATTCGCCGCCGATGTAGATGTCCCACATCTTCTGCAGCTGGCTCTTCGTGCACTTGCTCAGACGCGAATAGGCCCAATGGCCGATGCCCTCGGCCAGGTCGAGCGCGTCCTCGTTGCCCGCGTATTCGTAGCAGGCGATCAGGCCGGCGAGAATCTTGTGCTCGGTGTACCAGGGCGCCCAGATCTCACCGTAGGGGGCGTACTCCTCCAACGCCTTGAACTGCCATTCGCCGTAGGCGGCGAGGAATCCGGGGTGCGAGTAGCGGGCCTTGCCGTTGTAGGTCATCTTGCGCAGCGCGTCACGACATTCCACGAGTCCGGCGATGAGCGCGTTGATCTTGTTGAGAATCGCCTCTTCGCCGCTTTCCGCGTACGCCTGGGCGAGCATCGTCATCGCATGGCCGGCGTAGTGGCCGCGCAGCAGGCCGTCGGCACCGTTCTTGTTCTGGCCTCGCGTGTACTCGTCCGCACCCCACTGCTGCTCCTTGGCCTTGTCGACGGAGCCGTTCGGGAAGTTCTCCCAGCCTCCGGCGGGTTCGGCGCCCTTTGTATCGAGGCCGGCCTGCGCGCGGAAGCACGTGAGCATGCGGTCGATCGGGTAGTATCGGGCGAAGTTGAGCAGGTCGTCCTTGGCGCGCTCGAACACGCCGCCGGTCACGGCGACGCTTCTCAGCGGGAACGGCTGCACGTCCCACCCGGGCAGCGCCGGCGAATCGGTGATGTTGGCCACGGCCTTGGTGGTGCGCTGCGCGGCGGGCACGGTCACGCCGCCATTGCCGCCGGCGTTCGCCGCCGCACCGGCCGCGCCCGTGGCGGACGGGGCCGCCTGGGCCTGCGTGGTGCCTACTCCCAGTGCGCTCGCCACGGCGATGGTGCCGCCGATGGCGGCCGCGCCGGCGAGTACGGCGCGGCGTGAGATGCCGGTCGTCGCCATTGTTGCTTCTGTCGAACTCATCTTGCTCCTTCATTGGATGCCGGCGCGTCCATACGCCGGCGTTGGTGTCATGCGAGGGCGTCGACATGGCGGGAAGAAGGCGCGAAAAAGCGTCCGTCCGGGGCGACGGCGGCCGTTCCCGTTGGTGGTGCGTCCCCTGTCTGTTGTCTTGTTCGGGGCGGAAACGATCGTCGTCTTCCCTGACTGGCTCCTGCGCCGGCTCCTTCCTCCATATCGGCTCCGCGGCCTCCTTTGCCGCGGCACCCTTGCTGTGCACGTTCACAATAAGCACGTTTCCCGCGGACCTCCAAACACCAAGCGCATCCCCCACGCCCCAGTTGCATGTGCGAAAACCTTTTTCCCAATGAGTTGCGCAACTTGTTGCGCATGTTTTCCGCTTCGTTGCACGTTGCGCAACGACACCCGATTTGGCCGTGTCCTCCGCGACGGGCTATACTCGCGAATTGGTGCGTCAATAAGAAGAACCTTCCCTGTCACAACGCAGTAGTTGGAAGGACAGTTCATCATGGCCAATCTTCGTCCCACCGAGCTCATCATCATCCTGCTCATCGTCGTGCTGCTGTTCGGCGCGAAGAAGCTGCCGGAGCTCGCCAAGTCCGTCGGACAGTCGCTGAAGATCTTCCGTTCCGAGACCAAGACCGACGACGCCGAAACCGTGAACGCCACCGCGCAACCCGCCCCCGCCCCGGCCGTCACCGCCGCACCCGCGCCCGTCGCCGCACCCGCGGCCACGGTGAACGCCACCGCCGCGCCGGCACCCGCATCCGTGACCGGAGCCGCGACGCGATGAACGCGGTTTCCGGAAGCTTCACGCCTCCGGCACCGACGCTGCATCCCAGCGAACGCGACACGCATCTCGATCTCGACAGTCTTCTCGTCGAACCGGAGACCGACGTCGCCGCCGCAGGCAGCGCCGCGGCGCCGGCGACGTCGTCACGCGACACACGCAACGCACGAAACACACGCAACGCGGGCAAACCGCGCAAATCCCGCAGACCCCGCAACCCGCAGGCGGTCATGCCGCTGGCCGACCATCTCATCGAGTTCCGCACGCGCTTCATCCGCGCCGCGGCGGGCATCGCCGTCATGACCGTGGCGGGATGGATGGTCAGCGACCAGGTGTTCCGCATCCTGCAACAGCCGTTCCTCACGGCGGCCGCCCAGCAGCAGGGGCTGATGAGCATCACGTTCAACGGCGTGGTCTCCGCGTTCAACGTGAAGCTGGAGATCGCGTTCTTCCTCGGGATGGTCGCCTCCTGCCCATGGTGGTCGTACCAGCTGTGGGCGTTCATCAATCCGGGGCTCAAGCGCAGGGAGCGCTGGACGGCCGTCGCGTTCATCGGCGCGTCCGTGCCGCTGTTCCTCACGGGCGCGGGCCTCGCTTGGTATTTCCTGCCGCAGGCGGTCGCGATCCTCACCGGATTCGCGCCTGCGGACACGGCGACGCTGCTCAGCGCCGACGTGTACTTCGACTTCATTCTGCGCATGACGCTCGCCTTCGGCCTGTCGTTCCTGCTGCCGGTCGTGATGGTCGCGTTGACGATGATGGGCGCCGTCGAGACACGCACGTGGCTCAGGCAGTGGCGTGTGGCCGTGCTGGTCGCGTTCGTCTTCGCCGCCGTGGCGACGCCGACCGGCGACCCGGGCACGCTGTGCGCGCTCGCCCTGCCGATCTGCGCGATCTACTTCGCGGCGATCGGCGTGTGCTGGCTGTACGAGCGCATCCAATTGTGGAGGATCATGCGCGAGGCCGGCGAGGAGCCGAGATTGTTCGCGGCGTGGCGCAAGGTGCGCGAGACGGTCGCGCGGATCGCGCCCGGCCGCGCACGCAAGGCGCGGGCCGTGGCCGCGACGTCCGACGCAGTGACGTCGCCTGCCGCGCCATCGGAAGGAGAGTGAGAGCATGTTGTTCGGTATTTCCGGCACGGAACTGGTGGTGATTCTCGTCATCGCCGTGATTCTGGTCGGTCCGGACCGTCTGCCCGGATACGCGCGCAAGGCGGGCCGTTTCATCCACGACCTGCGTGCGCGCGGCGCCGCGTTGCGCAAGCAGAGCGACATCGACGTGCACGGCATCGTCGAGGATTCCGGCATCAACGACATCCGGCGGACGATCGACGGCGCGAAACAGGACGTCGACCGGCTGCTGCCGCCAATCCGCTGACGGGCGCGCGGCGGACGCGGCGGACGCGGCGGACGTGACGGACGTGACGGACGACGGGCGCGTGATGGCGGGATCAGTCGGTGGGCAGCGTGGATTCGCGTTGGATGAGGCGGGCGGCCACATGGTCGACGCCATGATGCGGCCTGCCTTCGATCGCGTCCATCAGGAGCAACGCGGCCATGCGGCCCAGCGACTCGTTGCCGTCGTCGATGGAGGTGAGCCACGGGTGCGCGTACACGACGTAGTCCTCGCGGTCGTCATGGCCGATGACCGCGACGTCCTGCGGGACGTTGCGCCCGTTGCGTTCCAGTTCCTCGACGCATCCGCGCGCGATCACGTCGCTCTGGCAGACCACCGCGTCGAACGTGGGGTCGTCGTCCAGCAGCAGACGGACGGCGGCGCGACCCCATTCGACGTCCCACGGGCCGAACCGCGCCTTGCACGCGAGTTCCAGACCGGCCTCGTGCAACGCATCCTCCGCTCCCCGCAACCGTTCGTGAGAGACGCTGTACGTGCGGTCGCCGGCGATGACGGCGATGCGCGTGCGCCCGCAGGAGAGCAGATGCCGCACCGCCATGCGCCCCGATTCGACGTTGTCCTGCACGACGGAGCAGTCGGCCGGATCGGTGGAGGGGCCGTACGCGTACACGACGGGCACCGGCACGTCCAACCGGTAGGGCACCGGATCGGTGCGCCGCGAGATGATGAGCAGTCCGGCGACGTCCTGCGCGAGCAGTTGTTCGACGCACCGGTAGAGCAGCGCCTCGTTGCCGCCGGCGTTGACGAGCATCGGGGTGATCGAGCGCGCCTGCAGCGCGTTCTCCGCGCCGATGAGGATCGTCGGCGTGAACGTGCCGGCCAGGTCGATGCAGATGACGCCGATGCGCATGCCGGGCTGGACGCCGGCCGCCATGCCGGTTCCGATGCCGCCCGCGACGCCTCCCGCGCCTATCGTGCGCTTCAACGACCGCATCTGTTCGGGCTCGTAACCGAGACGTTCGGCGGCCTCGAACACGCGACGACGCGTCTCCTCGTTGATGCGCGGCTGACCGCGCAACGCCCGCGACGCCGTGGACAACGCGACGTTCGCCGCCCGGGCGACATCACGCAAACGCACCGGCGCACGCCCAGGTGATTCCGTGCCGACGCGGTCGCGGGATTCCTCGCCGTCCGGCGTGAGATCGCCCGTGGCGCCCATGGCACCGATCGCATGTGACATACGCACTCCCATCACACGCAGGCGACGCCGCCTGCCTTGCTTCCTCGTAACAGCACTCATTGTAGCCATGCGCGCACGGGTGCGGTGAACGTTCACGAAGACGTGATGCATGATGAAACGGCCGCGTCCGGCAGGCCGCTCCCCTAGCCGTTGCGCCGCTCGTAGATTCTTCCGCTGCCCTCGACCGCGGTGCGGCGGCCCACTTCGGTGGACTCGCGCACGACCATCGGGCATTCCACGCTGAACACGCCGTGATGCGGATGGCCGTTGATCGCGTCGAGCAGATACCTCGCCGCCATCTTGCCGATCATCGCGATGTTGTTGTCGAACGTGGTGAGCGTCGGATGCACGTTCGCGCTGAACACGAACCAGTTGTCGTGCCCGATCACCGCGACGTCGCGCGGCACGTCCTTGCCCTCGGCCAGAAGGCCCCTCACCGCGCCGCGCGCGATCTCGTCGCTCAGACAGTAGATCGCGTCGAGATGCGGGTGGCGTTCGAGGAGCATCTTCGCCGCGCGTTCGCCCCAATCCTCGCCCCACGTGTCGAACAGCATGTCGACCGGCTGGAAGTCGTAGAGGGTGAACGTGCGTTGCGCGCCGATGATGCGGTCGTGCGCGGCCTGGAAATCCTCGGAACCGGCGATGATCGCGATGTAGCGGCGGCCGAGGCTCAGCAGGTATTCGATGGCCTGCGCGCCGGCGCCCACGTTGTCGCACACGATGCTGCAATCGTCCGGATCGCGCGACGGATCGTAGGTGTAGACGACCGGCAGGCCCATCGTCGTGCGCTCGTCCAGCGGCGGACGGGGGTTCGACGTGTCGCCCACGACGATCAGCCCGTCCACGCCGTAGGCGGCGAGACGGTCGATGTGGCTGCGTTCCAGCGCAGGCCGGCCGTGCGAGCTCATCAGCAGCGCCGCGTGGTTGGAGGCGCCGAGCGTGGTCTCCGCGCCGGTGAGCAGCGGCAGCGAGAAGCGCCCGTTGTAGTCGGAGGTGATGAGCCCGACGAGTCCCGAACGTTTGCGCCGGCGCGTGGATTTGACGCGTTCGGCGGGACTCATGTAGCCGAGCCGTTGCGCGGCCGCCGCGACGGCGCGCTGGGTCTGCGGGGAGATGCGGTCGGCGTGCCGCAGCGCCTTCGACGCGGCCGACACCGACACGTTCGCCTCCCTCGCCACGTCGGCGAGCGTCACCTTGCGCCCCGCCGTTCCGGATGTCCCTGTCGCCATGGGCACCATGGTAACCCCTTACGACCGTGAGCGCTAACCCCCTTCGCTCCCGTTACGACGGGACGGTTCAGGCCGGAACGGCTCAGGCGTCGTCCGCGTCGTCGAGCAGACGCGTCGACTCGCGCGGCACGAGACGGCAGGACACGTAGTCGGTGCCGTGACGTCGCGTGCCGTTGAGCGCGTCGAGCAGGTAGCGCGCGGCGAGACGACCGACCGCCTCGCCGTTGTTGTCGATGCTGGTGATTGTCGGATGGGTGGCGTTGACGAACACCTCGCGGTTGTCGTGGCCGATGACCGCGACGTCGTCCGGCACCGTGACGCCGCGGCGCTGCAGCTCCTCGAGCGCGCCGCGGGCGAGCGGATCGTTCTGGCAGATGAGCGCGTCGAACTCCGCATGCTCGTCGTCGAGCAGACGACGCACGGACTCGCGGCCCCAATCCTCGGTCCACGCGCCGAACCGCACCTGTCCGGCCGGCTCCATGCCGAATTCGGAGAGCGCCTCCAATGTGCCCTTGAGACGGTCGCCGGCGGCGATGAACCGGTCGTCGCCCGCGATCACGGCGATATGGTGGCGGCCGCAGTCGATGAGATGGTTGACGGCGAGACGGCCCGCCTCGAGATTGTCGCAGGTGACCGAGCAGTCCATCACGTTGGTGGACGGCCCGTAGGCGTAGACGATCGGGATGCCCCAGCCGTCGCCGAGCGAGGGATGCGGGTTCGTCTCGTCGTGGATGACGATGAGGCCGTCCACGTTCATCGAGATGAGCTGTTCGATGTGCCCCGGCTCCAGCGAGGCGTCGGACTGCGCGTTGGCGAGCAGCACGCTGATGCCGCGCGAGCTCATCTCCTGTTCGATGCCGACGAGCACCGGGCTCGTGCAGTGCGCGGTGAGCTCGTAGGTGAGCACGCCGATGCTGCTGGTGCGGCCTCCGGCGAGGGACTGGGCCTGCTTGTTCGGCGAATAGTCGAGACGTCGCGCCGCCTCGAACACGCGGGCGCGCGTGGCCTCGCTGATGCGCGGCTTGTTGTGCAACGCCTTCGAGGCGGTGGAGATCGATACGCCGGCGGCGGCCGCGACGTCCTCCAGACGGGCCACCGCGTATGCGCCCTTGCCCATGTTGACGTCCTTTCTGCGTGCGTCCGCGACGGCGGACGGTGAAGCGATGGTGACGGACCGATGGATGACCATCAATCGTATCCGAAAGAGCTGTGCCCCGGCGGGCGACTCGCATGGGGTCCATGGGGGTTCGCCCGCCGGGGCACAGTGTGGAAGGAAGGAGATTAGGAGATAGGGATCCGGCTTGCCGTTCGCCCCGGAAGCCGGGAAGGGGGGCTGGCCATCCGATGGGATGGCCGGGACCGGATCAGGCGTTGGCCTGCTCGGCCTTCAGCTGGGCCTCGTGACGCTCGGCCAGCTCGGCCTTGATCTGCGGCTCCATCTTCTCGAACTTGCGGTAGAAGCACATGATCACGGCGACGATCACGTAGACGATCACCGGCAGCCAGATGAAGCAGAAGGTGATGGCGTCCTGGGCGGCCTGGGACTGGACGTCCTTGGTCGCGTCGTAGCCGGCGGCGCCCATGATCTCGAGCGGGAGGAAGGCGCCGAAGCCGGAGCCGACCTGGATGCAGAAGGCGGAACCGACGGCGGTCAGGAAGCCTGCCGCGTGGATGCCGGTCTTCCACTCGCCGTAGTCGACGGTGTCGGCGAGCATGCCGAACGGCATGCCGATGGCGATGGCGGCACCGAACACGCCGATGGTCCAGAAGATGACCAGCAGCGGCACGTTGTGGCCGGCGAGCGGCATCAGGGCCTGGCCGAGACCGCCGATGACGAGGCCGATGATCATGGTCAGGGTCTTGTTCTTGGTCTTGTTGGCGATGAACGGCATCGCGATGGTGCCGAGCAGGCCGAGGACCTGGACGCCGTTGAACAGGGAGACGAGGTCGCGGTTGTTGAGCACGTACTGGGCGTAGTAGGTGGACACGCCGTTACGGGTGGACTGGGCGACCCAGTAGATCACGAAGGCGACGACCAGGATGATCCACGGCCAGTTGCCCTTGGCGGCCTTCAGGGAGTCGGACAGCGGAATCGGCTTGTTGAGTTCCGGGTGGTAGTTGCGCTCGTTGAGGTTCTTGAAGGAGAACAGGAGCAGGATGATGGCGACGATGCCCCAGATCGCGGTGACGATCATGAAGCCGGTCTTGTCGCCGCTGCCGAAGTGGACGCCGAACCAGCCGACCAGCGGGATGGTGAAGGACGAGGTGATGAAGGAGCCGATCTGGCCGCCGGCCATACGGAAGGAGTTGGCGTTGTTGCGCTCGACCGGGTCGGAGGTGAGGTTCGGCAGGATGGCGGTGATCGGGGTCTGGATACCGGTGTAGATGGCGCCGGCGGCCAGGATGTAGGTGATTAGCGCGTACCAGAACTTCGGGGCGCCGTCAGGCAGGCTCGGAGCGGTGAACGCGATCCAGACGGTGATCGCGAACGGCACGCACAGCCAGAGGAACCACGGACGGGACTGGCCCCACTTGGTGTTGGTGTGGTCGACGATGGAGCCCCACACGACGGCGGAGATGGCGTCAGCGAAGCGGGCGACCAGGAGAATCGTGCCCGCGCCCAGCGCGCCGGCGGCCGGGATGTGGAACACGTTGGTGTAGAAGTACATGATGTACGAGGAGATGGTCACGTACAGCAGGTTGCCTGCCATATCGGTGAAGGAGTAGGCGACCTTCTCCTTGACCGACAGCTTCACTGCGGAAGCGTCCTGAGTTGCAGCACTCATTGCTTTTTCCTTCTTCTTTGATTGGTTTGGAAAAATCTCATTGCCGGGCTCCCATGGGGAGCCCGCGTTTTCTCTCGGCTCCCCTTGACAGGGGAGCTGTCAGCCGGAGGCTGACTGAGGGGTAGACCCCGGAAACAGCCGGATCTCTCCCCCAGTCGGCCCTGCGGACCGCCAGCCCCCTCGTCAGAGGGGGCCACGACCACGGATCAGAAGTCCGAATCGAACCAGACCTGCATCTGGCCGACCTGGCGGTTCGCCCACGCGTAGTACGGGATGAGCTTCAGGTCGTAGGACTTCTCCCCGACCGGATGCTCCTCGACGTCCGCGTAGAGCGGGAACTCCACGTCGTCGTGCGTGCGCTTGGTCGCGGGGATCGTGATGACCTCCACGCCGTCCAGCTCGCCGAAGTGGTACTCGGCCTTCGCCTTGGAGGCGTCGTGGCTGCCGATGTGGTAGTTCCACAGCGGAGCCGAGTTGTCGGCCTCCTCCGCGCAGAAGACGATCGGGCCGCGCATGACGGCGATCTTGCCGATGTCGTGGCGCACGACGGTCTTGGAGCGCATGAACTTCACGGCCATGTCGAGGTCGAGCGTGATCTTCGTGGTGCCGGAGGTCACCTCGATGGTCACGAAGCCGTCCTCGACGGGCAGGCGACGGGCGTCCTCGCCGTTGACGGTCAGCTCATGCTTGTACGCGGACCAAGACGGGATGCGCACCAGGAACTTGACCGGGTCGGCGCCTTCCGGCACGTCCACGGTGAACTCGATGTGACCCTCCCACGGGAAGTTGGACTTCTGGGAGACCTTCACGCCGTCGAAGAACTCGGCGTCGTTCGCGATGAACTGGTGGGCGATGATCTCGCGCTTATCCTCGTGCACCGTGTACAGGTAGCGGTCCACGGAGGCGATGAGGCGGGCGATGTTGGCCGGGCAGCAGGCGCAGCCGAACCATTCGGCGCGGTGCATGAGCACGTGGTAGCGGTCCGGGTTGTGGTCGGTGGCGGTCGGGTCGGCCTCGAGCGCGTTCACGTAGTAGAAGTGCTTGCCGTCGAGCGCGATGCCGGCGATGGAGCCGTTGAACAGCTCCTTCTCGAGCACGTCGGCGTATTCGCCCTTGGTCTCGATCTCGAGCATCTGCTTGGCGAGGAAGCTCATGGCCACGGAGGCGCAGGTCTCGCCGTACATGGTGTCATTCGGCAGGTCGTAGTCGTAGGTGTAGGCCTCGCCGACGTGGGTGGAGCCGACGCCGCCGGTGATGTACATGCGGCGGGTGACGATGTTCTTCCACAGGCGCTTGGCGGTCTCCTCCAGCTCCTTGTCGCCGGTCAGGCGCGCCACGTGGGCGACGCCGGTGAGCATGTAGCCGACGCGCACGGCGTGGCCCTCGGCGGTCTTCTGCTGGCGGATCGGGCGGGCGGTCTGCGTGTACTCGTGCGTCCAGCCGCGCATCTGCGGGAAGATGTCGGTGGAGCCGTCGCCGATCTTCTCGTTCTGCTTGTCGTAGAAGCTCGGGTCCTTGCCGCGCACGTCGATGAAGAACTGCGCAAGCTTGAGGTACTTCTCCTCCTTGGTGACCTCGTAGAGGCGGGCGAGCGCGAGCTCGATCTCCGGGTGGCCGTCGGCGCCGGGGATCTTGCCGTCCTCTTCGCCGAAGTTGGCGTCAAGGCAGGCGGCCATCTTCTCGGCGACTTCCAGCGCCTGCTGGTTGCCGGTGACCTCGTAGTACGCGACGGCGGCCTCGATGTAGTGGCCCATCACGTACATCTCGTGGGACTGCTGGATCTGGGTGAAGCGCTCGCGGTTCGCGAAGGCGCCGGACTTGATGATGTACGGGGTGTCGAGGTAGCCGTCCTCGCGCTGGGCGCGGGCGATGAGGTCGACGAGCTTGTCGCACAGCTCCTTGAGCTGCTCGTCCGGCTCGTAGGCGAGGGAGTAGGCGGCCTCCTCAAGCCACTTGTAGACGTCGGAGTCCTGGAAGACGAATCCCTTGAACTCGCCTTCCTCCTCGCCGGCGGCGATGCGCAGGTTGCGCACGGCGCGGCTGTAGTGGTAGTCGATGTCCTGCTGGGCGCCCGACGGGTCGCGCGGGATGTCGATCTTCTGCTCGTCGTTGATGACCGCCCACTGGTAGGGGATCACCTCCTTGGCGACGTTCTCGCGGTATCGCTTCCAGAATGGCGACGTCACCGTGACTTTCTGGCTCATGCCTCGTCCTTTCCGCATGGTGCGGATGCGGTGTTCCCGCATCCGTCGAAGTGTTTCCTTGCCGCACTGCTTGGCCGGGGGAACATGGCCGCTGCGCAATCGATTTCGTGTTCCTCCGAACGGCTTCGTTGAGCGAGTGTACGAGCATCGGAAAAACGATTTTCCCGGTTCGCGCCATTGCGAAATTTTTCGCGCGAAAAATTTCGCAACCACATGTTTCGCACCTGTTTTCGCACTCCGCATCCATAGCATGGAACACAAGTCACACGGGCGCGCGCCGGTCCAAGGTCAGTGCAGGACGGCCCGACGCAACGCCAGCCCGATGCGACGCCAATGAAACCAGCGTGGTCCGGCGCGGATCAGTGCAACGACGGACTGTGCACAAGGAGAAGGAAACAACACATGGACTCATCGCGTAAGTCCACTCGGAAGAAGTGGATCGCGTCGATAGGTGCCGTGGTGGCGGCGGCGACGCTGCTCAGCGGAGGGGCGGTCACCGCCTCGGCCGCCGAGATCGCCCACCCCAACGCGGACGTGCAGTACCCGAAGTTCTACGGCTCCGACGACCCGATGCAGACGAAGGCCAACACCGTCGCCTACAACCCGACGCAGAGCTACCTGGCCCAGACGTTCGCCAAGGACCAGGCCGACGGCGCTGGCACCGACACCGACCACGACTTCTGGATCGACCGCATCCTCACCCGCACCGGCAACAAGCCGAACGGCTCGGACGGCAAGAACGACGCCGGCACCTACAAGTTCGAGGGCGCCGACAACAACAGCATCCTGTTCACCCGCGGCCGCGCCGCCTACATGTACACCCACACGCCGGGCCAGCTCGGCTTCGTGGGCGACGCCGCGTACTGGGACCAGACCGGCAAGAACGGCTTCACCGTCTCCATCGACGGCCAGAACCTCACCGAGGACGCCTCCCAGCGCAAGCAGACCCCGAGCTACTTCAAGACGGTGTTCACCAACGCCGACAAGTCGCTCGTCGTCACCGAGGTCAAGTACATCACCAACAACAACGTGATGGTCGCCAACCTCACCCTGAACAGCACCAAGGGCGGCGACTTCACGCTCACCGCCTCCTCCCCGTTCGTGACCACCGGCAACGACGGCGACACCGAACTCACCGGCCGCGTCAACGTCAAGAACAACCTGACCACCATCTACCCGCGCTTCTCCGGCAACGACTTCACCGTCAAGGGCGGCAAGCTGGTCAGCACCGTCAAGCTCGCGGCCGGCCAGCCGACGACCACCAAGCTCCAGCTCGGCCTGATCGCCAACGAGCTGCCGGACTCCACCACCGAGTACGAGGCCCGCTACAACGGCGACCTCAAGGACCCGGCGGCCTCCTACAAGGATTCCGTCACCACCTACAACAAGTGGTGGGTCGACAACTCCCCGTACGTCGACACCCCTGAGGACAACATCGACAAGACGGTCGTCTACCGCTGGTGGCTGAGCCGCTTCAACATGCTCGACGCGAACATGCCCGGCAACACCTTCCAGTACCCGACCTCCGTCGAGGGCGCGCTCGGCTACAACAACCAGATCGTGCTCACCTCCGGCATGTTCATGATGGACACCAAGTGGTTCCGCAACCCGGAGTACTCCTACGGCACGTGGCTCTCCGCCGGCGACACCGCCAAGAAGGGCAAGTCGGGGTACTACTACTACCACGACAACCCGGGCGATCCGGCCAACTGGAACCACTCCTACACGCAGTACATCACGCGCGCCGGCTGGGACGCCTACAAGGTGCACGGCGGCGGCGCCACCGTGGCCGAGAAGCTCGCCGACCAAGGCGCCGAGGACGTGCAGGGCCTGCTCAACTCGCAGACCGAGCCGGACAACAACGACAACCAGAACGCCAACAAGAACAGCCTGATCGACTGGTCCTGGTGGTCGATGACCGGCAACGACGCGGACGCGGTCTCCTTCTCCGAGCCCGGCCGCTCCGGCCAGCGCATGGACCGCGCCGACGGCTCCGCCAACCTGTGGGCCAACGCGAACGCGGCCGCCCAGGCCTACAAGGCCGCCGGCGACACCGCCAACGCCGAGAAGATGCAGAAGATCGCCGACGGCATCAAGTCCGACGTGCTCAACGACCTGTGGGACTCCTCCGACGACCTGATCAAGCACAAGTGGCTCAAGGACGGCGCCTTCGCCAAGTACAAGGAGATCAACAACTACTACCCGTACTCCGAGGGCCTGATGCCGACCGGCAACAGCGACTACAACAAGGCGCTGCGCCTGTTCGCCGACTCCGACGAGTTCCCGATCTTCCCGTTCTTCACCGCCAACCAGGCGGACAAGGCGGCCCTGAACTTCCCGGGCTCCAACAACTTCTCGATCATCAACGCCCAGCCGCTGCTGCAGGTCTACTCGGCCGGCATCCGCAACTATGACGCGGCCAAGAACGGCTACATCACCAACGAGCAGTTCAAGAAGCTGCTGTACTGGGTGGCGTTCTCCCACTACCAGGGCGGCAACAACGAGTACCCGGACCAGAACGAGTTCTGGAACGAGGACAACAACAACGTCGGCGACCTGAACGGCGACGGCAAGGTCAACAACCAGGACAAGAACCTTGACGCCGCGCAGAACGGCGGCAAGATCACCTACCGCTCCTGGATCCACCACACCCAGCTCGGCACCACGAACTGGACGATGGTCGAGGACGTGGCCGGCATGGTCCCGCGCGAGGACGACAAGATCGAGCTCGACCCGATCGAGATCCCCGGCTGGAACTACTTCACGGTGAACAACCTGAGCTACCACGGCAAGGACGTCTCCATCGTGTGGGACAAGGACGGCAGCCACTACGGCGGCCCCGCCGGCTACAGCCTGTACGTGGGCGGCAAGCTCGCGTTCACGTCCGACAAGCTCGCGCACCTCGTCTACGATCCGTCCACCGGCTCCGTCGAGGTCAAGGACAAGTCCGGCGCGAAGATCACCGGCGCGACCGGCTCCGACCTCAAGTCCGCTGACCAGATCACCTTCACCGCCGACCAGCGCGTGACCGATCTGTTCGCCAAGTCCGGCGCGAACGTCGACTCCGCCTCCAAGAGCCAGACCGACCTCGCCAAGGGCGCGGACGTGAAGGCCTCCTATGAGACCAACGGCTACCCGGCCACCAACGCGGTGGACGGCAAGAACGTGATGGAATCCTTCTGGGGCACCAAGGGCTCCCCGAACAAGAAGGACGACATCACCGTCACGTTCAAGCAGCAGCAGACGATCGACGACATCCGCCTGTACTTCTACCAGAGCTCCTCCAGCCAGACGATCTCCGGCTACGCCGAGCCCGCCAACTACAAGCTGGAGTACAGCGAGAACGGCACCGACTTCAAGCCGCTGACGAACCAGGTGCGCACGCCCGCCTACGCCGGCGCGAACTACAACCGCATCCAGTTTGACGCGGTGAACGCCAAGGCCATCCGCGTCACCTTCACCCCGCAGGCCGGCCAGGCCGTGGGCGTCAAGGAGCTCGAGGCCTACAGCACGGGCATCAAGGCGACCGGCACCGCCGGCAACCAGGCCCCGCAGGTCGACGCCTACGTCTCCACCAGCACCTCCTCCGGCGCGACCATCGTCGGCTCCGTGAAGGACGACGGCCTGCCGGCGGACGGCGACATCACCACCAAGTGGGAGCAGGTCTCCGGCCCCGAGGGCGGCGTGGCGAAGTTCGTGGATGATTCCGCGGCCAGCACCACCGTCACCTTCAACAAGGAGGGCGACTACGTCCTCAAGCTCACCGCCTCCGACGGCGAGCTGACCGGCGAGAAGCAGATCACCGTCCACGGCATCCCGTCCGACGGCACCTCGAACGTCGCGCCGCAGTCCACCGCCTCGGCGAGCTACACCAACGGCTACCAGCCGAAGGACAACGCGAAGAAGGTCATCGACGGCAAGGTCGTGTACACGAACACGCCGAACGAGACCTGGAACAACTGGGGCGACAACACCGGCGCCGAGCCGTGGCTGCAGCTTCAGTGGGCCGGCAAGGTCCCGCTGAAGAAGGCCAAGCTGTTCTTCTGGACCGATGGCGGCGGTGTGCCGATGGCCACCAGCTGGAAGCTCCAGTACGCCGACACCGACGGAAACTGGCAGGACGTGAAGCTGGCCAACGGCCAGAAGTACACGGTCAACCAGAACGAAGGCAACGAGGTGAAGTTCGCCGACACCGTCGAGACGGACAAGCTGCGCGTCGTCTTCCCGAAGGGCGCGGTCGTGGGCGTCTCCGAGTTCGAGGCCTACGCCGTCGACCCGCTGAGCGTCGACACGGTCAACCGTCTGGTCCAGACCGGCACCAAGGCCGCCGACCTCAAGCTGCCCTCCACCGTGAGCGCCGCCTACTCCGACGGCACCCGTCGTGACCTCGCCGTCACCTGGGGCAAGGTGACCGACGACCAGCTCGCCGCCGACAACGAGTTCGACGTCAAGGGCACCGTCGCCGGAGCGCTGAGCGGCACCACCGCCCACGTCGCCGCCCGTTCCGACACCGCCAACCAGACGGTGGGCGCCGCCCAGCCGGTCGAGCAGACCGTCTACCAGGGCGCCAAGTCCGTCGACCTGCCGACCACCGTGCCGGTCCGCTTCCCGAACGGCATGCTGAACGACGAGAAGGTCGAGTGGAACGCCGCCGACGTGAAGGCGATCGATCTGACGAAGATCGGCGACTACACGGTCTCCGGCACCGCCGACAAGTCCTCCGCCGACGCGAAGCTCACCGTCCACGTGGTCGCCGACCCGAACGGCTCCTCCACTCCGGAGCCGGAGCCCGAACCGGCCGACGGCTGGATCGAGAAGACCGCCTCGAAGACCTCCGTCTCCGCCGAGGCCAGCTGGTCCAAGGCCGAAGGCAAGCTCAACGACGGCGTCGTGGTGGACAAGACCTGGCCCACCACCGACGACCAGGACGTGAACGCCAAGGTCTGGGGCACCTGGGGCCAGGCGAAGGACGGCATGTACGCCGAGTACGACTTCGGCAAGTCCGTCACCGTCGACTCCAGCCGCGTCCAGTACTGGGCCAACTTCGCGAAGACCGACGACGCGAAGGGCGGCCTCGAGGTTCCGGACGCCTGGAAGATCCAGTACCTCGCCGAGGACGGCTCCTGGAAGGACGTCGCCCCGACGAAGGACGGCGACTACACGACCGTGCGCAACTCGCCGGCCGCCCTGGCCACCGAGAACGACGGCTGGAGCACCGTGACCTTCGCCCCGGTGAAGACCACCGCCCTGCGCCTCGTGCTCACCCCGCACACCGGCACCGGCACCTTCGGCACCGCCGTCGCCGAGTGGGGCGTGCACGCCGCCAAGGACGAGCCCGTCCAGCCGCAGGTGGACAAGTCCGAGCTGGAGGCCGCCCTCAAGGCCGCCGCCTCGCTCGACGAGTCCAAGTACACGGCCGAGGCGTGGGCCGACTTCCAGAAGGTCGTCGCCGCCGCCCAGAAGGTGTACGACGACGCGAACGCCACGCAGGACGAGGTCGACGCCGCGAAGGCCCAGCTCGAGGACGCCCAGAAGGTCCTCGCCTCCCACCCGGCGACCAAGCCCGACCAGCCCGATCAGCCTGGCAAGCCCGGCGAGACGACGGTGAACCGCAAGAACCTCGAGGCGTCCATCGCCCAGGCCGAGAAGGCCGACAAGGCGAAGTACACCGACGAGGCGTGGAACGCCCTGCAGCAGCAGCTCGCCAGCGCCAAGAAGGTCCTCGCGAACGACAAGGCCACCCAGGCCGAGATCGACGCCGCGCAGGACGCCTTGGACAAGGCCTACTGGAACACCAAGGCCGAGGAGAAGCCCGGCTCCTCCCAGCCCGGTGTGACCGATAAGGCCAACGGCGGCGTCACCGCCGCCACCGGCGCGGCCGTGTCGGCCATCGCCGTCGCCGCCGTGATGATGCTGGCCGCCGCCGGCATCGTCATCGCCCTCAAGCGCCGCGACACCGGCCGCTGACCTCCGTCGCGTCACCCGCGTGACGCCGGCAGGCGGCGACGCACGTGACGCGACGGACAGACCCCGCTGGGACGTGAGGCACCGGGAAACCGGTGACTCCGCCCCGGCGGGGTCGTCCCCTATCCGCGACAATCCGCGATAATCCACAGCGAACCGCGACGAACGCGGCAATCGGATATCATCGCAACTGTCCATCACACTCAGAGAAGAGCGACAACACATGAACGCACACAGCAATCGCCCATGGCGGTCGATCGCGGGAGGCATCGTGGCCGCGGCCACCCTGCTCGCCGGCGGCCTGATCGCCGCGCCCACGGCGCTCGCCGCGGACGCGCCCAGCGCCGACAACGCACCCAGCGTGGCCGGACACGCGTACGACGACCTGCCGACCAACAACCCGGACGTGACCGTCACGCAGATCGACAACAGCGCGCTGCCGAACTACATGCGCAACCCGATCGGCCAGAACGAGGGCGTCGACACCCCGAACGACCTCTCGCAGAACTACTACTCGGCCGACGCCGCCGCCCTCTCCTACGACGGCAAGCTGTTCGTGTTCACCGGACACGACGAGGCCGCCCCCGACTACGGCAGCTTCAACATGAAGGACTGGGGCGTCTACGTCACCGACCAGAACGGCCTCGACGCCGGCAAGTGGACGCACTACAAGACCGTCGCGAAGGCCGACCTGTTCAGCTGGGCGACCGGCGACGGCGCCTACGCCGGCCAGGTCGTCGCCGACGACAACGGCACCCCGGACGACAAGTCCGACGACTGGTTCTACTACTACATCCCGGTGAAGGACAAGGCCTCCGAGGCGGCCGGACTCGACCCGTTCGCCATCGGCGTCGCCAAGTCAAAGAGCCCGCTCGGCCCGTGGAAGGACGCCATCGGCAAGCCGCTGCTCACCACCTCCCAGACGAAGATCGAAACCATCGACCCGGCGTTCTTCGTCGACAATGACGGCACCGGCTACCTGCACTTCGGCACGTTCGGCACCCAGCTCGCCATCAAGATGAAGAAGGACGCCTCCACCGGCCGCACCTCCTACACCGAGGTCGAAACCAAGGACGACGGCACCCCGAACCTGCACACGATGAAGGACGCCGAGACCGGCGCGAACGGCCCGAAGGGCTTCTTCGAGGCCGCATGGGTGTTCCATAAGGGCGACACCTACTACAACGTGTACGACGGCGGCAAGCCCGGCTCCGGCGCGGCCACCTGCGTGGAATCCAACTACCAGGCGTGCGTCCAGTACTCCACCTCCAGCAGCCCGCTCGGCCCGTGGACGTACCAGGGCGTGCTCGTGCCGTCCGGCTCCGCCACCACGATGCACCCGTCCGTGCTCCAGTTCGGCGACAAGTGGTACGTCACCTACCACACCGGTGACAAGGCCGGCGGCACCGACTTCCGCCGCGCGGTGAGCATCGACGAGGTCACGTGGAAGGACGGCAAGATGACCTCCACCGCGCACCCGACCAAGGCCGAGAAGACCCAGCCGAGCCGCAACGTCGCCCCCTACGCGAAGGTGAGCGCCACGTTCACCGAGACGCCCGCCTACAAGGGCTCCGTCAACGACGGCCGCGTGCTCGTCGCCGCCGTCGTGCCGCCGGACCATTGGACCAACTACCGTTCGATCCCGCAGCCGCAGTCCGGCGACTCGCTGATCTACCAGTGGGACGGCTCCGTGCGCGTCTCCTCCTCCAAGGTCTGGTTCGACGTGGACTCCAACGCCCTGCGCACGCCCGGCTCCTGGAAGATCCAGTACCTCGACGCCGACGGCACGTGGAAGGACGTCACCAATCCGAGCGCCTACACGACGACCACCGGCAAGGACCATCCGAACACCGTCACGTTCGACGCCGTGACCACCACCGCGCTGAAGCTCGATCTGACCGGTCAGGCCGTGGACGGCGGCTACGCGTCCGTGGCCGTGCCCGAGTGGGAGGTCGACTCCGCCGATGAGTCGCCCGTCATCGCCGCGCCCGCCGGCGTGACCACCGGCACCGGCGTCGCGCCGCAACTGCCCGCCACCGTCGACGTGACGTACGGCGGCAAGACCGTCGCCTCCCCGGTGATCTGGCGTCCGGTCGACGCCGCCTCCTACGCGAAGGCCGGCACGTTCAAAGCCTACGGCGTCGTCTCCGGCGTTCCCGGCGAGGCGAGCGTGAACGGCAACGTCGCGGTGGACGTCACCGTCAAGGACGGCTACAAGCCCGCCGCCGACACGACCAAGCCGACCGTGAAGGTCTCGCTCGCCGCCAACGCCGGCAACGGCACGTGGCTCACCACCGCGCCGTTCGCTGCCGTCCAGGCCTCGGACGATTCGGGTCTGCCGGCCGCCAAGCTGGAGATCTCCACCGACAAGGGCGCGAACTGGAAGACGGTCGCCTCGAACGCGAACGCCGCGGTCCAGACGATCGCCACGCAGGGCGACGTCGAGGTGTGGGCGCGCGCGACCGACGCCGCCGGCAACGTGTCCGACGTCGCGAAGGCCTCCGGCAAGGTCGATTCCGCCGCGCCGAAGGTCACCGCCACGGTGGACAAGGCGAAGCGCACGGTCGCGCTCAAGGCCGACGACGGCACCGGTTCCGGCGTCGCCTTAATCGAATACCGCATCGGCAAGGACGGCGAGTGGACCGCGTACAAGGACGGCGAGGCGATCGCCGCGCTGAGCAGCTCGCGCACGACCGTGTACTACCGTGCGACCGACAAGGCCGGCAACGTGTCCGCCGCCGGTTCCGCCGACATCCCGTCCGACACGTCCGTGCCGCTGATCGGCTACATCGAGAAGGACGCGGTCGGCACCGACGTGGACAAGAAGGCGTCGAGCTGGACGAAGGGCGTGGCCGCGCTCAACGACGGCAAGATCATCCCGGACGCGACCAACGCGAACGAGGACATCTGGGGCACCTGGCCGAACACCGGCGAGATGCGCCTCGACTACGAGTGGGACCGCGAGGTCACCATCGACTCGAGCCGCGTGCAGTTCACCTCCGATGACGGCGGCCTCGGCATCCCCGCCTCGTGGAAGCTCCAGTACTGGGATTCCGCCGCGGGCGACGGCGCCGGCGCGTTCGTCGACATTCCGGACGCCACGTACACGGTGACCGCCAACTCGCCGTCCAAGGGCTGGGCCACCGGCGACGCCAAGGGCTGGAGCGACGCGACGTGGAAGACTCCGGTGAAGACGACCAAGCTGCGCATGGTCATCACCTCCGGTTCCGCCTCCCCCGCCGCCGTCGAATGGCAGGTCCACGCGCCCGAATCCGTCACCCCGGAGCCTCCGGCTGCGGACAAGACCGCGCTGAAGACCGCGCTCGACAAGGCCGCCGCGCTCAAGGAGAAGGATTACACCACCGACTCCTGGAAGGCGTTCCAGAAGGTCGTCGCCTCCGCGAAGGCCGTGTATGACAACGACAAGGCCACGCAGGACGAGGTCTCCGCCGCGGCTTCCGCGCTGAACACGGCACTGACCGACGGCACGCTCGTTAAGGCCACGCCGGAGAACACGCCCGCCACCAAGGAGCAGCGCGACGAGCTCGCCGACGCCGCCGCCAAGGCGACGGACGGCCGCAAGCAGGGCGACTACACGAAGGAATCGTGGGATCTGCTGCTCGCCGCGATCGACGCCGCCGAGGACGTCGCGAAGAATCCGAACGCCACCCAGGCGGACGTGGCCAACGCGACCCGCGCCCTCAACGAGGCGATCGCCGGACTCGTCGCCAAGCCGGGCGAGCCGGACAAGCCCGGTACGGGCGACGGCGATGGCTCGGGTGATAACTCGGGCAACGCCGGTACGGGCAATGGCGTGAATGCACAGAAGCCCGGCCAGAACGCCCAGAAGCCCGGCGCCTCGAACGCCGGCAAGCTGAGCTCCACCGGCTCCACGGTGACCACGGTCGCCGCCGCAGCCGCCGTGATGCTGGCCGCCGCCGGCACGGTTCTGGTCCTCCGCCGCAAGACCCGCGACTGAGCATCTGAGCGACTGAGTTCACCACACAGTAGAGGTCCCTCGCACCGGGTTGGCGCGAGGGACCTCATCATATTCCGACCCCGCTGCCCCTTAGGGGCTAGGCGACACAAGTCTGCATCTATCTCTTGGCCCCCTCTGACGAGGGGGCTGTCCGCGAAGCGGACTGGGGGAGAGACCTATGCACAGAGAGCAACCGAGCACACCACTTGCCCCTCAACATCAAAACACCGTCCTCCATCGTCGAGGGACAACAATCCTCGCAATTCCTTGCCCCTCGACGTCTTATCCCCGCATTTCTCCATCGAGGGGCAAGCCCCTTGCCCCTCAACCCGGTTACAACGATTGACACCCATCGAGGGACACAAAGCCGAATCCCAAAACCATTGAAATTCCGCCATTCCCCAACCAGACCCCCAAATCACCCAACACACCCGCCTGCCCCTCGACGCAAAACAACACCGTTCCCACGTCGAGGGACAACCCCACCGACAAATTGCCGGCGATTGATGAACAACAGCATCGACTCCGACATGCCCGAACCCGGCAGGGTCTCTTCCCCACCCGACTGCGCCGGCGAGTCCGACGTCCGCCGTTCGCCGTTCGCCGTGCGGCAGCCAGCGCGCTTAGGCGCGGGGAGCGGCGGCGGAGTCGCGGATGACGAGTTCGCCTTGCAGCTCGACGAAGCGGGCGGGGAGCTCCTCACCGTTCTCGCGCGCGTCGATGCGCGAGAGCAGCAGCTGCACGGCCTTACGGCCTGCCGCGGGGAAATCCTGCCGATAGGTGGTCACCGGAGGCGTCCACACGCAGGAGAGCGGATGGTCGTCGAAGCCGACGACGCTGATGTCGCCGGGCACCGACTTGCCTTCGTCCTCGAGCCCGCGGATCAGGCCCATCGCAATCTCGTCGTTGCCGGCGAACACGGCGGTAAGCCCGTCGATATGCGCCACACGGTGACCGAGCTCGCGCGCGTCGGCCGGATCCCACGAGCAGTGCATCATGTCCGGAATCGGCTTGTCGTTGGCGCGCAGTTCGGCCTCCCAGCCGGCGGTACGGCTGTAGCCGCCGCCACCGCCCGGGATCGTCACATGGAAGACGTTGCGATGGCCGAGCGACAGCAGATATCGCGTAATCTCCCGACCGGATTGGTTCTCGCGCAGATCCACCTGATCGAGATCCGGCTCGCGGTCGCCGGCGATGACCACCTTCGTGATCGTGTCCGGCAGCAGCTGCAATGCCTGTGCGGCGAGCGCATCGTATTTGAGCACGATCACGCCGCTCGGATTCTGGTCCGTGACCATCGTGACCGCGGTGCGCAGCGCTTCGGTCGATTCGTCGGCGAGCTTCGAGATGCTCACCGGATAGTTGTGCGTGCGGGCTTCGTCCTCGATGCCCTGAATCGTCATCGCCGAACCGTACAGCGTGGTATCGCTGGTGAGCACGACGATCGACTTCATCGCCGAGTTGACGAGTCCGCGGGCGACGCGGCTCGGATGGTAGTCGAGCAGTTTGATGGCGTGCGCGATACGCTCCCGGCTTTCGGCGCTGATGCGGGGAGAATCGTTGAGATACCGGGACACCGTGGACACCGACACATTGGCGAGCGCGGCGACGTCCTTGATCACCGGCGCGCGCTTTTCCTTGGGTCTTGGCATGTGAACCTGTCTATCTTCCATCGCGCCCAGTATAGGCGATGCGCGGCGTCGCGCATGAATCGCATGGACCGGGCGGGATGGAGGTCGTTGGAGAGGGTGAACGCCCCGCCCCCGGCAGGCGAAGGAGGAGGACCATGCGGGGTCGGGGCGTTCGGGAATGGAGGAGGAGAGAATCGTGGGTGGCTGGCGGAAACTACCCCTCAGTCGCCTTCGGCGCCAGCTCCCCTGGCAAGGAGAGCCAAGGGGTGAGGCTGTTCACTTCACGGCGCCGGTCAGCAATTACGGACTCGCCTGAGGCGAGGCTCATCGTTGCCTCGCGGCTGTCGCCGCTCGGCGGCGCCTGTAGACAGCGCACCGCGCTGTTTACTTCACGGCGCCGCCAGTGATACCCGAGATGATCTTGCGCTGGCCGATGATGAAGACGATCAGGAGCGGGAGGGTCATCAGGATGATGTAGGCGAAGATGAGGTGCCAGTTGTTGAGGTACAGGCCCGCGCTCGCCACGTTGTAGAGGTTGAGCGGCAGGGTGCTCATCTTGCCGGACAGGATGAACAGCGAGTAGAAGATGTCGTTCCAGATGTACAGCACCACGAGGATCGTCGAGGAAGCGAGCGTCGGGGCGAGCAGCGGGAAGATGATCGTGAAGAAGATCCTCATCGGGCTGGCACCGTCGATACGGGCCGCCTCTTCGAGGGACGGCGGGATCGTGCGGATGAAGCCGGTGATGAAGAAGATCACGACGGACAGGTAGATGCCGATGTACACGCAGTTCATACCGATGGCGGTGCCGGACAGGCCGATCATCTTGAGCAGCATCATGATGGTCACGACGGACGGCGGCAGGATGACGCCGGAGATGAACAGCGCGTAGAGCATGGCCACGCCCTTGGAGGTGCGGCGGCCGAAGATCCATGCGGCCATCGAACCGAAGAGGAGGCAGATGCACACGCTGGGCACGGTGACGAGCAGGGAGCCGATGAGCGCGGGGAACACCTTGCCCTGCACGATGACGGTCTGGATGTTCTCGATGAGGTGCCACTTGCTCGGCAATGCCATGCTGGGCACGACGGCCTCGGCCTGGGTCTTGCCGGCGGTGACGATGAGGATCCAGAACGGCACGGCGAGGAACACGAGCATAAGCAGGATGACGATGGCGGCGTGGATGATGCCGCCGGCCTTCGACTTCTTGCGCACGACGGTGAGGCTGTTGGTCTTGACGCCGGATTCGCTGTAGGATGCGCTACTCATAGGATCTTCTCCTCACGCTTACGCAGGTAGATGACGAGCGGGATGGCGATGACCATCACCATGATGAAGAGCACGAGGCTCATCGTGGTCGACTGGGAGTACAGGCCCTTGCCGAACGTACGCCAGATGAACAGGTTCAGGATCTCGGTGGAGCCGCCGGGGCCGCCGTTGGTGGTGGCCTGGACGATGTCGAAGGAGTTCATGGAGCCGAGCAACGCGGTCGCAACGTTGAAGGTGACGGCCGGGGCGACCAGCGGGAACTTGACCTGCCAGAAGGTCTGCCACGCGTTGGCGCCGTCGATGGAGGCCGCTTCGAGCACTTCGGAGTCGATGGTCTTGAGACCGGCGAGGTAGGTGAGCATCGCGAAGCCCATCCACTTCCATGCGTGGATGATGGTGACGATCACGATGGTCCACGTGGTCGAGCCGAGCCATTGGATGGCGACGGTGTGGCCGGCGAAGAAGCTCAGGATCTGATTGACGACGCCGTCGGTCTTGAGGACGGCCTGCCAGATGTAGCCGGCACCGAGGGCGGACATAATCACGGGGATGAAGAACATGGTGCGGGCGAAGCGGTTGAGGCGCGTGTCCTTTTCGAGGAGCACGGCGAGCGCCAGGCCGAAGACGTTCTGGAAGAAGGCCACGAGGACCGCGTAGATGAGGGTGACCTTGATGTCGGCCATCAGGGTGCCGCTCTCGAAGAGCTGCTTGAGGTTGTCGAGACCGTTGAAGTCGATGGTCTTCTTGAACGCGGACCAGTCGGTGAACGCGTAGATGAAGTTCATTACCGTGGGCAGGAAGAAGAACACCAGCAGCATGACGCCCGCGGGAACGATGTAGCGCAACGGGTAGTTCTTGCGCTCCAGAGTCCGCGTGCCCTTGACCGGGGCGGACTTCGAGACGTGTGTCGTCGTCATCAGATTCGTTTCCTTATGTATGTGTGTTGCGGCATCCCGGCCGGGGACCGGAGGCGGTGCGGGCCGCGCTCCGGAAGGCCCCGGCCGGATGCCTGTGGAAGATGGAACCTAGCGGGTTCCGGTCAGATCAGAATCCCTTGACGCCCTGGGCCTTGGCGATCTGGGCGAACTGATCCTGGGTGGTCTTCGCGACCTGCTCCGGGGTCTGGGTGCCGTTGACCATGTTGGCGAGGTTCAGGTAGAGATCCGGGTTGGCGACGGCCTGGGACTGCATGGAACCGACGGAGTCCTTGAGGGCGGCGAAGGCGTCAAGCTGGGCCTGCGGCACGGTGTCCGGGGTCTTGACGTCCTTGAGGATGGAGACGAGGTTCTGGTCCTTGATGAAGGTCTCGTACTCGGAGCCGAGCCAGAAGCGGATGAACTGGCGGGTCGCGGCCTCACGCTGGGAGTCGCCGGTCTTGAACGCGACGACCGAGTTGCCCTGCTGCGGGATGGACGTGCCGATGTTGCCTTCCTTGGAGATCGGGAAGAAGCCGATGGTGTCGTCCAGCTTGGTCTTGTCGTTGTCGGCGAGGGCGGAGATGGCGTTGAACATCGAGTTGGTCTGAATGATCATGCCGGTCTTGCCGTCGAGCAAGGCCTGGGCCTGGTCGGTGTCCTTCGCGGAGCCGGCGTCCTTGTTGTACAGGCCGTCGTCGAGCATCTGCTTGTACTCCTTGATGGCGCCGAGGATGTCCTTGCCCTGGAAGCTGTCCTTGTTGGAGTTGACCTTGTCCCACAGGCCGGCCTTGGCGGCTTCGGCGAGCTGGACCTGCACGGCCCACTGGGTGCCCCACTGGGAGCCGGCCATCTCGAAGAGCGCGGAGTCGGCGGCGCCGGAGCTCTTGATCTTGTTGGCGGCGGCGATGAACTCGTCCCAGTTCTTCGGGGTCTCGGTGATGCCGGCCTTCTCGAAGACCTGCTTGTTGTACCACACGCCTTCGGTGTCCGGGGCGGAGACGAGGGCGCCGTAGTAGGTGCCCTGGTACTTGCCGCCGGCGTCGGCGATGCCGTCCGCGTAGTTCTTCAGCCACGGGGCGTTGTCGAGCTTCTGCAGCTTGTCCTGGGCGACGAAGCCGGCCAGCGTGGACGGCACGGCCTGCCAGAACATGAGATCCGGGGAGTCGCCGGTGGTGATCTTGGTCTGCACGTTGGACTCGTAGTTGTCCGGGATGGTCTGCAGATCGATGGTGGCGCCGGTCTTGGATTCGAAGTCCTTGATGACCTTGACCGGGATCTTGTTCGAGTTCTGGGCGGCCCAGAACGTGAGCTTGACGCCGTCGAGCTTGGTGTCTTCGGCCGGCCAGTAGTCGGCGGAGGAGGTGTCGACGTTGTCGTCGCCACCTGCGGCGGCGGGGTTGCCGCAGCCCGCGAACATCATGCCCATGGCGGCGACGCCCGCGATGATGGCGGTCGCTTTCTTCCAGTTCCTCATCATTGAGCCTTTCCTTATGCCTGATGTGAATCCTCGACCCGCCCTCCAACGGGACGAATCCATCGGTTGGTTGGCGGGATCCGGCACCCATCACTGCGATGCCGTGACCTCGGAAGTTCCGATAGCTGCAATTGTAAGTGGAATCGATTCCATGTCAACCACTCATGGAGTGTCGCAGAATGATAACGTTTGCCTGAAACCGATAACGTAGAACGTTGCACTCGCTGATTTATCAGCGTTTTCCGCCACATGTCACACCCACGAAACCTACCAAACTCCGCATCTACGATTTTGTGGTACCGATTCCACGTTGTATCCTCGTTGGTATCGATTCCCACGCAGGCGCGGCGCGTCCGGACCGCATCCGGCCCGCCCCTCGCGCGCACGCGGTCGAACACAGTCGAACCACTGCTCCACCCAGATACATCGAGGTATGCCATGCACATGAACGCCGTGACCATCACCCAACCGAAACCTTCCGGACAGCTTTCCGAACGGCCTTCCGGAACGCCTTCCGCAGCGGACGGCCGCATCGTCCGTCTCACCATGGGGTTCGTCGACGGCAGGCTCCCCCACGTCGTCGCCATCACCCGCACGGATGCATCGCACGCCACGCACGCACACCACGGCACCCACGCGGCCCACACCGCGGACGACCGCCACACCGCGGAACCCGCGTTCCCGGATGTCGATCCGCAATTCCCACAGACACTCGACGCTGGACTGTCCATCGGCGAGTCCCCCACCCTGCTGCCCACGCAAGCGGAAGGATGGACCGGAACGCCCGCCATCCAGGTATCCCGCGACGGAGTGGAGGTCTTCCCGCGCCTGATTGTCGACGAAACGCACCATGACGACCATTCGATCGGCTTCACCGCGACGGACGGCGCGGCGGGCCTCGCCCTCGCCGCGACCGTCGCGATCGGCGACGAAGGCCTCGTCCGCGTCGACGCGTCGCTCACGAACACCGGGCGCACGCCGCTCGTCGTCTCGCGGCTCACGCCCGTGATTCCCCTGCCGCCGCAGGTCGGCGAGGTCGAGACCTGCACCGGCCATCATCTGCGCGAACGCGCGTTCCAGCGTCAGCCGTTCACCGAGGGACTGTTCGCGAAGAACGCGCGCATGGGCCGCCCCGACTTCAACGCGGCCACCCTGCTGAGCGCCGGTGTGCCCGGCTTCGGCTTCGAGCACGGACTCGTCTTCTCGGCGCATGTCGCGTTCAGCGGGAACAGCACCGTCTTCGCCGAACGCACGCCGTACACGCACGGCGTGATCGGCGGTGGCGAACTCCCCTACGCCGGCGAGATCACGCTCGCGCCGGGTGGGACCTACCGCGCGCCCCGGCTGCTCGTCGGCGCGGGCGATGGCCTCAACGAGGTCGCCTCGCGCTTCCACGCCTACCTGCGCGGCTTCCACCCGGAACTCGCCGACCCCGCCCGGCCGCGCCCGGTCACGCTCAACACGTGGGAGGCGATGTATTTCGCACAAAGCGAGGAGAAGGTCATCGCCCTCGCCGAACGTGCGGCGCAGGTGGGCATCGAACGGTTCGTCATCGACGACGGCTGGTTCACCGGCCGTCGCGACGATACGAAGGGACTCGGCGACTGGCAGGTGGACAAGGACCTGTGGCCGCGGGGGTTGACCGCCGTCGCGGACCGCGTGCACGCGCTTGGCATGGAGTTCGGCCTGTGGTTCGAACCGGAGATGATCAGTCCCGATTCCAACGTCGCGCGCGAACACCCCGATTGGATGCTCGCACCGAACGCCGAACGGTTGCCGGTCGAGGCGCGCAGCCAGCAGGTCATCGATCTGACGAATCCCGAGGCCGCGCGGTATGTGGAATCGGCGATCGACACGCTCGTCTCCGCCTACCACATCGACTACATCAAGTGGGACCACAACCGCTTCCTCACCGAACCCCTCTCCCCTGCGTCCGGCCGTCCGGCCGTGCATGAGCAGACCGAGGCGTTCTATGCGATCGTCGATCATCTGCGCGCCCGTCACCCCGGTCTCGAGATCGAATCCTGCTCGTCGGGCGGCGGACGCATCGACGCGGGCGTGCTGGAACGCTGCTCGCGCGTGTGGGCGTCCGACTGCACGGACCCGGTGGAGCGCGCGGACATCCAGCGCGGCACGTCGCTCATCGTGCCGCCGGAGATGATCGGCGAGCACATCTCCGAATCCCCGAACCATGCGACCCGTCGCGCCACGTCGCTCACCATGCGTGCGGCGATGGCGTTCTTCGGCCATCTCGGCATCGAATGGAACATCATGAAGCTGGACGACGCGGGTCTCGCGAGCCTCAGGCGCTGGATCGACCTGTACAAGGCGCGTCGCGCGGCGATCCCGCAGGGCGTGCTCGTGCACGCGGACACGACCGACCCGGCCGTGCGCATCGACGGCCTCGTCGCCCCCGACCGTTCGCACGCGGTCTACCGGTTCGCCGCCATCGCCACGTCGCGCGAATACCCGTATGGGCTCACGCGCTTCCCCGGATTGGACGAGTCGGCCACCTACCAGGTGCGCCCGCTCGGTGGCGTCGCATTGTACGAAAGCGAGACGAGCCCGAACTGCCGCACCGCGCTCGACTGGTGGAGCGACGACGGCATCGTCGTCGACGGCGCGACGCTCGCCCAGTGGGGCATCCGCCTGCCGCAGCTCGCCCCCGAACACGCCCTCCTCATCGAGCTCATCCGCAGCTGAGGGGTAGACCACTCATCACACGCAACAGGGCCCGTATTCCGGTTCACATGGAATGCGGGCCCCGCCCGTTTTCAGCGAAAACCGAGACTCACGCCGCGTCGAACGCGAACGTACGCGAGACATACCCGCCGCCCGCGGGCACCGTCACGACGGCTTCGCCGCGTGCGCCGTCCCACGCGACCGGCCACTCGGCGAACCCGTCGCCGACCGGCAGCAACGCGCGCACGCCCACGTCGGCGCGTCCGGTCAGGTGCGGCAGGGCGAGCGTCACGTCGCCGCCTTCGCCGTCGCGCGACCAGACGGTCACGAACGTGCGTTCCGGCGTCTTCAGCCCCAGCGCGACGACCGTGTCGTCCCACTTCGGCAGGCCGAGCGGCCAGAACGGCACCGACGTGCCGATGACCGGCTGGATCTCGCGCTTGTACGCGTCGATGGCCCGCGCGATCAGCGTGCGCTGGCCGTCGCTCATCCGGTTGACGTAGCCGGAGAGGAAGAAGCGGCCGAGGAACGTCGTGTTGAGGTTGAACGCGAACGTCTCCGGATCGTCCTTCGCGTTCGGGTACGCCCAGTTGCCGGCCTGTTCGGGGGTCATGAGCATCGGCGCGGCGGCGGCGATCGTCGGGTAGAGGCGGAAATCCTGCTGGTCGGAGGTGGACTGCACCTGGAAACGGGAGGTCTGCGCGAAGTCCATGCGCATGCCGCCGGACGAGCAGTTCTCGATGATGAGCTCAGGGTGGCGCGCGTGCAGGCCCTCCACCCACGCGCAGTACGCGCGATTGTGCCCCAGCAGGCCGTCGCCGGCGCTGTCGGCGTCGTAATCGGTGCCCGCATCGGGCGAGACGTTGTAGTCGAACTTGAAGTAGCCGACGCCATAGTCATTCACGAGACGGTCGACCGTGTCGTCGAGGTGCCGACGCGCGTCCGGATCGCGCAAGTCGAGCAGATAGCGTTCCTGTTCGACCACGCGGCGGCCGTGGCGGTGGAAGAATGCGGATTCGGGCAGCGTCACGGCCATCGGCGATTTGACGCCGATCACCTCGGGCTCAAGCCAGAGTCCGGCGATCATGCCCGCGTCGCGGATCGCGTCGACGACTTCGGTGATGCCGTTCGGGAAGCGCTTCCTCGACGGCAACCATTCGCCGACGGACGGCCACCAGTCGCCGGTGTCGTCATACCAGCCGGCGTCGATGCAAAAGATCTCGGCGCCGACTTCGGCCGCGCCTTTGACGAGCGGCAGCAGTTTGGCGGTCGTCGGGTCGCCGTTGATCGTGTTCATGTAGTCGTTGAAAATGACGCGCGGGCGGGCGTCGTCCGCCTTCTCGATGCGCATCGCGCGACGGTAGGCGGTCACGTTGGCGGTCGCGCCGTCGAAGTCGGGGGCGAGGGTGACGGATGCGGGCACGGTGGTGAACGATTCGCCGGGTTCAAGGCGTTTCACCCAGTCGTGGTCGACGTCCGTCGGTCCGGACAGGGCGATATAGCCGTCCTCGGTGTCGCGCGCGACCTCCCAGCGCCATGCCGCGTCGTGTTCGATCTGGAACAGCCAGGTGAGTCCCAGCTCGCGCGAGTCGAGCAGGGCGAGCGGCGTGTGCTTGCCGGTGGACCAGGTGCCGGTGCTGACGACGGCGTGCTCGCCGCGCGGATTATGACCGGTCATCTGCTGGTTGAGGCGCGGGAACAGGTCGCGGGTGGCGGTGGCGTGCCAGCGCCCTTCGCCCAGCCATTCGTTCTCGCCTTCGATGAGCGTCCACGCGTCGCAGTCGGCTGCCTTGCCGTCAGGCGCGCCGAACGCAGACACCCAGCTCGTCACCGATTCGAGCACGACCGCGCCGTCTTCGCCGAGCGCCGGCGAGTCGGCGTCGGTCGCGTCGCCGTCGGTCGTGACGGTCACCGACGTGCGGAACATCGGCACGCCGTCCGGCAGATCGTAGTGGACGGTTGCGGTGAGCCCCAGCGCGGCGTCGGCGAGGGTCACGTCGAGATGGTCGCCGTGCGCGTCGCGCGTGGCGGCGTGGCTCACGTAGCGCAGCGCGCGCCCGATATCGGTGTGGGCGAGACGGTCGTTTGCGAGCCAGTGCCCGGTGCCCGTTGCCAGGATCTCCACCAGCGGCAGGCGGTGGTCGAAGCGGACATCCACGGCGTCCGTGCGCAGTCCGGCGACGGCCACAGGCTCGTCGTCGGACCATGCGAAGGTCAGGGACAGGGCCGTACCGCCCCAAGTGAAGGTCGACATGTCACTCCTTAGCGTTTGCGCCCGTCGACGCCCGCCTGCGTCATCGCCGCAGCGGGACCGCCACACGGTCTGTCGCACATTTCGTGGTATCGATTTCATATCATATCGACAGCATCGCAACGCCGCAAATCGCACGCACCGGCAACCGCAACTACGGTACGTGACGCATCACCTACCATCGCTGCAATCACGCCATTTGTCGGACATACACACACCAACGCACACTCCGCGCGCCATGGCGACGCGCAACATGGTATCGGTACCATTACGCAAGTCTCGAAACGTGACGTGACACCGCGTCGGCCGCGGCCGCATCGCGGCATCGCGGCCACGACGCACCTCAGCGACGGCCCGCCGGCGACGACGTGGACCAGGCCGCCTTCCCCGGATTTCCGGCGTTCGCACCGGGCTGCACGCGAGTCGCCGTGCGGCCCGGCGACGGCGACGACGGGGGCGACGAAGCCAGGTGCCGACGGTGCGTTGTTATTCGCAATAACGTTTTCATATGGCGATTTCCGATGATTACGGACGCCGTAAACGCAATGATTCCAATGATTCTGCGTTCCTTTGCGTGATTTTTTGATTTGCTCGTGAAAACGTTATGATATACACTGGCCGTGTTCGTCGAGACGCAGTGTGGCGGCGAGCGCGGGGCGGAAGACCCCGAAGCAACGGTTCACCCGTAGAAAGAGGCAAGGAAGCATGGGACAACGATGGAGTGCGGTCGTGGCGGCGGTGGCGGCCACGGCGATGATGGGCGTGGGGCTGGTGTTCCCCGCCCAGGCCCAGGAGACCACGAAACCCACACAGACGCTTGACGTCGACTACTCGCAGCAGACCGGCGACTTCCTCGGCGGTGCGTCCGGAACGCTGTACGGCCTCGGCGACGACGGCTCGCCGACCGACGCGATCCTCGACGGCGCGCGCGTCGAGAACTCGTCCCAGAAGCCCCCGTTCGGCACGCAGCACCCCAGCGGCGACTCGCTGGCGCTCGAGAACCAGTTCTTCGCCAACGGCGGCAACGAACTCGCGATCTACATGCAGGACTACTACCCGGATTGGTCGTACAACAAGGGCAAGCGCCCCGGCGACGACCGCACCTACAAGCTCGACGTCGACCCGTCCGACCCGTCGTACGGCACCTACACCGAGGGCGGCGACGGCGTGTGGGACTACGCGCAGGTCACCGAGATCGTGATGAACAAGGTGCTCGCCAACACCGAACACCCGGACCAGTACACGTTCATCCCGTTCAACGAGCCCGACGGCGGCAACTGGTACGCCTCCGGCGACAACGCGAACGCGGCCATCTTCCAGACCTTCCTGACCGACTGGGATGCTGAATACCAGCTCGTCCAGAAGATCTGGAACGAGTACAAGAGCGGCGAGAAGACCAACGTGCACGGCGTCAAGCCCACCGCCGACCACGCCCGCGTGGCAGGCCCCGGCGACTCCGCGTACCGCGCGAACCGCTCCGACAAGTTCCTCGAGCACGCGAAAGCCTCCGGCACGCTGCCCGACGTGTTCGTCTGGCACGAACTGGGCCGCGGCAGCCTCGACGCCTACCGCTCCCACTACGCCGCCTACCGCGCACTGGAGAAGAAGCACGGCATCAGCCCGCTGAAGATCAACATCACCGAATACGGCGAGCTGCGCGACATGTCCGTGCCGGGCCAGCTCATCCAATGGCAGTCCATGTTCGAAGACACCAAGGTCCAGGCCGAGACCGCCTACTGGAACTACGCGGGCAACCTGTCCGACAACGCCGCGAGGGCCAACTCGGCCAACGCCGGCTGGTGGCAGTTCAAGTGGTACGGCGACCTGCGCGGCCAGAAGACCGTCCAGGTGACCAGCGAGCACCCGAACCAGCAGGACAACCTGCAGGGCATCGCCGCGCTCGACGCCACGAACCGCAAGGCCACCGTGCTGTACGGCGGCGCGAACGACGCGAACTCCGACGCCGTGCAGAACACCGGCGCGAACATCCCCGTCACCGTGCACCTGACCGGACTCGACAAGGCCGGACTGGGCGATAAGGTCGACGTCGAGGTGCGCGAGAACGCGTTCACCGGACCCGACGGCGTGGCCGCCACGCCTCGCGTCGTCAACGCGATCTCCAACGCCGAAGTCAAGGACGGCACGCTCGACGTGACCACCGTCAGCGTCGACCGCTACGCCTCCTACCAGCTCGTCGTCACCCCGCACCAGGACCGTACGCTCGTCACCGACGCGGAGAACGGCAAGGCCCTGCTCGTCCAGGAGGCCGAGAAGTCCCAGCTCGCCGGCGGCGCACAGGCGTACACGAAGACGCCCTCCGGCTCCGGCTGGAGTTACTTCATGGCCTCCGGCAACGGCGACGTCGGCAGCTTCAAGACCGGCGGCACCGCCACCTGGAACGTGTCCGTCCCTGCGGACGGCGTCTACCGCCTGCAGGTGACCAGCGGCAACACCGGCTTCCCCGGCGCGAACGCCGTGACCGTCGACGGCAAGGACTCCGGCAGGCTCGCGTTCGGCGCCGAACTCGCGATGAAGGACGCCGCCAAGTGGAAGTACTACGGCAGCGCCGAACTCGAACTGAAGCTCACCAAGGGCGACCACGCGATCACACTGCACGGCGATTCCGCGTTCGATAACACGCTCGACAAGTTCCTGCTCTACCAGGTCTCCGGCACCGGTGACGACGCGGCCGCGGACCGCACCGAATACCCGGCCGCCCAGTTCCGTCTGGAGGACGGCGCCAAGCTCTCCTACGCCGGCGACGGCACGGACGGCTTCGCCTCGCTCGCCGGCGGCTCGGCCGACGTGTTCGCGCACGCCTGGCAGAGCGGCTACCATGACGTGACCCTCGACTACACCGCCGCCAAGGGCGCGAAGCTCACGCTCGTCATCAACGGCGTGACCGTGCTCGACACCACCGCGCAGTACAACGGCCTGCAGTCCACCACCGTGCGCGCGGCCCTGTCCGAAGGCATCAACCGTCTGACGCTGACCGCCGGCGACGGCGTGCTCGTCCGCGACATCGTCACGGCGCGCGCGGCCTCCTCCGACACCGACAAGTCCGTCGTCTCCGTCGAGGCGGAGGACGCCACGCTGGGCGGCGGCGCGAATGTCGTCACCTCCGACGCCTCCAACGCGAGCGGCAAGAAGTTCGTGGCGGGCCTCGGCAACCAGTTCGAGACCGCCGAGACCGGCCCGAACGGCATGGGCGACCGCACCCGCGTCGTGGTCAAGGACTCCAACAACACCCCGACCGTCCACACGGACGACAAGGGCACGCTGACGATCCCCGCAGGCAAGGTGCCGGCCGGCACGTACACGGCGGTGGTGAGCTTCTCCAACGACGCGTTCATCGGCAAGCACTCCTACAACCCGCAGATCGTCGACCTCGGCCTGCAGGTGCGCCAGGGCGGCGCCGACGGACAGGAGATCGCGCGCGGCGCGTTCCGCTACACGTACTCGGACACCAGCTTCCTCAACCGTTCGCTGGAGTTCATCACCGACGGCTCCGCGCTGACGCTCGGCAACTGGGATCCGGCCGGCACGGGCAAGGGCGCCGTCTCGTGGGGCGTCGCGCCGAACATCGACAAGATCACCTTCTACCCGGTGACGATCGGCGAGGTCGCCAACAAGGACGCCGTGCCCGATGAGCCCGAGCCGGAGCCTCAGCCGGGCGTGACGCTGGAGTCGATCGACGCGAAGGCCGCGAGCGACCACATCGCCCTCGGCGGCGAGCTCAAGCTCACCGTCACCGCCCGCTACAGCGACGGATCGGCGAAGGTCCTGGACGCCGGCGCCTACCAGGTCAGCGGGTTCGACGCGGACAAGGCCGGACAGCAGACCGTCACCGTCACCTACACCGAAGGCGACAAGACCGTCACCACCCAGGCCACCGTCACCGTCGACAAGAAGGGCGACAACGGGTCCGGCGACAACAACGGAACCGGCGATACGAACGGCTCCGGTGCCGCCGGAAACAAGCCGCAGACCGGCAAGACCGGCCTGAGCGCCACCGGCGCCGGCGTGGCCGCGGCCGCGGTCCTGGCCGTGGCGATCGCCGCGGCGGGCGTCACGCTCGCCCTCATGCGCCGCAAGCGCGCGTAACGTCGCGTCAGGCGTGGGGTGACGTGGCACGTGGCGCGCATCACGCGCGGTCCACGTCACGTCAGCCCACGCCCCAGTCGCACAACACCGGACGGCCCGGCCGCATCCCCACGGATCGCGGCCGGGCCGTCCGCCGTCAACGGCGTCATGACGCCGCCATGCTACCGTGTACACGATTCCGCTTTCCGGAACCGATGAACGACCTTACGAAATGGGAATCCCGATGCCTAGAACAGCGAACCGCGCGAAGACCGCGTCGATCAAGGACGTCGCGGCATTGTCCGGCGTCTCCGTGCCGACGGTCTCCCGCTATCTCAACGACCGCGAGCGCGTCAGCGAGGAGAAGCGCCAGCGCATCGCCAAGGCGATCGAACTGCTCGACTACCGTCCGAACCCCATCGCCCGCGCGCTGGTCAGGGAGCGCACGCGTCTAATCTCCGTGCTGACGACCGACACCACGCTGTACGGACAGTCGGAGATGCTGCACGGCATCGAACTGCGCGCCCGCGAGGACGAATACCAGCTGAACATCAACATGATCACCGGGGAGTCGCGCGACGACATCCGCCGCAGTGTGCGCCGCGCGTTGGACCAGAACCCGGTCGGCGCGATCCTGCTCAACTACGACGCGGCCAGCGCCGAGGCGTCCACGTTCTTCCCCTCAGACATGCCGGTGGTGCTCGTCGCCGGCGACCGCAATCCGGACGTCGCGCAGGTCTCGCTGCAGGAGAACGACGGCGGCCGCGACGTGACCCGCCATCTACTCTCGCTCGGACACCGCACCGTCGTCCATGTGGCGATTCCCGGCGGTTCGGGCGGCTACAGCCGACTGTCCGGCTGGCGGCAGGCGCTGGCTGAGGCGGGCGTGTTCGCACCGGAGCCGGTGATGGCGACGTGGGACCCGTACAGCGGACGTGAGATCGGACGCGAACTGGGCACGCGCCGCGACGTGACTGCGATCTTCGCCGGCAATGACGAGGTCGCGATGGGCGTCATCCGCGGGCTTGGTGATGTGGGCCGCCGAGTGCCGGAGGATGTGAGCGTCGTCGGGTTCGACGATCATCCGCTCGCCAGGGTGTGGAACCCGGCGTTGACGACCGTGCGCCAGGACTTCCGTCGGGCCGGCAGCGTCGCGTTCGACATGTTGGCCGCCCAGATCGACGACGTGGTGGCCGGGCGCGGGCGCACCGACAATTGGACACGCTACACGGAGTTGCCCGGCGAGCTCATCGTGCGCGAATCGACGTCGCAACCGCATCCGCAGGAGCGGCGGGCGACGAGCGACGCCGCGACCAGCTGAAGGTCAGGCGCGCGGTCGGGTTCGACGGCCGCGCGGAAGATGCGTTCGGCGATGGCGTGGGCGTCCTGTCGGACGACGGTGAGCGGCGGCCAGCTGAACGCGGAATCCACGGTACCGTCGAACGAGATGAGGGCAATGTCTTCGGGGACGCGCACGCCCCGCTCGTGCAGCGCGCGCAGCGCGCCGATCGCTTCCAGATCGGAATCGGCGAACACGGCGTCCGGGCACCTGCCGGAATCCAGGAGCGCGAGCATCGCCTTATAGCCGCCCTGACGGGTGAATCCCGCATCGACGACGGGACCGGCGGCGACGCCGGCCTGGTCGTGCACGCGCCGCCACCCTTGGATGCGCGGATCGTCGAGCCCGTCGCCGGCTTTGCCGGACAGCATGGCGATCGAGGTGTGGCCGTGGGCGAGCAGGTGTCTCACCGCCGATTCCACCGCCGACTGGAAATCGGTGGACACGCATTTCGCGCCGGGCACCGGCTTCGTCTGGTCGAGGATGACGAACGGGCATTCCCGGCGCGGAATCGACGCCAATTCGGATGAGGGCCGTGCCGAGGCGACGATGACAGCGTCCACCTCACGGGCGATGAGCCGGGCGATGCGGTCCCGCTCCTTGTCCGGATCCTGGTGCGATGCCATGAACATCGCCGAATACCCGCTGCGGGAGGCGATGGATTCCAGTTCGCCGTACACGTCGGAGAAGAACGGATTGGACAGATCGGGCACGACGACACCCAGCGTGCGCGACGAGCCGGTGCTCAGCGCCCGCGCCACCGAATTCGTGCGGTAGTCGAGCTTCTCGGCCGCGGCACGGACCCGTTGCGCGGTCTCCGGGGCGACCGGGCGCGGGCCGTCGTTGAACACGTAGCTGACCACCGCCGTCGAGACGCCGGCAAGACGCGCGACGTCGGCGCGGGTGGCCCTGCGGCGGCGGCTTTTCCCCGCCGTCGTCTCTCCGTTCGGCCGTGCCGTCTCGCCCCGCCGTTCGGTTCCGGACATTGCGCCTCCCTGATGTTCCGCCGATCTGATGTTCCGCCGATTCGCCGGGCCGCCGGCCCGGTGGCCCATGGCGGCTCCGCCTGCCGTTTCACCTTGCCGCACGTCATCGACCATGATCGCCGATGCGCGTGTTCTACGCCAGTAAACCATAGCGGCGTTCTCGTTATGGCAGATAACACGCCGCGCATATCGCGCTGATTTGCGTCATCTATCTACGCGCGTAGAATCGATGGTGCGATTCGATGTGGGAATCGTTGGCGCGGTTCGATGTGGGAGCCACGGCGCCAACCAGTCAACGAGGAAAGTCAACGAGGAAAAGGGAATCATGAGCATCACGAAACGCATACTGCGATCGGCCTTCGGGGCGACCGCGGCGCTTGCCACGCTGTTCATCGGCGGCGTCACGACGGCGAGCGCCCAGGCGCAGGACAATCCGAAGCCGGCGCAGACCATCACCGCCGACTATGCGACCGAGACCGGCGACTTCCACGGCGGCGCCTCCGGCATGCTGTACGGCTTGGGCGACGAGGGTTCGCCGACCGACGCGATCCTCGACGGCGCGCGTGTCCAGGTGACCTCGCAGAAGCCCGCCGACGGTCTGCAGCACCCCAGCGCCGACGTGCTCGCCGTGGAGAACTCGTTCTTCGCCAACGGCGGCGAACAGCTCGTCGTCAACCTGCAGGACTGGTACCCGGACTGGTCGTACAACGGCGGCAAGCGCCCCGGCGACACCCGCACCTACAAGCTCGACGTCGACCCGAACGACGCCTCCTACGGCACCTACGCCGACGGCCAGGCGAACGGCCGCTGGGACTTCGACGAAGTGCTCGAAGTGGTGATGAACAAGATCCTCGCCAACACCTCCCACCCGGACGACATCGTCTTCATGCCGTTCAACGAGCCGGACGGCGGCAACTGGTACGCCTCCGGCGACAACGCGAACGCCGCGATCTACAAGCAGTTCCTCACCGATTGGAACGATGCCTACGCGACCATCCAGAAGGTCTGGAATCAGTACAAGAGCGGCGAGAAGGCCAACGTCAACGGCGTCAAGCCGACCGCCGACCACGCGCTGATCGCCGGCCCCGGCGACAGCGTGTGGCGCGCGAACCGCACCAAGACGCTGCTCGAAAGCGCCAAGGCGGCGAACACCCTGCCGGACGTGACCGTCTGGCATGAGCTCGGCAACGGCTCGCTGAAGAACTACCGCAGCCACTATGAGCAGTACCGCGGGTTCGAGAAGGAGCTCGGCATCTCCCCGCGCGCCATCAACATCTCCGAGTTCGGCGAGCTGCGCGACATGTCCGTGCCGGGCCAGCTCGTGCAGTGGATGAGCATGTTCGAGGGCACGAAGGTGCAGGCGCAGACCGCCTACTGGAACTACGCGGGCAACCTCAACGACAACATGGCCCGCGCCAACAGCGCCAACGGCGGCTGGTGGATGTACAAGTGGTACGGCGACCTGCGCGGCACGCAGACCGTGAAGGTGACCAGCGAGCACCCGGACAGCGTCGACAACCTGCAGGGCATCGCCGCGATCGACAAGACGAACCGTAAGGCCACCGTGCTGTACGGAGGCGCGAACGACAGCACCAAGATCGGCGCGGACGTGCCGGTGACCGTGCATCTGACCGGACTCGACCCGGACGTGTTCGGCGACCACGTGGACGTCGCCGTGCGCGAGAACGCCTACACGGGCCCCGACGGTGTGGCCGCCACGCCTCGCGTCGTCAATGCGGTCTCCAACGCCGAAGTCAAGGACGGCACCCTCGACGTGACCACCGTCAGCGTCGACCGCTACGCCTCCTACCAGCTCGTCGTCACCCCCCACCAGGACACCACCGTCGCCGTGGACGACGCGGCGAACGGCCGCTCGCTGCAGACGATCGAGGCCGAGGACACCGAGCTGACCGACGGCGCCCGGTCCTACACGAAGAGCGACAACACCGGCTCCTGGGGCAACTTCATGTTCTCCGGCAACGCCGACGTCGGCAACTTCAAGAACGGCGCCAAGATGACCTGGAAGGTGGACGTGCCGGCGGACGGCGACTACCGTCTCCAGCTCATCACCGCACCCGCCGGCTTCCCCGGCGTCAACCACGTGAGCGTCGACGGCAAGGCCGCCGGCGACCTGGAAATCCCCGCGGAGCTGGCGCTCAAGGACGCCGCCAAGTGGAAGTACCGCGGCAGCGCCGAGATCGTGCTCGACGGCCTCACCAAGGGCGAGCATTCCATCACCGTCGAAGCGACCGACCTCGACAACGAGTCCGACAAGCTGCTGCTCTACCAGGTCTCCAAGGGCGGCGACTCCCCCGTCGATCAGGTGACCTACCCGGCGTCCGACATCCGCCTGTCTGACGGTGCCAAGCTCTCCTACTCGGGTGACGGCACGAACGGCTTCGCCGATCTCAACGGCGGCACCGCCGACGTGTTCGCCCACGCCTGGCAGGCCGGCTACCACGAGGTGGCCGTCTCCTATCACGCCGCCAAGGGCGCGACGATCGCGCTGGCCGTGAACGGCCAGCAGGCCGCTACCCTGACCGCCGGCGTCGACGGACTCCAGACCTCCTGCGTGAAGGTCGCCCTGTCCGAAGGCATCAACCGCATCACGCTGGGAGGCGCGGCCGGCACGCTGGTCCAGAGCGTCACGACGGCACGCGCCGCCGACTCCGACGAGAAGGCCATCACGGTCGAAGCCGAGAACACCAAGCTCTCCGGCGGTGCGAAAGTCGCCAAGGACGACTCCTCCGACGCGAGCGGCAAGGCGTTCGTGACCGGCCTGGGCAACCAGTTCGTCACCAACGAAAGCGGCAAGGCCGGCTACGGCGACCAGACGCGCGTCGAGGCCACCGCGGACCACGTGCCCACCGTCATCCAGAATGACAAGGGCGCGATGACCGTGTCCGGCGTGCCGGCCGGCACCTACGACATGGTCGTGAGCTTCTCCAACGACGCGTTCATCGGCAGCCACTCCTACAACCCGCAGATCGTCGACCTCGGCCTGCAGGTGCGCCAGGGCGGCGCCGACGGCCAGGAGATCGCACGCGGCGCGTTCCGCTACACGTACACCGACAAGCACTTTATGAACCGTTCGGTGAACGTGACCACGGCCGGAGGCGACCTGACCCTCGGCAACTGGGATGAGGTCGGCTCCCGCAAGGCCGCGGTCTCGTGGGGCGTCGCGCCGAACGTGGACAAGATCACCTTCTACCCGCTGGTCGCCGGCGAGGTCGAGAACACCGAGCCGGAGCCTCAGCCGGGCGTGACGCTGGAGTCGATCGACGCGAAGGCCGCGAGCGACCACATCGCTCTCGGCGGCGAGCTCAAGCTCACCGTCACCGCCCACTACAGCAACGGATCGGCGAAGGTCCTGGACGCCGGCGCCTACCAGGTCAGCGGGTTCGACGCGAACAAGGCCGGACAGCAGACCGTCACCGTCACCTACACCGAAGGCGACAAGACCGTCACCACCCAAGTCACCGTCACCGTCGACAAAAGCGGAGACAACGGCAACGGCGACAACAACAACGGGGCTGGCGACACGAACGGCAACGGCGACGCCGGAAACAAACCGCAGACCGGCAAGAGCGACGGCAACGGCAAGACCGGCCTGAGCGCCACCGGCGCCGGCGTGGCCGCGATCATCGCCGCGACGGTGATGCTGACGGCCGCCGGCATCACCCTCACCTTCACGAGCCGCAAGCGCGCGTGACAGCCCTCTAGGGCGAGCGGTTCCCGGCCCCCTCTGACGAGGGGGCTGTCCGCGTCAGCGGACTGGGGGAGAGATACCCCGTACGCAATCATCGCCACGAACGTCGCCCCATCCAACACCCGCACCCCAGCGCTCATATCGGTGGTATCATCACCGATATGAGCGAATCCCAGAACACCGGGTCACGGAAGACCCCCGCCGACACCACCGCCGCGGACGGCGCCAACCCGAAAACCACCGTCCCGGACGTCAACCATTACGCCTACCGCATCCGCTGGGACGGTAAGTCCGAACGGTTCGTCGCCTCATGCGCCGAACTGCCGGACGTGACGTTCGAAAGCGCTTCGCAGCTGGAGGCGTTCGTCGGTATCCGCAACGCCGCGGAGGCCGAGGTCACGCGACTGGTGAAGGCGGGCGAGGAGGCGCCGGAACCACTGTCGGAACGCCGCTTCTCCGGGCGCATCCTCGTGCGCATCCCCCCGGAGCTGCACCGTTCCTTGAGCATCGAGGCCGCCGAACAGCACATCAGCCTCAACCGCCTCATCTCCAACCGTCTCGCCGGCTGACGGCCTACCGCCGCTTCTGCTTGCGGCCCTTCAGGTAGATGTCGGCGACGATCCAGCATCCGAGCACGAACGCCACCACGTATCCCATGAATCCGACGATCGGGATGCCGAAGATGATCGGCTTCATGCCCGCGTAGTACACGATCGACGATCCGATGAACAGGCCGACCACAATCAGCGCCATCGTGAGCCTGTTCACCATGTCGCTCAGCAGCTGGAACGGCTCCTGCGAGCCGACGAGCTCAATGTTGGTGCGCAGCTGCCCGCGGGTGAGCATGCGGGCGGCCACGTTGAGCTCGCTCATCGCGCCGAGCGCGCTGTGCAGCGCCTCATGTCCCTCCACTCCCAGGGATTTCAGCTCGTCCGTGACCATCTGCTTGGGGCTTTTCGACGTGGCGATGTGCTTGGAGATGATCTCGATCATGTTCACGTTGGGGATGAACTCGTCGAGCAGGCCCTCCAACGTGACGAGCGCACGCCCCACGGTGGTGACGGTGCTCGGCACCTCGATGCCGTGCCGGGTGGCGAGGTTGGTGAGCGCCGTGATGAACGCGGCGATGTCCAAATCGGCGAGGTCGACGGTGCCGTATTCCTTGACGATCGTATCGAGGTCGGCGAGCAGCGACGGATAGTCGGCCGGATCCGCTTCGGCGCCGGCGAAGCGCAGAAGCCCGTCGGCGAGCTGCGGCGAATCCTGTTTGGCGACGGCGAAGATCATCTCCTTCATCACGGCTCGCGTCTTCGCGTCGAGCCGGCCGGTCATGCCGAGGTCGATGAGCACGATCTGCCCGCCTCGGATGATGATGTTGCCCGGGTGCGGGTCGGCGTGGAAGAAGCCGTCGTCGAGAATCTGCGTGGCGTAGTTGTCGACGAGCTTGGTGCCGATGTCGTTGAGGTCGTAGCCGGCGGCGATGAGCTTGCCCGGATGGGAGACGGAGATGCCTTCCACGTATTCCATGACGACCACGTGCTCGGTGCACAGGTCCGGGTAGGGCGTCGGGCAGTCCATGTATTTGAAGGGCGCGGCGAACCGTTTGAACTCGGCGAGGTTGCGCGCCTCCACGAGGAAGTCGGTCTCGGACTGGAACGTGTCCCACAGCTCCTCGACCACGCCTTTCAGGTCGACGATCTGCGTGTTGCGGAACACTTTGGTGGCGCCTTTGGCGATGGAACGCATGATGGACACGTCCTGCGCCATGGTCTCGCGCACGCCGGGGCGCTGCACCTTGACGGCCACGTCCTCGCCGGTGACGAGCGTGGCGCGATGCACCTGGGCGAGCGAGGCGGAGCCGAGCGGCTTGGAGTCGATATGCGAGAAGATCTCGTCCACGGGCCTGCCGTATTCGGCGGCGAGCGTGTCGAGCACGGTCTCGTAGGGCATGGGGTCGGCGTCAGCGCGCAGTTTGGCGAGTTCGTCGCAGAAGCTCTGCGGCAGCATCTCGGAACGCATCGAGAGGATCTGGCCGACCTTGACGAACGTGGGTCCGAGCGCCTCGAACATGAGGCGCATCTTGACGGGCGTGAGGCCTTTGAGCGCGTCGAAATGGTTGACGATGCGCACGATCTGCGCGAGTCGTTTGGCCTTGCCCCGGCGCGTGAGATGGTAGCGCGCGGCGAAGTCGTCGCGGCGCGGACCGAACAGTCCGATGGTCTCGTTCTGGGCGGTGTCCCACACCGGCACGGGCACGGGGATGTCCGGGGAGATGTGCGACGCGGCGGACTGCCGCTCGGACCGTTCCGCGGACGGCGCCGTCTCGGACGACTTCGCGGCCTCGGACGACTGTGCCGTCTCGGACGACCGCGACGGCGAGGCCCCCGCCTGTTCGCCGTTCGTCTCTGTTGTCGACGTGGGCTTCGTATTCGTCACGATACGTCTCCTTGATCGGGCTTGAACCGCGGCGACCGTCGGCGGAATCCCCCACACGGACGAGGGTTCATCCGCCGACGGTCGTCAGCGCAATCGGATGGGAAGCTTCGACGGTCAGGCCTCGTCGGCCTTCTCGTCCGCCGGCTCCTCCGGCGTTTCGGCCGGATCGGCGGCGTCCGCGGCCTTGGCGGCGCGCTTCTCGTCGTCCTTGGCGGCGTTGTTGACGAGCGACTCGCCCACCTTGCGCTTGAGCTCGGTGTTGAGGCTCTTGCCCTGTTCGACGGTCAGCTCGCCCTTCTTGACGAGGTCGTCGACCAGCTCGCTGCCCTTCTCGTATCCGGTGGCGAGGGCGCCGATGCCCGCCAGCACGACCTTGCGCAGGCCGTCACCCAAATCGAAGTCTGCCATGATGTCCCTCCTTCGTGAAGGTCGCGCACGGCTCGCTGCCATGCGCACGTACGCTCTAAGCCTACTACCGCGGTCGCGCCGCGGCCACCTTGCGTGCCTGCTCGGCGATCTCGTCGATGTGCTCAAGCTCCCTGCGCTGTTCCTCGGTCTGGTCGGCGGTGCCGAATTCGCCGTAGCGGCGTTCGGCGGCCACGCGGATCAGATAGTCTGCGATGGCGGGGTTCTTCGGCAGGAGCGAGCCGTGCATGTACGTGCCGATCACGTTGTTCATGCGCGCGCCTTCCGTATGGTCCTCGCCGTTGTTGCCGCGTCCCTCCTGGTCGACGTGGCCGAGAGGCGCGACCCCGGCCCGCAGGAACGTCTGCCCGGAATGGTTCTCGTAGCCGATGATGTCGCCGAATTCGTCGGAGTGCTCGACGAGGTTGCCGATCATGCGCACGTCGCGGCCGACGGTGTGCGCCTGGATCACGCCGATGCCGTCGAGGCGCGTGCCGTCCACGGTCTCGAAGTATTCGCCGAACAGCTGGTACATGCCGCAGATCATCAGCATGGGCACGCCGTCGGTGGCGAGCGCGCGCAGCAGGTCGGCACGGCGGAAGAAGTCGTCGACGATCTTCTTCTGACCGGTGTCCTGCCCGCCGCCGCCGAGGATCATGTCCACGTGTTCGGGCCATTCGTCGCCCTGGTTGTACGCGGTGACGCGCGGCTCGTAGCCGTAGAGCGCGAGCCGGCGCGTGATGGTGAGCACGTTGCCGGAGTCGCCGTAGATGTTCATGTCCTTCGGGTAGAGGGACATCACGTCGATTACCTTGCCCATGTCTTGTTCCTCGTTTCCCTTCGTCCTATTCGCCCACGCCGGCGTCCGCCACGTCGGCGATGCGGCCGAGCGCGGCGCGCACCTTGAGCATCGCGGTATACGTGCAGTAGATGTGTTTCGGCGTGCCCGGGTTCGCATGCACGAACAGGTTCAACGCGGATTCGATGTCGGTGTCGGTCTGCGAGACCGGCACCTGGTCGTATGCGAGGCGCAGGGCCATGTCCCAGGCGCGCACGCCGGACACCTGCGCGACGCCGGTCCCGCGCAGGGAGGTGAAGTCCACGTCCCACAACCAGCTCATGTCGCGGCCGTCCGCGTATTCGTCGTTGATGACGATCATCGTGTCCGCGCCTTCGGGAGGGAAGCTCGCCAGGGAGAGCCGGAAGCCCATCGGGTTCTTGACGAGCAGCAGTTCGACCGGGCTGCCCGCCGCCTCGATGACCTCGCCGCGCCCGAACGCGGGCGTGACGCGCGCCACGGCCCGGATAAGCGAGTCGGTGTCCGAGTCGGCGAAATGCCTGAGCCGCTCGCGGAACGCCTCGCCTCCGGCGGGGGCAGCCGCGGTCCGCGCCCGCGGCGCGTCGGCGACGACCGTGCGCACGACGGCGAGCGCGGCGGCCGCGTTGTACAGGTTGTACACGCCTTCGAGCTTCACGTCGGTCGTGTGCTCGCCTCCGTCCAGTCGGAACGTGGCCCGATGGTCACCGAATGCAGTGAACGTCACGTCCGCCGGCAGTTCGACGGCCTCGGCGTCGTCTTTCCGCTCCTGCCGGCCGGCGGCGGCCGTGCCGGAGACTGCACCTTCCTCCACGCTCACGGTGGTGGCCATGTCGTCGTCGGAGGGGAAGAGCTTCTTCAATTCGTCGGACAGGCCGAAGTAGCGCACCTGCGTGCCGGCGGGCGTCAGGGCCGCGAGCGCGGCGATGCGCGGATCCTCGCGGTTGAGCACGACGGTGCCGGTGGTGGTCTTGGCGACCTCGCCGAGCAGCCGCGCCGTGTTGTCGATCTCGCCGAAGCGGTCGAGCTGGTCGCGCATCACGTTGAGCAGGAGCGCGTAACGGGGTTTGACCTGCTTGACGAAGTGCACGGCGTACGCCTCGTCGAGTTCCAGCACGGCGATGTCGGCGTCGAGCCGGCCGCCCAGCGTGACCTGCTGGAGCAGCGCGGAGACGACGCCGCGCGTGAAGTTCGAGCCGGTCGGATTGGTGAACACCTTGAGCCCGAGGTCGGAGAGCATCGAGGCGACCATGCGCGTGGTCGTGGTCTTGCCGTTCGTGCCGGAGACGAGCACGACGCCGAGCGGGAGCCGTCCGAGCGTGCGCGCGAGGAAGCCCGGGTCGATGGTCTCGATGACCTTGCCGGGGAACGCGGATCCGCCGTGGTGCAGCAGGCGGGACGCCCAGCGTACGCCTTTGCCGATGGCGGGTGTGGCGAACGAATTCCATGCCATGTGTCTCATACCCCCTGTCCGCCGGAGTTGTAGTCCTGCGGCATGTCCTTGAATTTCGATGTGGCGCCGAGGAACGCCAGGTGGAAGGTCTCGGTCGGTCCGTTGCGGTGCTTCGCCATGATGATGTCGGCCTCGCCCGGACGATCCTCCTTGTCGTAGAAGTCCGGTCGGTGCACGAGGAACACCACGTCGGCGTCCTGCTCGATCGAGCCGGATTCACGCAGGTCGGAGAGCTGCGGCTTCTTGTCGTTGCGCATCTCGGGCCCTCGGTTCAGCTGGGAGAGCGCCACGACCGGCACCTCCAGCTCCTTGGCGAGGAGCTTCAGCGCGCGGGAGAATTCGGAGACCTCCTGCTGGCGGCTTTCGACCTGTTTGCCGGAGGTCATGAGCTGCAGGTAGTCGATGACGACAAGCTTCAGGTCGTTGGTCTGTTTGAGACGGCGACATTTCGCGCGGATCTCCATGAGGCTCATGTTCGGCGAATCGTCGATGAACAGCGGGGCGTCGTCGAGCTTCGACCAGAAGCCGTTCAGCGTGTTCCAGCGTTCCGGCGTGATCTCGTCGGCGCGGCGCAGGGCTCCGAGCGGGATGTTCGTCTCGGCGGAGATGATGCGCTGGGCGAGCTCCACCTTGCTCATCTCGAGGCTGAACACGATGGTGGTCATGTGGTGGTGGAGGGCGGCGGCGCGGGCGAAGTCGATGCCGAGCGTCGACTTGCCCATGGCCGGGCGGCCGGCGACGACGACCATCTGGCCGGGCTGGAGGCCCTGCGTGAGGTCGTCGATGTCGCGGAATCCGGTGGGCACGCCCTTGTTGACGAGTCCCTGCTGGAGCTTGTCGAGCTGGTCGAGCGCGTCGTGCACGACAGGGCCGATCGCGGCGTAGTCCTGGCGCACCTTGCCGACGCTCATCTCGTACACTTCGGCCTGCGCGAGGTTGACGACGTCCTCCGCCTGCGAGCCTTCGGCGGAGTAGCCGAGCTGCGCGATCTTGGTGCCGGCGGCGATCACGTTCCTGAGGATCGCGCGCTGGTGCACGATCTCCGCATAGTACGTGGCGTTCGCCGCGGTGGGCACGGAGGCGACGAGCGAATGGAGGTAGTCGGCGCCGCCCACCTTCTCCAGGTCGCCGCTTTTGAGCAGCTCGTTCGCCACGAGCACCGCGTCGACGGGCTGCGAGGCGGAGAACAGGTTGATGATCGCCTCGTAGATGGTCTGATGCTTCGGCTGGTAGAAGTCGGTGACCTCGATCATCTGCGAGACCTCGCCGATGGCGTCCTTGCTCATGAGCATGCCGCCGAGCACGGCCATCTCCGCGTCGTCGTCATGCGGGGGCACGCGGTCGAACAGGGCGTCCCTCACCGGCGTGCCGGTCGCGCCAGGCACGTACCCGCCGCGACCGTTCCCGCGGCCCGTGCGCGTGCGGCCGCCACGGTCGCCGCCACGGTAGGGGCGGTCCGCGGGCGCGTCGTCGCCGTACGGGCGATCTGCGGGCGCACCGTCCGCAGGCTCGTCGAAGCCGCCGTCCGCGCCGCCGAAGTCCTCTTCGGGAGGCGTGAAACCGGCGTCGCCGTCGTCATGCGGTTCGTCGTTCCAAGGTTCCTCAGCCATAGGCCACAGTATAGATTCCCGTATCGAGTGCGGTACATATCCACCGCTTTCACGGCGCGCTGGGATTGCGGCCGGCGCTTGCCGCCAATGCCATCGCCGATGCCCGCCACCGGCACCCATCGCCTCACCGGCACCCATCGCCGATACGCGATTCGCAGGGTTTTCCCAGCGAATCGCATCGGCTTTCCCGGGCTTCCGCATCGTCGCTTGGAGGTTCACGCGGTTACATATGAATCACCGGCGAACGACAGACCGCCACGACGGAACAGACCATCGGGCGGACGAAAGCGAACCGGCGAGGCCGTACCCCTTCTTCCCGGCCCCATAACCATAACTGAAAACCCTCTTTCTTCTTCCTCTCTCTCCTTCTCGAAAGGGTCCGGCGGACGCATCCGCCGGACCCTTTCGTTCGTTCCTAGCCCGTTTGCCGCCGCTACGCCTCGCGGCGGCCGGCGAGGGCCCGGCCGAGCGTGATCTCGTCGGCGTATTCGAGGTCGGAGCCGACGGGCAGGCCGCTGGCGAGACGCGTCACCTTGATGCCGAGCGGCGAGAGCAGCCGGCTCAGATACGTGGTGGTCGCCTCGCCCTCGATGTTCGGGTCGAGCGCGAGGATGACCTCCTTGACCGTGTCGTCCTTCAACCGTTCCAGCAGTTTCGCGATATTGAGATCGCTGGGGCCCACGTTCGCCATCGGGTTGATGGCGCCGCCGAGCACGTGGTAGAGGCCTCGGTATTCGCGCGTACGCTCGATGCTCATCACGTCTTTCGGCTCCTCGACCACGCAGATCACCGTATGGTCGCGGCGCGGGTCCGCGCACACCGGGCACGGACTCGCCTCGCACACGTTGCCGCACACGTCGCAGAACCGCACCTTCGCCTTCACTTCGGTAATCGCGTCCGTCAGGTCGGCCGCCTCCTGCTCGTCGGCGCTGAGCAGATAGAACGCGATGCGCTGCGCGCCCTTCGGCCCGATGCCAGGCAGCTTGTTGAACGCGTCGATGAGACGCTGAATCGCGCCGTCATACGCCAATGCCATGTGGTCATCTTCCTTCCGTCATCTACTCGTCGTGCTTGGGCGCGGCGTGCATGTTGCGCGGGTTGCGCGGGTCATCGGCCGCAAACGTCTCGACCTTCTTCACTTCGAACAGTCTGCGCAGTTCGTCGCGGTTCATCGCCACGGCGCTGCCGAGCGATTCGTCGTCCATCGAATACTCGTCATCGTCCGCGTCTACCTGCGGTTTCGCGGAGCCCGCGGATTGCACCGGCGGAGTGTTCCACGGGTCGTTCGCCCGCCCGTCCTGCCCGGACTGCACACCGGACATACCGGGCATGCCGGATTGCGGCGATGCCGCGGAGCCGTTCCCCATGCCGCCCGCGTTCCGCGCCGGCATGGACGCATTCCACGGATCATCGGGTTCGGCCGGCGGCGGCACGTCCTTCCACGGGTCGTCCGGTTCGACCGGTTCCGCCGGCCCGTTCGACGCGCCCGGATCGCGTACCGCGGGTTGTCCGCCGTTTTGTCCCATGACGGGAGCCGACCGGCCCCCGTTCGCAAAGCCGCCGTTCGCCGGAAGCGGCGTATTCCATGGATCGGCGGAATCCGACGCGGCCGCGGACCGTGCTCTCCGGTCGTTCGTCGCAGCGGGCGCGGGCTGCGCCCACGGGTCCGTGTCGTCGCTCAAATCGGGCACCGCCACCTGCTTGCGGTGATGCTCCGGTTCCTGAGCCGCTGACGATCCACCCTGCTTCGGCAGAGGATGCGCCCACGGGTCATCATCCCGCGATGTCGTCGCCGGCTGCGCCCATGGGTCGTCGTTCACGGATGCGGTTCGCGCCGAGGTGCCGGGCGACGCCGGACCGGATGCCGCGCCTCGGTGGCTGTCGTCGTCCTCCGCCTGGTCGGGTGCCGAGGAGGCCGCGGACTGCTCACGCGCCCCTTCCTTGGCGCCACCGGCGTTCGTCTCGCCGGACTGCGCCTTCGCGGCGGCCGCCTGCAGGTTCTCCTGCAACAGTTGAGCCTTGATCTTCTGCTGCTCGCCCTGCGACAGTTTGCTGAACGGCGGCGTCTTCTGACCGTCGTCCGTGGTGGGCGTGGGAGCGAGATCGGCCTGCGGGCCGAACAGCTTGCGCACTTCGGCGCGCACGATCGACACCACCTTGTTCGTGCCGTCCACCGGCTCGGAGGCCACGGCGAGCGCGAACGCGTACTTGTTCAACGCGGTGTCGAAGCGCAGCCACACGCGCGGGCGGCCGGTCTTCGCATAGGTGGGGACGAACTTGATGCGCGCCCTGTCGCGAGCCACGTAGCGGCGCACATCCTCGGGCAGCGAGGAGAGCATCGCATCCCACTTCTGATCGGGCGTGCGGTTGTCGGGCTGGGCGGGCGCGGAAGGCTGTACGGTCGCAGAAGACTGAACAGGTGCGGAAGGCTGCGCGGCGGGTTGTGCGGTCGTCGTTTCCGCCCCGGTCACGCCGGACGAAGACCGGCCGGGCGTTCCCGTGGTCGCGCCCTGCACGACGACACTACCGGTTTCGGGGTGCTGGTTGCGGGCCGACCCCGCGAAACCGCTACCGGCCACCTGACTCGTAGAGGCGGTGGACCGCCCCGAATCCTGCGATTGGCCGTCTGCCGCATCGTGATGCTGGTTGCGGGCGGCACCGGCGAAACCGCCGCCACGCGAGCCCGACGTCGCTCCGGCGAAACCGCCACGCGCACCGGTCGTGCCGGATGCGGTGCCGGAACCGGAGACAGAAGTCCCCGCGCCGGAACCGGACGTAGCACTGGCACCCGGCATACCGGCACCCGGCGCACCGACACTGGCCACCGGTGCCGCGAAACCGTTCTCACGGCCGGCGAGCAGTCTCGCGGCCAACAGTTCCAAGCGCATGCGCGGCGAGATCGCGCCGGTCATCTGGCCGAGTGTCGCGTTGATGATGTCCGCCATCGCGGTGAGCTGAGACAGTCCGAGCGCCGCCGCCTGACGGTGCAGATCGTCCATGTCCTCCACTTCGGCGGTGTCGGAGAGCACGGTCTCCGCACGGTCGCCGGCCAAGGTGAGCACGAGCAGATCGCGCACGCGGGCGAGCAGGTCCTCGACGAACCGGCGCGGGTCGAATCCGCCGACCACGACCTTCTGAATCACGCCGTACAGGTTCCCGCCGCTCGCGTCGATCACCGCGTCGATGGCCTCGCCGATCAGCGCCTCCGGCGTGAAGCCGAGCAACGCCACGGACGCGTCGTGCGTGATCACGCCGTCCACCGCGCCGACCATGAGCTGGTCCAGCACGGAGAGCGTGTCTCGCACGGAGCCGCCGCCGGCGCGCATCGCCAGTTTGAGCACGCCCGGCTCCGCCGTGATGTGTTCCTTCTCGCAGATCTGTTCCAGATACGGCCCCATGACTTCGGCGGGCACGAGTCGGAACGGGTAGTGGTGGGTGCGCGAGCGGATCGTGCCGATCACCTTGTCCGGCTCGGTCGTCGCGAAGATGAACATGACGTGCTCCGGCGGCTCCTCCACGATCTTGAGGAGCGCGTTGAAGCCCTGCGGCGTGACCATGTGGGCCTCGTCGAGGATGAAGATCTTGTAGCGGTCGCGAGCGGGGGCGAAGCCGGCGCGTTCGCGCAGTTCACGGGCGTCGTCCACGCCGTTGTGCGAGGCGGCGTCGATTTCCACCACGTCGATGGAGCCGGGACCGCCGGTGGCGAGGTCCTTGCAGGATTCGCATTCGCCGCACGGATGCGAGGTGGGGCCCTTCGCGCAGTTCACGCATCGGGCGAGGATGCGCGCCGAACTGGTCTTGCCGCAACCTCGCGGGCCGGAGAACAGGTAGGCGTGCGTGAGCTTGCCCTCGTCGAGGGCGCGCATGAGCGGGACCGTGACCTGGTCCTGGCCGATCACCCCCGCGAAGGTGTCGGGTCGATAACGGCGGTACAGCGCCAAAGCCATCGCTGGTTCCTACTTTCTTTCCATCGGATCGTCCGGAACGCGGGCCCGCGCCGGATTCCGCGGGCCGCTGCCCGCCCGGACGTCCATTGCACTGCCCTCTAATCTATCCCAACCGGCGCACGTGCGACTACGCATCGCACGCGCGATGCCGGACGGGACGCCGCGCACGGGGTCGCACACGGCCGCGGCGACCGCGCGTGTCCGCCGTCCCGCCGCGCATACACTGGGCATATGGGCATTGACACGACGTCAACAATGACGGTCAAAGGTGACGCGAGACGGCTCGCGATTGTGCGCGCGGCACGGGAGATCTGCTTGGAGAAGGGCTTCTCCAAGATCACCGTGAGCGACATCGCCGGACGCGTGCACATGACCAGATCGCTGTTCTACCACTATTTCCCCGACAAGGACGCGGTGGCGGACGCCGTCCTCGACGACGTGGTCGAAGACATCCTGACCAAGCTGGCCGTCTGGGACGCGTCCCGCGAACCCGGCAACATCGGCAAGGCGCTCGACGACATCGTGCGCCTCACCCGCGCGCTGATCGCGGACGAGAGCCCGTTCTCCGCACGCATGATCCACGAGGGCAACGCCGAACTGTACATCCGGTTCATCGACCGCATCGCCGACCGCATCGCCGACATGTTCGAACGGACCACCGTACGCGATTTCGAAGCGCTCCACGGGCTGCCGATCAGCAACGTGCACGAGACGTTCTTCACGCTGATCGTGGGCCTCATCTCGCTGCTGCGCTCGCACCCGGAGACGCCGGACGAGACGGTGAAGAGCCTGCTCGCGCAGACCCTGCACCTCACCGAATACATCGGCACGGACTAGACGAACGCGCCGGTGACCGGGTCGCGGCCGTCGCGCCCAAGCATGGCGAGCACACGGTCCTCGCCATGCTCGCGTTCCTGCAGCCGGGCGACGGCGGGAGGCACGAGCACGCGCAACGCATGGCCGCACGCCCGCACCGCGACCGGCAGCCGGCCGACGTACTCGCCGTCAGCCATGAGCACGGGCGGCTCGACGCCCTCCCCCGCACGCGTGATCTCGACGTCGCGCACACGCTTCCAGCCGAACACCTTCGAGCCGAGCAGCTTGCCGTTGTAGCCCTTCGAGATCGCATCGGCGATCTCCACCACATTCGGCATGTGGTCGATCCAGATCAGGTCGAGCAGACCGTCATCGAGCCGCGAATACGGGGAGACCTCCAGCCCGCCGCCGATATGCCGCGAATTCGCCACGGTGAGCATCGGCGAGACGATGTCCCGCTCCTCCACCGAGCCGTCCGCCAACGTGGCCTTCACGTGGTAGCCGTACCGTTCGAGATGCGCGACCTCCACGAGCACGGCGGCGAAGTAGCGCAGCGAACCGCCCGGCAGCCGCGAACGGTTGGCCCGGTCGTTGATGCTCGCGTCCAATCCGCACGACAGCATGCCCGCATAGTAGCGGTCGAACGCGGACGCCGTTCCGGCATGCGCCTCGCTAGACGGCTTCACCTCCTCGCCGGTGGTCGGGTCGGTCGCGACGGCACCGGCCAGCGCCGTCACCCGCCCCATGTCCACGTCGATGTGCGAACCGCGCACGATGGCGCCGACGATGCCCTCCACCGCGGTATCCACACGGTTCACCGGCAGCTTCAGGCCACGGGCGAAATCGTTGCCCGATCCGGTGGCGACGATGCCGAGCGGCTTGCCGCTGGAACCGACGGCGTTCGCGCCGAGGGCGATCATGCCGTCGCCGCCGACCACGACGAGATGGTCATAGTCGGCGATACGCCCGCGCGCGTTGGCGAGGGAATCGTCGAAACCGTCGCCGGTCAGATCGATCACGTCGAACCCGTACCGTTCGCCGGCCGCGGCCAGCAGCCCGCGCACGCGCTCACCGACCGCGGTCCCCTTGCCCTTGTCGGACGCGGGGTTGCCGACCATCGCGACCACGCCGTAATCCTTGCTCTCCGTCATGCCTTCACGATAACCGGAAAGCCGGCGGAACCGCCAGTGCCGATGAGGCGATGGCGTTCAGCCGTCGCACGGCACCGGTCCGGCGCGCGCGTCGACCGTGATCTCGGGCATGAACGGCACGTCGGTGGCGAGCGCGACGCGCACCGTCACGTCGCCGCCGTCCTCGCCGCCGACCTCGCAGGAGGCGAGGCGGCCGGCGTGCGCCGTCGCGACGGTGGCGGCGACGGCGCACGGCTCGCCGCCACCGACGTTCCGCGCGACCGCCGCGGACAACGCGGCCAGGTCGGCGGCAGACCGGCCGACGGCGCGACGCACCAGCAGGTGGCCGGCCGAGGCGGCGGCGGTCAGCAGCACGGCGACGAGCATGATGAGCGCGATGCCGGCCATCGTGCCGGATCCCTCGTCGGCATGTCCGATCGCGGCGCGGCTCATGTGATCACCCCCACGGCCCGACCCTCGACCCGGGTGGGCAGCACGCCCATCGGATCGGGGATCACCGGGCAATGCGTCGTCACGGTCACCCGATCACCGGCGCGGCTCACGTTCACCGTGATGCCGCCACCGCCGACGGCGTGGGCGACGGCCGAGGGATCGGCGTCGTCGCCGGCCGTGACCGCCGTGCGCGCGGCGGCCGAAGCGGCGTCCTGGCATCCGATGGACACCATCACCGTGCGGGCAAGCGCGAGCAGCAGCAGCGCGAGCGCCACGACGGCGGGCAGCACCGTGGCGAATTCCGCGGTGACCGCGCCGGGATCGGCATGCGGCGGGCGTCTGGCCCGACGCCGCATATAGCGTGCGATCATGGCGATCAGCCTCCCATCATCAGCGCCTTCTTGACGATGTCGAGCAGCATCTTGCGCACGGCGTCGGATTTGAGGATGGCGACGAGCAGGGCGGCGAAACCGGTGGCGGCGACCAGCACGACCGCGTATTCGGCGGTGGCGGCGCCCTCCTCGGGTTCGGCGGCGAGCGTGCGCATGCGCGCGTCCATTACGCATAGTCGGGCGCGGCACGTCTCGCGCAGGCGTTCGGCGCGCTCGCGGGCATGGGTGAAGATGCCGGCCCGTCCTTCGCCGTTGACGGGGATGACGGTGTTCATGGGAGTTCCTTTCCTTGAGGATGGTGGGTGGTGGGGTTGGCATGGATGTGGATGTTCGCCGGTTGGCGGGAATCGACGGAGGATGGGGTGGCAGCTGCCATAGGGGTTGGCGATGAAGGTCGGCGGCGACGCCGGAGGAGGCACGATATTGAGTTATGGACCGATCGGTCGTTCCACTGTGCGCGATGGGTGCCGGAACTCGCAACGGATTCCGGGGCATGTGGTCAGTACCCCCCTGGTTTTCCACATCCCGGGCGTGTCATCCACATCGTTGTGGATAACAGGGCACGTGATATCACCGGCTTTCCGCCGATAACCCCCGATTCCGAAACATGCAGGGATACATACATACGGAACCAGGCTCGGACAAACGAAAAGGCCCGCCGAAGCGGGCCTTTTCCACAAGTCCAACCTAGGAGCAGAATCTCAGCACAACATCATCGTTGCAACGGTAAGTCTTTCCAATGCCCGTCCAACGTATCAGTCCTCGTGACCATTACTCTTTGTGGGCTCTGCTCTGTTCGGTTTTCCTTGTAGTTCATAATCTAGGCGTGCGGGCGGCACCACGCAACCTGGGAAAGGGCGTTGTGCGTTTCTTTGCGCAATTGGTCGTTCGACCGTCGGAAAAACGCTTTTTTGGCGTTTCCTGTTCGTTTTTCGCCGGCGTTCTGTGCCATTGCGTGCGTTTCGGATGTCATCGCGGCGTGTCGCCCAATTGGCGCCGAGCGCTGTCCGATTGACATCCGGCCGCCGCCTGACCGATACGAGGGACCGTCACCATCCGGACGACAACAACGCCCGATTGTGGACAACCCGTCGGCGGTTGTGGACAACCTGCCGGAACACGGTGGACAATCCGGCGGTTTACGCGGGTAAACCATGGGCTCCGACCACATCACCCCGCACGGCTTGCCCGGCACCCGCCCACACCGCTTCAATCGAATCATGAACACGCCAGCACCACTCACGCCATCGCCATCGATACCACCGCCGATGGATGACCGGACGATTCACGCCGACATCACGTCGTCCGCCGTCGTCCCATCGCCCGTTCCATCGACCGCCTCATCGGCCGCTCCTCCGGCCGCGCCGACGCCGGCCATCCCGATGCCGGCCGACCCGCCGTCCGTCGCCCTGCCCCGACGCGGCCCGGCCACGCCGCGAATCGTGACCACGGCGCATGGGCCGACGCCACGGCGCCACTACGCCCTTCCGCAATCCACGCTCGCGCCGACGCCGACGCCGGTCCCGACCGTGACGGTACCGGCTCCGGTTACGCCGGTACCACCGCAGTCCGCCGCTTCCACGCCACTCGACCGGCGACGGCGCAAAGGCGCGTCCAAGGCCGTGGGCCCCAGACGAAAGGCGACGCCGCAACGCCTCATGTCTCGTCGGGGCGCGATCGCGACGGTACATCGCGCCAAGCCGTCCGTACCATGCCCGCTCCCGGAGACCTCGCCCCCGGGCAATCTCGTCGTGTTCACCTCGCCCAGCGGCGGCATCGGCACGAGCACGCTCATGGCGCTCACCGGATTGGCGCTGGACGGACACGGCGTCGACTGCGCGCTGCTCGACGCCGATCTGGATGGCGGCGGGCTCGGCGTGCTGCTCGGTATCGAGCACGAGCCCGGCCTCACCCTGCAGGATCTCGACGCGCCGCTCGGGCATATCGAGGGATCGGCGCTGAACCACGAACTCCCCGCCTGGGAGGGCATGCGCGTGCTCGCCCATACGCCGTGGCGGGGCGGGAATCCGGAATGGTGGGAGCTCGAGGCCGCGGCGGACGCGCTGGCCGAAGCGAACGACATCGTGATGGTGGATGCGGGCCGGGGCACGGTCATCCCGCGCATGCCCCGATTCGCCGCCGCGCATCAGGTGGTGGCCGTCGACCTGTCCGTGCTGGGCATGGCCCGCGCGAAATCGCATCTCGCCATGCTCGACCGGCTGCGTGACGCCATGCGCGGCGGCAGAGGCGGCACGACCGGGAGCGCCGGCACGACGGGAGCCGTGCCTCCCCAGCCGCTCGTCGTCGGCGTCGAGCCGCGCGGACCGGCCCGATCCAAGGCCTCCTCGTCGGTCGCGGTGGCGGAGGCGGTCGCCTATATCGGCGAGGACATGCTCGGCCCCGTACGCTGCGCACCGGCGTTGTGCGCGGACATGCTCGCGGGGTTGGGCATCCGCACGGTGCCGAAACGCAACCGGCGCGTGGTCGACGCGTTGGCCGACGGCATCCTCGCGGCCGCCGGCATCCGCGTGCCGGGAGGAAACCGTGCGGCGGACGGGGAACGGAGGCCATCATGAGCGGAAACCATATGGCGGGCGCGATGACGGACGCGATGACGGACGTCACGGCGATCGCGTTCGGGCCGCTCGACTCCATCGTGCGCGATCCGCGCGTCACTGACGTGGCGGTGACCTGCGACGGACGCGTCTGGGCGGACGACGGAAACGGCATGCGCGAGCGCCGGCCGCGCATACCGTTCCGCGATGCGCGGACCGTGCGCGACTACGCGGTGCGCCTGTGCGCGCAACTCGGCCGCCGTCTCGACGACGCATGCCCCATCGCCGATGCTTCCAGCGGCGGCGGCATCCGTGTGCACGCCGTGATTCCGCCGATCGTGCCGTATGGCGCGTCCCTGTCAATCCGTCTGCCGGACCGCACGGCGTCCACGCTCACGGACCTGTGCCGCCGTGGATTGTTTCCCGCGCCTTGGCTGCCCGTGCTGCGCGGTCTGGTCGCGCGACGCGCCACGCTGCTCCTCACCGGCGGCACCGGCGCCGGCAAGACCACGCTGCTCAAGGCGCTGCTCGCCGAATGCGACCCGGCGGAACGCATCGTCACCGTGGAGGAGGTGCGCGAGCTGGGCGTCCTGCCGCTCGACGATCACGTGTCGATGGTCACGCGTGAGGCGAACGTGGAGGGCGCCGGCGCGGTCGGATTGCCGGAACTGGTGAAGGCGACGCTGCGCATGCGACCCGACCGCGTGGTACTGGGAGAATGCCGCGGCGAGGAGATAGCCGACCTGCTGCGCGCCTACAATTCCGGCCACCATGGCGGCATGACCACGCTGCACGCCGACAGCGTCGCGCGCGTGCCGTCGCGTCTGATCGCGCTCGGCCTGCTGGCGGGCCTCGCGCCCGAAGCGACGGCCATGCTCGCCCGTGATGCGTTCGACGCGGTCCTGCACCTGGAACGCGTCGACGGACGACGCCGCATCGCGCAGATCGGCCTGTTGGGCGGGACGGCGGGCGGCGCGCCGGCGGATGACGCGATCGGCATGGCGACGGGCGTCACGGCGACGGGCGGAACCCCTGTCCGCCCGGCCGCGCTCGCGGGAGTGCCGTTGGCCACGTGGACAGGCGCGGACCAACCCTCATACGCGCCGCAATGGCGTCGTTTCACCGACCGGTGGAGGCTGCCATGACGACGACCACGATCATCGCCTCGGCCGGCATCGCGCCGGGCGTCATCGGCCCGCTCATCGCGGTTCTCGCGATAGCGGCGGCGGCCGTCGCCGTCGCGCCCATCGTCATGCCCGCCATCGTGCGCCCCGTCATGCCGCCGGGCGCGCGGAACCGGGCGCGCGGGACGCGCGGACGGCTTGGGAACGACGTCGTCGCCCCCGTCGCGACGCCGCGCATCGGCATCGATGCGACAATCGCCGCCGTCATCGCGCGCGTGAAAGGCGGCGGCACCGCCGTCGAAGCGTTTGAAGAGCAGGGAGGCGTACGGTTCGCGACGCCGCGCGTGACCGTCGCGCGCGCCGCGACGGTGCTGCGCGTGCGCGCCAAGGACGACGAATCCGAAACGGACGTCGCGACGGCGGCACGGCATCTCGCCGCGGCATGCCGGTTGAGCGAACGTACGGGATGCGAGCTGGCGCGTTGCCTGGAGGCGGTGGCCTCGGACCAGAGCCGGGCACGTCGCGCCGCCGAGCTGAAACGGCAGACGTTCGCGATGCCGAAGGCGACGATACGGCTGCTTTCCGCACTGCCGGCCGTGACCGTGGCGCTCGGCGAGCTGTTGGGAGCGCGACCGGTCGCGTTCCTGTTCGGCTCACCGCAGGGACTGCTGTGCCTGGGATTGGGCGGATTGTGGTATGCGGCCGGTCTGGTGTGGACGCATCGGATGCTGACGTCGTTCGACGATGCGGGAGGCGACACGGACGCCGACCTGCCGATCACGCTCGCCATGCTCCATGCCGCGCTCAGGCAGGGCGCATCCATCCCAGGGGCATTGATCGCCGTGGGCGAGGCGATCGAGCGCCCGGCGCTGGACGATACGGGGCGCGACCGGGCGAAACGCGACGGCACACGGCACGACGGGCCGAAGCATGACGGACCACGACATGACGGACCGAAGCGCCGCGGCCCGGCGCGGGACCTGCCCACGTGTCTGCGCGCGGCCGGCTATGCGCTCACGCGCGGCGCGACCTGGCATGAGGCATGGATCGGCGCGGGTGCGGGAGGCCTGCCGCTCGAATCGGTCCGCGACTGCCTCGGCGAGGCGTGGACGCACGGCGTCTCGCCGACGGCACGGCTGGAACTCGCCATCGAGCGGTACGGCCGGGACGAGACCGCGGCCATCGAGCGGGCCGCGGCCGAGCTCTCGGTGCGCCTGCTCGCGCCCACCGGACTGTGCTTCCTGCCCGCGTTCGTGCTCATCGGCGTGGTACCGGCCATCGTCTCGTTCGCGCTGTGAGGCATACGCCGGCCGTCCGGCCACGCGTTACCGCTCACAGCACCGTCTCCCGCCCACCGGGCGACGCCCAAAATGTGAACTCGCGTTGAACTTTGGCGCGTATACCCACAACCCAACCGTCTCAAGGCCTAGGATGACAATCATGGCACAGATTTTTGACGCACCATCGAAAGCGATCCTGCGAAGCCAAATCGCAGAGCACATCGCCGAAACCGACAAGAACGATCGGCGCGAGACCCTTGAAGGCGAGGCCCCGCTGCCGACCGACCGCTTCTTCGACCGCGAGCTGAGCTGGCTCAAGTTCAACAAGCGCGTCCTCGAACTCGCCGAAGACAAGGACCAGCCGCTGCTGGAGCGCACCAGCTTCGCGGCGATCTTCGCCAACAACCTCGACGAGTTCTTCATGGTCCGTGTGGCCGGTCTCAAGCGCCGCATCGACTCGGGCATCGCCGTGCCCTCCGCCGCCGGCCTGAGCCCGCGCCAGCTGCTGCGCTCGATCAGCGAGCAGGCGCACGCGCTGCAGAACGAGCACGCCCACTACGTGATCGACGAGCTGTTCCCGGCCCTCGCCGAACAGCACATCGTGCTGCTCAGCTGGGACAAGCTCACCACCGCCGAGCAGGAGCGCCTGTCGCGCTATTACCGCCAGCAGGTGTTCCCCGTGCTCACCCCGCTCGCCGTGGACCCGGCCCACCCGTTCCCGTACATCTCCGGCGGCTCCATCAACCTCGCCGTGATCGTCGAGAACCCGGCCTCCGGCAAGTCCCACTTCGCGCGCGTGAAGATCCCGGGCAACCTCAACCGACTCGTGCCGGTCGACGACATGACCGACGAGGAGTCCAAGGAGGAGCGCTACGGGTTCATCACGATGGAGAACCTCATCATCGCCCACCTGGAATCCCTGTTCCCGGGCATGATCATCAAGGAGGCCCGTTCCTTCCGCGTCACCCGCAACGAGGACATCGACGTCGAAGAGGATGACGCCGAGAACCTGCTCAACGCGATGGAGAAGGAACTGCTCCGCCGTCGCTTCGGACCGCCGATCCGCCTCGAGATCTCCGACCAGACCAGCCCGTTCCTCTCCCAGCTGCTCGCCGACCAGCTCGGCGTCACGCCGGAGGAGGTGTACCGTCTGCCGGCACCACTCGACATGACCGTGCTGTTCGAGCTCGGCGGCATCGACCGTCCGGACCTCAAGAACCGCCCATTCATCCCGACCACGAACCGTCAAATCGCCGAGGTCGAGTCGAGCCGCGCGCAGGACATCTTCGCCGCGATCCGCGAGCGTGACATCCTGCTGCACCACCCCTACGACTCGTTCTCCACGTCCGTCCAGGCGTTTCTGGCGCAGGCTGCTGCGGATCCTAAGGTTCTGGCCATCAAGCAGACGCTCTACCGAACCAGCTCCAACTCGCCGATCATCGACGCGCTAATCGACGCGGCGCATGCCGGCAAGCAGGTGCTGGCGCTGGTCGAGATCAAGGCCCGCTTCGACGAGGACGCGAACATCGCGTGGGCGCGCAAGCTGGAACGCGCCGGCGTGCACGTCGTGTACGGCATCGTGGGCCTCAAGACCCACTGCAAGCTCATCGAGGTGGTGCGTCAGGAGGCCGACGGCCTGCGCCGCTACTGCCACGTGGGTACCGGCAACTACAACCCGAAGACGGCCCGCATCTACACCGATCTGGGCCTGCTCACCTGCGACCCGGTGGTCGGCCAGGACCTCACCCGCCTGTTCAACCAGCTGTCCGGCTACGCGCCGAAGTCGAGCTTCCACCGTCTGCTCGTCGCGCCGCGCACCATCCGCACCGGTCTGATTCAGCGCATCCGCCGCGAGGAGGATGCCGCCCGCGCCGGCAAGGAGGCGTGGATCAAGATCAAGGTCAACTCCGTGGTGGATGAGAAGACCATCGACGCCCTGTACCGCGCCTCGCAGGCGGGCGTGAAGATCGACATCGTCGAGCGCGGCATCTGCTCGCTCAAGCCCGGCGTTCCCGGCCTGTCCGAGAACATCCGCGTGCGTTCGATCCTCGGCCGCTTCCTCGAGCACAGCCGCATCTACGCGTTCTGCAACGCGGACGGCCCGCAGATCGGCGAAGGTCCGCTGTCCGGCCCGGAGGTGTGGATCGGTTCCGCCGATCTGATGCACCGCAACCTCGACCGTCGCGTCGAGGCGCTGGTGCGCATCACCGCGCCCGAGCAGATTCAGGAGCTGCTGGACTACATCGACCTGCAGATGGCCGATTCCACCTCCAGCTGGCACATGCTGCCGGACGGCTCCTACGAGCGCCACTCGAAGGACGAGGAGGGACGCCCGCTGGTGGATTGCCAGGAGTACCTGATCCGCAAGCACACGCGTCGTCGTGGCAACCACAGCTGAGACAACCACAGCTGACGCCGCAGCTGAAGCGACGGGCCTCGCATGAGACCCCGTCGCCCGACGTTCGCATAGCGGTCGCGCCGGTGGAACCTTTGGCCACCGGCGCGACGGATTCACGCCAAACGGCGTATGATGAAACCCGGAATTCGTGAACGTTAACGCAAATGAAGGCCGACCCGAAATGGGTCGGCCTTCGTCGTTGCAGCGGGAAAACTACGTAGAGTCCTACGCGAGCCCCCGCCTGCGACCCTGCGTACAATCGAAGGGTGAACAAGAAAATGAGCAAGATCGTGGAAGCGGCCGGCGGAATCCTCTACAGACGTCGCCGTCTTCCTGACGACGTTGCGCGACGACGCGCCGACGAAGGCTCCTCCGTGATCACGGCCACGGCCACCGCCGCGGTCCCCGCGACGACCGCAACCACCGCGAACGTCGCCGCAAGCAACGCAACCACCACGGAAAATTCCGTCACCACCGCTTCCACCGCCTCCCCCGCATTCGGCACCCCGCGGTTCGACGACATCGAAGTCTGCCTCGTGCACCGCCCGAAATACGACGACTGGAGCTGGCCGAAAGGCAAGGTCGACCCGAACGAATCGCATATGCACGCCGCCGTGCGTGAGATCGGCGAGGAGACCGGCCTGCCCGTCGCGCTCGGCCCGTACCTCGGCGACGTCGAATACCCGCAGTCCGAAGAAGGCAGCAAGCGCCGCCACACGAAGAACTACGCCCCGGACGTGAATACGAAGCACATCCGCTTCTGGACGGCCACCGCCATCTCCCCCGTCGACAAGCTCAAGCGCACCGCCGCACTCGGCCCCGTGCACCGCGCCGACGTGGGCGAGATCGACGACGCGATCTGGCTCACCCCGGACAAGGCGCGCAAGAAGCTCACCCATTCCACGGACAAGGAGATCCTCGCCCTGTTCATCGATCGCCTCCAGGAGGGCGCGGCCGACGCGGTGCCGGTCATTCTCGTGCGCCATGGCAAGGCGGAGGCCCGCAAATCCTGGAAGGGCACGGACGCGAACCGTCCCATCACGCCGCGTGGAGCCGCCGCCGCGTTCGCCCTGAGCCACGAACTCGCCTGCTTCAACCCGGTGCGCCTCGCCACATCCCCATGGATCCGCTGCATGGAGACCCTGGAGACGTTCTCCTGGCAGACCGGCCGCGACATGGTCAAGCTCGACCCGCTCACCGAGGACGCGTTCGCCGCGGACCCGCAGGCCGCATGGGAATGTTTCAAGTCCGAGATCGACTATGCGCTCAAACACCGCAATCCGGCCGCGGTCTGCATGCACCGGCCGGTGATCGGTGGTATATTCGACCATCTGCGCGCCTTGTGCGTCTCCGATTCGCTCGCGAAGCGTCTGATCGCCAAGTCGCCCTACATGCCCACCGGCAGCGCGCTCGCGCTGTTCGCCATCGCCACGCCGAAGGGCCCCCGCATCATCGATATCCAGAAGGTCATTCCGCTTGTCTACTAGCTTCCCCACCACAGGAACCGCCGGAATCACCGGCAACACGGGCAACGGCTCCGTGCTCGCCTCCCGCTCCGGCTTCGTGCCCACGCCCGGCTCCGCGCCGCGCCCGTCGCGCCCCGGCCAGCTCGCCCCCGCCCTGCTTGAGCAGATGGCGGGCGGCAACGACCCGGGCGTCGTCAACGAGATCGCGCACTCCTCCGCCTCCGCGCTGCTCGACCGCGTGCGCCACAGCGAGGATCCGGCGGTCGTCGCGCGCGTGCTCACCGTCGTCGAGCGCGAAGGCGTGGACGACATCGCCGAACTGTGGAGCTCGTCGCCGGCGGACACGCTGCCCGGCGTGCTGTGGCGCCTGTACATGCTGCGCACGTGGATGCGCACGCACCGTGACGCGATCGCGCGGCTGTGGCGCGTCGGCGAGCCAGTCGCGACGTCCGCCTCCGCGATCGCCGGCGTCGACCAAGCGCCGACCGAGGACGACATCGCGCGTCTCGCCGATTCGATTCTGTCCGGCGCGTTCACCGGCGATTTCGCCGTGGCGATGGAACGCGCGGCCGCGTTCACCGACGTGGTGGCGCTGGGACTGCGCATCGAGGCGAAGCATCTCGCCGAACAGGCTGCCACGCTGGGCGCCAAGTCGAACGCCGACAAGGCGGCGCGGCTCATGCACACGGCCGCGAACCTGTTCGTCACCGCCAAGGACTTCCACCACGCCGCGAACCTCTGGCGGCGCGGCAAGCTGGAGTAGCGGAAAGAAAAAAGCAAAAAGAAAAGCGCCGAACCGTGAAAGCGCCTGTCGGCGCAAGGGCCGCTCGCGGCGGCAAAAAATGGAGCCCGGGGCTTAAGCACGGCCCGACGCGGATAACAGTATAAGCATTGACAAGCTCATGCCACGCCGCGCACACGGAATCCGCCGCCGCGAGCCCCTTCGGGCCTTGCAATTACGGACTTCGCTACGCGAAGCCTCAATTCTGCCTTCGTTCGCCTGTCGGCTCACTCAGGCTGACGCTACGGGGAATCCACCGGATTCCCCGCTCGACGCGTCAGCCCTTGCGCCGACAGGCGCTTTCACGGTTCGGCGCTTTCTCTTTTGTCTCTTCTGACTCACTCCTCCAGCGGCGTGACCTGTGCCACGCGCGCGGCGAGACGTTCCACGATGTCATGGTGGTGGGTGGAGAGCAGCACGGTCTTGCCGGCATCCACGAACGCGCGCAGCACGCGCACCACCACATCGGTGTTGCGCTCGTCCAAGCCGTCGGTGGGCTCGTCGAGCACGAGCAGATCCGGGTTCATCGACAGGCAGCACGCGATGGCGACGCGCTTCTTCTCGCCGCCGGACAGCCGGTAGGGCGCGCGGCCGCGCAGACGTTCCAATCCGAACAACGCCACCATGTCGTCCACGCGCCGCGCCACCTCGTCGTCCGGCAATCCCATCTGCATCGGTCCGAACGCGATCTCCTCCTCAACGGACGGGCAGAACAGCTGCGTATCCGAGTTCTGGAACACGAATCCGACGCGCTGGTGCAGCGCCTTCGCGAACCGGCTGTTCCGCGCCTCGACGGCCGCGCGCGTCACCGGCGTGCCAGCGAACCGGTATTCGCCCGCATCGGGGAATTCCAACGCGTTGATGATGCGCATGATCGTGGTCTTGCCCACCCCGTTCGGGCCGAGCAGCGCCACGCACTCGCCGCGCATGATGGCCAACGAGAAATCGCGCAACACCGCATGCGAACCATCGTCATACGGATCGCGGTACGAGAACCCGATATGGTCCAGCTCCACCAGCGGCGTTCCAGCCGCGCCAGCCGTCCCAGCCGTTCCAGCCGCGCCAGCCATGTCAGCCGTTCCGGTCGTTCCAGCCGCACCCGACTTCCCCGCGCCGAACGCGTCATCTCGAATCGCATCCTCGCGAAGCGCCCCGTCAGCCATCATCGACCACCTCCATAACAGTCCCTCACCATCGTCTTCATCACCACATCCATCATCCCGTCACCCCGTCACCACGGCCACAACCACCGCAACCGCCACGCCCGCCGCATACGCCGCGTTCGCCCAGGTGACCAGCGGTTCGCGCCGCACGTGGTACTGCCCGTCGAACCCGCGGCAGGTCATCGCCTCGGCCATGGCCTTCGCCTCGACGTGCGCCCGCAGGAACACCGCGCCGATCACACGCCCCGCGGACATCATCTTGCGCCGGTCCCGCCCGACGCTACGCAACCGCAACGCGTCGAGCAGCCCCACCATGGACCGCCCGAGGATGTCGATGAACTGGATGGTCACGTCGCACACGTACACGACGCTGTCCGGCACGCCCACGCCACGCAGCCCGGCGAGCAGCCGGTTCCACGCGACGGTGCGCGCGAGCGCGACCACGAGCGCGACGGCGACGAACGCGCGCACGGCGAGCCGCACCACGACCGCCCCGGATTGTCCGACGAGCAGCGCCGGCAGCCCGATCACGACGCTCAGCAGGGTCACGGCGAACGCCGGCCTGAGAATCGCCAGGATGAGCCGCGCCGGCCGCGCCGCCAGCATGACGAGCACGAGCGCGAGCGCCGCATAGGAGAACGCCATGCCGCGCGTCGCGTTCACGCAGACGATGATCGCGATGATGCCGACGAGCCGCAGTCCGGGCGAGACCCGCCCCAGCGCGCGGTCGAGCGGACTGTCCGCGACCGACACGGGCGCGCCGACCTGTCCGAGCATGCCGCCCAGCCGCGCGAGATTGCGTTCGATGAACGTGGACCGGTCCGTGGGCGGATCGTAGCGTTCGGACGCGCGCAGCCACGCGGGAATCGTCACGGCATCGGTCTCACCGCCAGTCGTCGGCCCGGCCAGGCGCTCGGCCGAGCGCCCGGTCGAATGTCCGGTCAAGCGCGCGTCCGTCTCGCCGGTCATGCCGCGGACGCGGCCTTGCGCCGCGCACGCCCGCGCACGGCGAAGGCGAGCAAGCGGAAGACGATGGTGAGCACGGCGATGCCGATCACGGCGCTCAGCAGGTATCCGGCGACGTCCGGCAGCCCGGCGAGCGCGTAGTCGGGCAGGAGCGCGTTCCAGCTGAATCCGTGCGCGATGTACCGCGGCACGTAGTCGAGTCCGGTCGCGGTCATGAAGTCCTCGGCTCCCCATTCGCCCCACGCGTCGCCGGTGGCGATGAGTCCGATCGGCGAGAGCAGCGCGACGACGCCGAGCGCGATCCACGCGCTGCGCCGCAATCCGTCGCGGCCATCACGTTCGTCATGTCCGACAAGTCCGTCACGTTCCCCACGAACCGTCACGGCATCGATGCCGCCCACGCCCGTCGCGATGATCTCGGGTGCGGTGCGCCGCACGAATTCGACGACGACCACGGTGAGCAGTCCTTCGACGACGCCGGCGACGGCGAGGTGCGGCACGAGCATCGCGGGAATGGTGACGGCGAACGGGAACGGGAAGTAGAGCGCCTGTCCGTCGGCGTCGTGGAAGAGCAGTGGCTGCGCGCCGAGTTCGAGCGCCACGCACAGGGCGGCGAGGGTGAGGCCCACGTAGCCGGCGAGGAACGTCGCGACGCGGCCGGCCGCGCGCGCGGTGCCGTCGCGACGCGCACGCGCGTTCGCGTCCGCACCGTCCGCACCGTCCGCGCCGTCGCGGCGCCCGGCGGCGAGACGCGCGACGCCACGACCCGCCGCGGCGATGCCGTATGCGGCGAACGGCAGCACGACGGCCATGTTGAAGCAGTTCGCGCCGAGCGTGATGATGCCGCCGTCGCCGAAGAGGAGCGCCTGCAGCAGCAGCGCGACGGACACGGCGACGGTCGCGTACTGCGGTCCGAGCAGGAGCGCGATGAGCGCGCCGCCGACGCCGTGCGCGGTGGTGCCGCCGGGCGTGGGCACGTTGAACATCATGATGAGGAAGGAGAACGCGGCGCCGGCACCCAGGTACGCCATCCGCTCCGGCGTGGCGTCACGCATGACATGACGCAGGCACAGCACCCAGATCGGAATCATGACGGCCCAGAACAACGCGCCGGTGGACGGCGAGACGAAGTTGTCGGGGATGTGCATCGCCAGCGTGGCGGCCTGTGCGGATGGGGTGTCGGTGATCATGCGCGCTCCTTCTGCTCCGCCGCGGTCGGTTCCGCTTCGGTTCGTGGGTTTCGTGTCGTATCGTGTGACGTAATATCACATCCGTGATTCGGGCAGGGTCCGGCGGCCTGCCGCCCGTTGCAATCATTGCGAAACGCCGATGCGCGGACGCGAGCCGTCCATATGCCGGACGGTATTTTCCGGCGATATTTCCCCGATGATTCCCATCCGTTACATGCGCGCGCGGCGACGCTCCTACACTGTTCGCAGATCGCCGCCCGGCAGTCGGACGGCCATGCACCCCGACACTGAAGGAGGGCGGATGATCGCCAAGGAGATCACCGGCAACATCATCAGCCAGCGGTATGACGACGGCAAGCTCGCCGTGCCAATCGCGTTCGACTGGTTCGAGACGGACAAGAAGCGCATGCGCAAGGTCGCCGAGGACGGCACCGAGTTCGGCATCATGGTGGGCCGCACCATCAAGGACGGCGACGTGCTCGCCGAGACCGACGACAAGCGCTATTTCGCGCGTATCCGCACCGCGCAGCTCATCGAGATCCCCGTGGACTCGATGAAGGAGATGGGCCGCCTGTGCTTCGAGCTCGGCAACCGTCACCTGAGCCTCAAGGTGGAGGACGACCGCGTGCTCGTCCCCTACGACCATCCGACGATGGAGTACACGAAGAAGATCGGCTACGAGCCGCACATCATCGAGGGCGGGTTCGACGGATTCCTCATCGTCAAGGCGCACGCCGGTTCGGGCACGATCATCCCCGGCACGAACAAGACGACGGGCGACGTGGCCGAGGAGGAGCAGGAGGCCGAGGCGGACGCCGCGTGGGCCGCGCAGGAGGCCGGCGGGAAGCACGACGAGCACGCCGAGCATGGCGAGCACGCCGACGAGCACGGCCATCACCACCATCATGTCGTCGAGGAGCCCGGCGTCGACGCCGACCACCCGTACCAGCTCAAGCCGGGCGAATACGAGTCGAACGGCGTGCTGCACCGCCCGGACGGCTCGCACAGCCACGACGGCGGCCGCACCTGGCACACGCACTGATTCCCGATTCCGCCCCAGGAAAGCCGAAACCATGAACGTCAACGAGACCGAGGCACGCCGCCTCGCCATGCTACAGGTGTGCGACAGCGTCTTCCCTGTGGGCGCGTTCGCGCTGTCCAACGGCATGGAGACCTTCGTGCAGCGTGATTTCCTGCGCCGCGGCCCCGACTTCGAGCAGTACATGAAGAACTATCTCGAGGTCGCGCCGTACAAGGAGATCGGGCAGATGGTGCTCGCCGGCAGGGCGGCCACCGACGCGCGGCTGTCGCGCAACGGGCTCACGAAACGGCTCGCCGCGCTCGACGAACTGTCGGGCGCGCTGCAGTCGGCGCGCGAGATCCGCGAGGGCGGCGAGCGCATGTGCACGCGCCTCATCAAACTCGCCGGCGAGATGGATCCGGGGCTCGGGCGCTCCCCCGCGCTCGGCCTGTACGCGGAGCTCATCCGCACGCGGCGCTGCCGCGGCCTGCACTCGATCGCGATGGGCCTGTACGCGGCCGACCATGCGCCGGACATCCGCGACGCGGCCATCATGTACGGCTATTCGTTGCTGAGCGCGCTCACCATGTGCGCGGCGAAGGCGATTCCACTAAGCCAGTACGCGGGCCAAGTCGCGTTGCACGATTCGTTCCCACGGCTCGTGCGCGCCGTCGACATCGCGATGACGCTCGGACCGGACGACCTGGGCATCTCCGGCGCGTTCCTCGACATCGCCGCGATGCAGCACGAGACGCTGTACTCGCGCCTGTACATGAGCTGACGCGATCCGCAATCACCAACCAAAAAACAAACCACACAACCACAACACGCAACCCACATCCATCTACAAACCCAAGGAGCACACATGTCCTACGTGCGCATCGGCGTGGCCGGCCCGGTCGGTTCCGGCAAGACCGCGCTCATCGAACGCCTCACCCGCAAGATGACCGACGACTACAGCATCTGCGTCGTCACCAACGACATCTACACGAAGGAGGACGCCGAATTCCTCATCGAACATTCGCGTCTCGCGCCGGACCGCATCGTCGGCGTGGAGACCGGCGGCTGCCCGCACACCGCGATCCGCGAGGACTGCTCGATGAACCTGGAGGCGTGCGAGGAGATGGCGCGCACCCACCCGGACGTCGAGATCATGTTCGTCGAGTCCGGTGGCGACAATCTGTCCGCCACGTTCAGCCCGGACCTCGCCGACGCGACAATCTACGTGATCGCCACCGACGAGGGCGACAAGATCCCGCGCAAGGGCGGCCCGGGCGTGACGCGTTCCGACCTGCTCGTCATCAACAAGGCCGACCTCGCGCCGCTCGTGCACGCCGACCTCGACGTGATGGCCCGCGATTCCAGGAAGATGCGCGGCGACCGCCCGTTCATCTTCACCGACCTGATGGGCGGCGCGGGCGTCGACGACGTGATCGACTGGATCAAGAAGAGCGTGCTGTTCGAAGGCATGTGATCCGCGGCGATATCGGGCGAATATGACGCCGTGAAAGCTACACTGGGATTATGTCCGAGACTGTGAGCGAATTCGAGTTCGAGCGGCGGTTCTTCTGTCGTGAACTGCCGCCCGAATACGATGACGGCGATGCACCCGCCCTCATCCTGCAAAGCTATTTCGTCTATGAGGACAACTATGCGCTGCGCGTGCGCCTGAAGACGCGACGTGTGCGCATCGACATGACGCCCGACCTCGACCCGCGCGCGGTGCTCGAGGAGCATTGCGACGATTTCGAACGCGCCTACGTCACCGTGAAAGGACCGTCCGTGGGCGGCACACGCTATGAGGCGGAACGCGAGATCGACACGCGCATCGCCGTCGAACTGGTGCGGCGGGGCGGCAGGCCGATCATCAAGAACCGGTATTCCGTGTGGATCGCGGAGGACGGGTGGAGCGTGGACGTGTTCGGTGGGGCGAACGCGCCGCTCATCGTCGCCGAGGCGGAGCGCGCCACGCCCGTCACGAACCTGACGATCCCGAAATTCTGCGTCACCGAGATCACCGACCAGCCGCGCTTCAACAACGATGGTCTCGCCGGTCGCCCATTCGGCGAATGGAAGGACGATTTCGAGCGCGAACTCGCCGCCACCGGCCCCCAATTCCAACAGTTCTTCGGCAAGAACAAGATGGAGTGAGCAAGGCGGGCAGACCGCGCACCCGGCCCCCTCTGACGAGGGGGCTGTCCGCGAAGCGGACTGGGGGAGAGACAGCGGCCGCAGGCCGCAGGAAACGGAATCGGCCTTCGGCCGATGCGATATTCCCGCGACCTACGGTCACTTCCGTTTCTCTCCCTCCGACCGCCTACGGCGGCCACCTCCCTCGTCAGAGGGAGGCAAGGAAGCGGAAATCAGTACATCAGCGTGGCGAGGCGGCGGCGGGCGGCCTTGAGGCGCGCGTCGGTCGGCTCGGGAATCGCGAAGTATTCGAGCAGGCGCTTGCGCACCGGTTCGATGTCGGCCTTGTGGCCGGCGGCCACGAAGTCGAGCAGACGGTCGAAGGCGTCCTGGATCTGCCCGCCGATCATGTCGATGTCGGCCACGGCGAGCTGCGCCTCCACGTCGTCCGGCGCGGCCGCGGCGGCGGCGCGCACCTCGCGCACATCGGCGTCGGCCGAACGCGCGAGCAGCAGCGCCTTGGCGCGTTCGCGCGCGGCGAGCGCGTCGTTCGGATCGGATTCAAGCACCCTGCCGTACGCGGCGGCGGCACCCGCGTAGTCGCCGGCCTGCGCCAGCTGATGCGCCTCCTGATGCTCCGGCGGCACGACGGCGGCCGCGGCGGCACCCGCGCCGTCCGTGCCGGAACCGTCGGCGCCCGCCGCGGACGGGTCGCCCGAGTACGGCGCGGTGCCGGTCACGCCGGACTGCTGCGCCATCGCGACGATCTTCGGCAGCACCTGCGTCTTGATCTGGTCGAGCTCGTCATCGGAGGGCAGGCCCTGCAGCAACGGCATCGGACGGCCGCCGATCAGAGCGAACAGCGCGGGCGCGCCCTGCACCTGCAGCGCCTGGGCGATCGACGGGTTCTCGTTGATGTCGATGCGGGAAAGCTGGATCTGGCCGTTCATCGCGTTCACCGCGTCGGCGAGCGCGCGCGCCATCGGGAAGAGGCGGTCGTCGGTGGGGATCCACAGGAGCAGCAGGATCGGGAACGTGGCGGAGGTCTGCACCATCGCTTGGAACGTGTTCTCCGTGGTGTCGATCACGTAGCCGCCGGCCGCGGGCGCGCCGCCCTCCTGGCCGGGTTCGGCCTTCACCTGATGCGCGAGCGCCTCGAGATCGACGGCTCCCGCCAACGAGACCCCGGGATTGAACTTCGGCTGATCGGCCATGCCACGCCTCCAACTTGTCGTGAGAATACAAAAAGATGCCGCCACTCATCTTAGTGACGGCATCCCCGCTTCGCCTACAGCGTTCACTACAGCGCTTCGACCTTGACGGGCTGGCGTTCGGCGCCGACGGCGGTGATCTTCGCGGCGTCGCCGGTGGCACCGGCCGGCGGGATGTACATGGCGATCACGTTCACGTACGTGACCTTCATCGTGCTGGTGGCCTTGCCATCGCCGAACAGCGCCTTCTCCTGGTCGGAGGCGGGCAGCGATTCGCGGCCCTCGCCGGCCTGGCGCGTCCAGGTGGAGTCGATGCGCGCAACGACTAGGTCGCCGCCGTCCGTGGACCGCATGATTGCGAGCTGGTTCTTCGGCGCGGTGAACTCCTGCTCCTGCGTGCCCTTGTTCGCCTCCATACCCTGCTGCACGGTGGCGTTCAGCTGCTGGAGGTCGGAGCGGAACAGGTCGTCGGCGAACTTGTCCTTGTACTGGCTGGAGTCGCCGTTGTTGAGCAGATCGGTGTACCAGTCCACCGCGTCCTGGGGGGTCGCGACGAGCTTGGTGTCCTTCGTGGTGCCCATCTCGGTGCCGAGCTTCGGCACTTCGAACTTCGGCAGTTTCGCGCCTTGGAACAGGCGGGCCACGCCCCACAGCTTGTAGTTCTCGCGCGCGGAATCCTGCGTCATGACGAGCAGCCGCTTCGACTGCTGGTCCTCGGTGGTCGTCGTGATCGTGAACACGGTGCGCGGCCATCCGTCGTCGACGGGGATGACGGTCTGCGTGATCTTGCGCGGAATCGTCGCCTTCGCGTCGAGCGTGCCGGTCGCCGCGGCGATGGTGAGTTCGCTGGTGCGCACCTCGAGCTGCGGTCCGGTCAGTCGCGCGGCGAGTCCGTCCACGTTCTTCGACTCGTTCGCCGCATCGATCACGTCGAGGATGTCCGTGCGGATCCTCTTCTCCTGCGCGACGGTCAGGTCGGGCGTGCGGGCCGCGGATTCCGCGGTCGCGACCTTCGGCACCTGTCCTTCGCACGCGCCGAGCGAGACGAGCATGCCGGCGGCGAGGGTGAGCGCCGTGAGTTTCGCCGCGATGGTTCCCATACGTTTCGTCATCGGTTCTCCTCCCCGTCCGTGGTCGTGTCGTCGGTCGCGGCGTCTCCGGCCGCGCCCGAATCGCCGGAATCATCCGAACCGTCGCCGCCGACCTCCTGCGCGAGACGCGCGAAGTACGCCTGCAGTTCGTCGGGGGAGATCACGGACGTCGCCTCGTCGTTGACGTCCGGTTGCGCGGCGGCGGCCGGCTGCGGCGTGGCGGCGGCTTCGGCCGCGCCCGCCGCGTCGGCGACGAGATTGCGCGACGTCGGATCGACGACCACCGGCGAATCGACCTTCACCGGCTCGATCGTGCCCGTGTCGGTGCCGACGGCGTGGCGGCGGCGACGGCCGCGCCCGCCGCGTTTCGTCTTCGGCTCGTAGCTCGGGCTGAGACCGAGGCTGCCGGCGACGGCCGCGCCGATCGACACCTCCTCCTCGGGCTCGACCGGGGCGCTTTCGACGTGGCGCTTGCGGCGCTTGTGCGGCGGCATCGCGAAGACGGTGGCGGTGAACACGGCGAGCACGGCGAGCAGTCCGCCGATGAAGTACAGCGGGGTCGCGTAGTCGGGCAGCGTGCGGCGCGTCCACGTGAACGACACGTCGGCGGCGGTCGACGAGCCGAGGTCGACGATCGCGACGTCGGTGGAGCTGCGCGACGTCGCCTTCATCGTGACCTCGCCCTTGCCGCATTTGACGGCGGTCCACATGTCGGAGTCCTTGAACGCGACTTCGGTGGAGTCGCCGGCGGCGGACGCGGCGCCCGAGGCGCTCTCGTCCTGGCCGCCGTCCGCCTTCTCGGTGGACAGCGTCGCCCAGTCGGCCAGTCCGGTGACGCGCGTGTAGGCGGCGCCGGACAGCCACCCGGAGGCGTCCTTCGACGAGGCGGTCGCGACGCACACGTCGCCGCCGCCCGCGTCCACGTTCATGTTCACGGTGCTGTCGACCAGTCCGAGCACGTTCGGATCGGTGACGATGTAGCGGGAGCCGCTGACCTTGGCATCGGCGGTGATGATGCGGCTCGGCTGCCAGATCGTGGCGTTCAGCACGCCGACGACGATCGCCGCGACGGCCAGGAGGCCGACGAACGGCGTGACCACGCCGCGCATGATGGTCGCACGGCGCCGATCGTGCGGAGTGCGGCCGTCCTTGCGGCCGGCCTCGTCCGCGCGCTCGTTCTCGTTCTTGGATTCCTCAACACTCATAATGAGCGCCATTCTACAAGCCAGGCCTGAAAGCCGGGTGGGAACGGCGGGAAAATCGCGGTTGGCGGCTAGGGTGGTGCCCATGCGCAACACTTCTCATTCCGTGATCCGCACCGCTCTGGCGGCCATCTGCTCGCTCGCCATGTGCGCGACGCTCGCCGCGTGCGGCGGTTCGAACTCCGATTCGAAGGACTCCTCGAAGTCCTCGTCCGATTCCTCCTCCAGCTCGTCGTCGACGAAGATGGACCAGATCGCCGGCGTGACGGCGACCGGCGACCTCGGCTCGAAGCCGAGCATCAAGTTCAAGACGCCGATGACCGTGCAGAACAACACGTACGCGGTCGTACAGAACGGCGACGGCGAGACCATCGAAAAGGGCGACCGCGTGTGCGCCCAGGGCATCGCGATCAACGCGAAGGACGGCTCCGAGCTGATGAGCTCGTGGGAGAAGAACACGCCCGACTGCTCGATCCAGCTGTCCGACTCGAACCTCAAGCAGATTCCGCCGTACACGAAGATGGTGGGACTGAAGCTCAACTCGACGATCGTGTTCGGCGTCAACGACTCGAACAGCTCCGGCACGTCCTACCTGCTCGCCTACACGCTCGTCTCCCGCTCCAAGGACCTGACCAAGGCCACCGGCGACGTCGTGACCGACATCCCGTCGAACCTGCCGAAGGTGACGCGCGCCAAGAACGGCAAACCGTCCATCGACATGAACGGCCAGGGCTCCGTGGATTCGCTGGTCGTGCAGACGCTCGTCAAGGGCAAGGGCAAGGAGCTCACCAAGGACAACACCGCGGTCGTCAAGTACACGGGCTGGCTGACCGACGGCACGCAGTTCGACTCCTCCTGGTCGAAGAACACGACGCTCGACGCCGACCTGTTCAGCGATTCGACGAACGGCCAGCATCAGGTGATCACCGGCTGGCAGGAGGGTCTGCGCGGCCAGACCGTCGGCTCGCAGGTGCTGCTCATCATCCCGCCGGACAAGGCGTATGGCGACACCGCCCAGGGTTCGATCCCTGCGAACTCGACCCTCGTCTTCGTCATCGACATCCTCGGCGCCTACTGATCGGTCGCACGATTACGTCCCACATGTCGGCCCCCTCTGACTGAACTGCGTCAGAGGGGGCTTTGCTGTTGGGCTAGAACGGGCCGTGATGCGCGTGTCGGCAAGGCGCACCGAGGGAAGGCGTGCGCAGGCACGTCGACCGAGGAGCAACGCGGCCGACGCGCCATCACGGCCTGTTCAGAACAGACGCAGGGAGTCGTCCTCGGTACCCTTCATCTCCTCGTAGTCGAGGATCAGACAGCGGAAGCCACGGTCCTCGGCGAGGACGCGCGCCTGCGGGGTGATGGTCTGCGCGGCGAAGATGCCGTGCACGGGGGCGAGCAGCGGGTCGCGATTCAGCAGCTCGCAGTATCGGGTGAGCTGTTCGACGCCGTCGATGCCACCGTGGCGTTTGATCTCGATGGCGACGTGTTCGCCGTCCGCGTTGACGGCCATGATGTCGACCGGGCCGATGGCGGTCGGGTATTCGCGGCGCACGAGTTTCGCGCCGTCGCCGATGCGGTGGATCTGTTCGGCGAGGTACTGCTGCAGATGGTCCTCGACGCCGTCCTTGACGAGACCGGGATCGACGCCCAGATCATAGCTTTCGTCCGAATACACGTGGTACAGCGTGACTTCCAGGATGTCCGATGACTTGTCCGCCGTGACGCGCAGCACCTTCTCGGGCTGCGGTGCGGTTGCGTCCGCCGCGTCTGCATCCGTCGCGTCCGCGCCCTTCTCCCCCGCTTCCGGGACGATTTCGCGGATCGTGCAGGGGGCGCTCATCCAGTTCAGCGGCTTGTACGAGCCGAGTTCGGAGAAGATCAGCAGGCTGTTGTCCGCCTTGATGAGCAGGACGCGCCTGGCGAACGGCAGGGATGCGTTGAGTCGTCCGGAGTATTCCGCCGAGCAATCGGCCACAAGAATGCGCATAACGGCTCACTGTACCGCATCCTCCCCACCCCACTCACCACACCTCACCCACAACCCACTCACACCCCCGGCGCAACTCCCATGGTGCGGTAAAACTCCCATGGTGCGGTCGCCGAAAACCGCATGATTCCGGGGATATGGAGAAAGTGTGTTGCCGCACCATGGGACGAAAAAGCCCTCTTCGGGATTCCTTGAATCCTGAAGAGGGCTTTAGGACGCCGAGGTCAGCGGGTCAATGGGGACCCGGTCACTGCTCGGGACCGGAGTACTGCACGTCGTGGCCGCGTTCGACCGCGACGGTCAGCTTGTTCGAGTCGAAGGAGATGAATCCGTCGGTCACCTCGAACGTGTGACGGGCATCGTCGGGCTCGACCACAGTGAGCGTACCCTGCTTGATGACCGTGAGCACCGGCTCATGGTTCGGCAGGATGCCCATGCCGCCTTCGGAGGCGGGGATGGTCACGCTTTTCGCCTCGCCGTGCCACACGGGGTGGTCGGCCGCGACGATGTTCACCTTCATCGTGGTCTTTTCCGATCCTGCCATCACGCACCCAGTTCCTTCTGCATCTTGTGCCACTTCTCCTCGAGGTCGTCGATGCCGCCGATGCCGGAGAACGCCTGCTCCGGGACGTCGTCGTACACGCCGTCGCAGATGCGGGTGAAGGCCTCGATGGTCTCGTCGGCCGGCACGTAGGAGCCCGGGCGACCGGTGAACTTCTCGGCCACGTAGAAGTTCTGGCCGAGGAACTGCTCGATGCGGCGGGCACGGTTGACGGTGGTCTTGTCCTCTTCGGAGAGCTCGTCGATGCCGATCAGGGCGATGATGTCCTGCAGCTCCTTGTTACGCTGCAGAATCGCCTTGACGCGGTTGGCGCACTCGTAGTGCTTCTGGCCGACGTAACGCGGATCGAGGATTCGCGACGTGGAGCTCAGCGGGTCCACGGCCGGGTAGATGCCCTTCGAGGCGATGTCACGGGAAAGCTCGGTCGTCGCGTCGAGGTGGGCGAAGGTCGTGGCCGGGGCCGGGTCGGTGTAATCATCGGCCGGCACGTAGATGGCCTGCAGCGAGGTGATGGAGTGGCCTCGCGTCGAGGTGATGCGCTCCTGAAGCGCGCCCATCTCGTCGGCCAGGTTCGGCTGGTAGCCCACGGCGGAAGGCATACGGCCCAGCAGCGTGGACACCTCGGAACCAGCCTGCGTGAAGCGGAAGATGTTGTCGATGAACAGCAGCACGTCCTGGTTCTGTACGTCGCGGAAGTACTCGGCCATGGTCAGTGCGGTCAGCGGCACGCGCAGACGGGTGCCCGGCTGCTCGTCCATCTGGCCGAAGACCAGGGCGGTCTTCTCGAGAACGCCGGCCTCGTCCATCTCGCCGATCAGATCGTTGCCCTCACGGGTACGCTCGCCGACGCCGGCGAACACGGAGACGCCGCCGTGGTTCTGCGCCACGCGCTGGATCATCTCCTGGATGAGGACGGTCTTGCCGACGCCTGCGCCGCCGAACAGACCGATCTTGCCGCCCTGCACGTACGGGGTCAGAAGATCGATGACCTTGATGCCGGTCTCGAACATCTGGGTCTTGGACTCCAGCTGGTCGAACGCCGGCGGGTTGCGGTGGATCGGCCAACGCTCGGTCACGGTGATGGTCTCGTCCGGCTTCTTGTTGAGCACGTTGCCCGCGACGTCGAAGACGTGGCCCTTGGTCACGTCGCCGACCGGCACGGAGATCGGCGCGCCCGTGTCGAACACGGAGGCGCCGCGCACCAGGCCGTCGGTCGGCTTCAGCGCGACGCAGCGCACGGTGGAGTCGCCGAGGTGCTGTTCGACCTCGAGGGTGATCGTGGTCGACTTGGCCTCGCCTTCCTCCTTGGCGCCCGTGTTGACGATCGTCACCTTCAGGGCGTTGTAGATGTCGGGCAGATGGCCCACCGGGAACTCAACGTCGATGACCGAACCCTGGACTCGGGTGACGCGTCCGTGAATCGGCTCGCCGTTGCTCTCGGAAGCCACAGTGGTCTGATTCTCAGCCATAGTGCGTTCCTACTCTTCCTTTGTATTCAGCGCGTCGGCGCTGCCGATGATCTCGGTAAGTTCCTGCGTGATCGAGGCCTGACGCGAGGCGTTGAGCTTGCGCGTGAGATCGTCGATCAGATTGCGTGCGTTGTCCGTAGCCGTGTGCATGGCGTTCTGACGGCTCGCCGTCTCGGAGGCGGCGGCGGTCAGCAGGCACTCGTGGATGCGGGACTGGATGTACTTCGGCAGAATCGCATCCAGCACCTCGTCCAGGCTCGGCTCGAAGGCGTACAGCGGCGAGACGTCGTCCGAATCGGAGGACTCCTCCTCGGATGCGCGCGCCGTCGGCGCGCCCACGATCTCGACGGGCAGCATGCGCAGCACGCGCACCTTCTGGACCACCATGTTGATGAACTCGGTGTAGACGATGTAGAGTTCGGAGACTCCGCCCTGGTCCGCCGGCTTCATATAGGCGTCCATCAGGGCGTTGGAGATCGTCTCAGCGATTTCCACGCCGGGCTGGTCGGTGTCGCCCTCCCATGTGGCCGCGACGTCGCGGTTGCGGTACTTGTAGTACGTCGAACCGCGACGCCCGTACACGAACAGCTCCGGCTTCTTGCCGGCATCCTCGAGACGAGCCAGCAGCGACTCGGTCTCGCGGATGATCGAAGAGGTGTACGGGCCGGCCATGCCACGATCCGAGGTGAGGGCGAGAACGGCCACGCGCGGGTTGTTCTCGTCCTTCACCGCGATCGGATGCGTGATATGGGTGTGTGCCACCAACGCTTGCACGGCATCGAAAATCGCATCGGTGTACGGCTTCGCGTTCAAGGCGACGTCACGGGCCTTGGCGATGTGCGAAGACGCGATCATCTCCTGGGCGTTGAAGATCTTCTCCAACGACTCGGTGGAGTGGATGCGTGATTTCAATGCGAGTTGCGAGCCCATGGCTTACTTCTCTCCCGCCACGATCTTTTCCTGCTCGACCGGAGCGGCCTTGGACACGTCCGGCTTCTTGTCGACCAGCGGCTTGCCGGTGGACGACACGAAGGTCGCACGGAACGCATCGACGGCCTTGGCCAGCTCCGCCTCGGTGTCGGCGGTGAAGTCCTCGGTCTCGCGGATGGTCTTGAGGATGTCGGTGTTGTGATCGAGGTAGTCCAGCAGACCCTGCTCGAAGGGCAGCACGTCCTTGAGCTCGAGGTCGTCGAGCTTGCCGTGGGTGCCGGTCCAGACGGACACGACCTCCTGCTCCATCGAGTACGGATGGAACTGCGGCTGCTTCAACAGCTCGGTCAGGTGGGCACCACGGGTCAGCTGGGCCTTGGACGCCGCATCCAGATCGGACGCGAACATGGCGAAGGATTCCAGCGAACGGTACTGCGCCAGGGAGATCTTCAGCGTGCCGGAGACCTTCTTGAGAGCCTTGGTCTGTGCGGCGCCGCCGACTCGGGAGACCGAGATGCCGACGTCCACGGCGGGACGCTGGTTGGCGTTGAACAGATCGGACTGAAGGAAGATCTGGCCGTCGGTGATGGAGATCACGTTGGTCGGGATGTAGGCGGACACGTCGTTCGCCTTCGTCTCGACGATCGGCAGACCCGTCATCGAGCCGCCGCCGAGGTCGTCGGAGACCTTCGCGCAGCGTTCGAGCAGACGGGAGTGCAGGTAGAAGACGTCACCCGGGTAGGCCTCGCGCCCCGGCGGACGACGGAGCAGCAGGGAGATCGATCGGTACGCCTCGGCCTGCTTCGACAGATCGTCGAAGACGATGAGGACGTGCTTGCCGTTGTACATCCAGTGCTGGCCGATGGCCGATCCGGTGTACGGGGCGATGTACTTGAAGCCGGCGGAATCGGAGGCCGGGGAGGCCACGATGGTGGTGTACTCCATGGCGCCCGCGTCTTCGAGGCTCTGCTTCACGGAGGCGATGGTGGAGCCCTTCTGGCCGACCGCGACGTAGATGCAGCGCACCTGCTTCTTCGGATCGCCGGATTCCCAGTTCGCCTTCTGGTTGATGATGGTGTCGATCGCGATGGCGGTCTTGCCGGTCTGGCGGTCGCCGATGATGAGCTGGCGCTGGCCGCGGCCGATCGGCGTCATCGCGTCGATGGCCTTGAGGCCGGTGGATAGCGGCTCGTCGACCGGGTGGCGGTGCATCACGTCCGGAGCCTGGGCTTCGAGGATGCGGCGGCCTTCGCTCTTGATCTCGCCGAGGCCGTCGATCGGCTTGCCCAGCGGGTCCACGACGCGGCCGAGGTAGCCGTCGCCGACGGGCACGGAGAGCACTTCGCCGGTGCGGCGCACTTCCTGGCCTTCCTCGATTCCAGCGAAATCGCCGAGGATAACCACGCCGATCTCACGGGCGTCAAGGTTGAACGCCAGGCCGAGCGTGCCGTCTTCGAACGTCAGCAGCTCATTGGCCATGCAACCAGGCAACCCCGTCACGTGCGCGATGCCGTCACCGGCCGTGGCGACATAGCCCACTTCCTGGGTGGGAGTGTCGCTCGGCTGGTAGGACGACACGAAGTCGTCCAAGGCCTTGCGTACCGAGGCGGGATCGATGGTCAGTTCTGCCATGATCACTCCTTCATTTGGTTTCTTGTTCAGTGCAAGTCTTTGCTTGTGTGTTCAGCCGTGCGGCGCTTGCGGAGGCCGATGGCCCCGCCCGGCGCACGCGGGCCTGTCAGTCGGTGCTCAGTTCGTGCCGGCCTTCACCGTGCGGTGGAGATGTTCGAGCTGCGCGACCACGGTGTTGTCCGTGACCTCGTCGCCGACCTGGATGCGCATGCCGCCCAGCACGGACGGGTCGACCACGGCGTTGATGTGCACCGGGCGTCCGACCTTCGCCGTGTAGATCTTCACCAGTCGCAGGATCTGCTCCTTCGTCAACGGGGTGGCGGTGGTCACGGTGACCATCGACTCGCCCATGTGGCGGGAGAACTTGTTGATCAGCCACTGGATGGTCTCCAGATAGCGGCGACGGCGCAGGTTGCACGTGGCGTGCTCGGCGAGACGCATCGTGACCTTGTTGAGGCCCTTGCCGCCGAACAACTCGCGGAACAGCGCGACGCGCGCCTGGCTCGTGGCCTGGTCGTCGTACAGCTTGGCGCGCACGACCGGCAGGGTCAGCAGCGCCGAGTTCAGCTGGGACAGCTCGATGGACACCTTGAGCGTGGCACCGGTGGCGTCCGCGTAGTACATCATCGCGTCGACGCCGAAGTCCTCGACGGCGTTCGCGATGTGGCGGGCCTTGCTCCACTGGCGACCGACCAGATCGGTCAGGATCTCCATCGTCATCGGGTGCACGCGGTCGCCGACGATCTCCTTGAGCACGGCCACCTTGTCGGCGACCGGACGGGACGGGTCGGTCAGCGCGCGCTCGAGCGCGATGTTGTCATCCAGCACACGGGTGATCGTGAACAGTTCGTTGCCGATCCGCCACGCGTCCTCACGGGTGTCGCGAAGCTTCGGGGCCAGCGAATCACGCGACTCGCGGTCTGCAATACGAGATGCCTCTCCTCGCATGGTCACCTCCCTTTCTCGTTGCGGATGTTCACTTCTTGGCGTCCAGATCGTCGAGCATCGAATCGATCATCGACGACTGCACGTCCTTGTCCTCGAGCTTGGCGCCGAGGATCTTGCCGGCCAGCGCGGTTGCGAGCGTGCCGACCTCGCCCTTGAGGGAGACGAGGGCCTGCTGCTGCTGCGATTCGAGGGAACGCTGAGCGTTGGCGGTGATCTGCGCCGCATCGGCCTCGGCGCGGGTGCGCGCGTCGGCGACGATGTGGGAGGCTTCCGCACGGGCGTCGTCGCGGATCTTCGCGGCTTCGACGCGGGCTTCGCTCATCTGGGCCTCGTACTTGGCCTTGGCCGCGTTGGCGTCCTTCTGGGCCTGCTCGGCCTTGGCGATGCCACCCTCGATCTTGGCGGCGCGCTCATCGAACACGGCCTGGAACTTCGGCAGGAAGAACTTGTAGAAGAATACGGCGACGATGACGAGGATGATCAGCGACCACACGATGTCATAGGTCTCAGGCAGGAACAGCTCGACGCCGCTCGCGGCTTCAGTCACCATAACGTCTTCCTCCTTTCATGTCCTTGGAGATTCGTTTCGGATGGGCTATCGATCACTGGAAGATGAAGGCGGCGACGAAGCCGAGCAGCGCCAGCACCTCGACGAACGCCAGACCAAGGAACATCAGCGTCTGCAGGCGGCCGCCGAGCTCGGGCTGGCGGGCCGTGCTCTCGATGGTCTTGCCGATCAGGATGCCCAGACCGATGCCGGGGCCGATGGCCGCGAGGCCGTAGCCGACGACGTTCAGGTTGCCCGCAACCGCAGCGAGGGTAACGATATCCATGGTTGTTTCCTTTCTGGTTATTGCCGTGATAGCAACAGTTTGTTGTCCCTGGGTCAGTCGGCCTCGGGGAAGCTCATATTGATGTACGCGGTCGTCAGGATCGCGAAGATGTAGGCCTGCAGGCAGGCGACCAGCGCCTCGAACAGGAACATGAACATGCCGGCGGCGAAGGTGATCACGCCGAACGGGGCCATCGCCTTGTTGGCGATGTCGATCAGGAAGAACTGGGTGGCCGACAGGCACAGGCCGAGGATGAGGTGGCCGGAGACCATGTTGGCGAAGAGTCGGATCGTCAGCGAGAACGGGCGGATGACGAGCAGCTCGAGCAGCTGGATCGGCGACAGCAGGATGTAGATCGGCGCGGGCACGCCCTTCGGGAAGAGCTCGTCACGCAGGAAGTGGCCGAGGCCCTTCTCGCGGATGCCGGCGATCCAGTACTGGCAGAAGCACCACATGGCGAACACCAGCGGCAGCGTGATCGTCGCGGAGGCGGCGATGTTGAAGCCCGGGATGATGCCGCACAGGTTGAACACCAGCAGCGTGCAGAACACGGTGGTGACCATCGGCACGTAGCGCTTGCCACGCACCTCGCCCATCACCTGGTAGACGATCTGGTCGCGCACGAACTCGATCAGCCATTCGACCGCGCCCTGCCAACGGCCCGGGATCAGCTTCACGCGGTGCGCGGTGATGCCCAGCACAATCAGCATGATGATGGTCGCGAGAATGCGGACCAGGATGATTCGGTTGATGGCGAACGGGGTTCCCTGGAACAGCAGTTCCGGAGGGAGAAAATCGTCGATGCTCGGGTACTCCGGTTGCGTGGCACTCGCCAACGTCAGCGAGTTGAGTGCAGCACCAATCATTCGCGCCTCCTGCTTCTTCTAGTCAGGTGTCAGTTTAGACCAACTGGGTCGGCGAATGTGACGTGTCGATGAATTCGTCTTCCGTCTTCCCTCTTCGGAACCACCGGCCTCGGCATGGGGTCGGGCCGGCGTCGAGCTCCGAAATTGACTGATTGCCGATTATTGGCCGGTCTTGGGACAAAACCAAATGGCCGCCACATCGGCGTGTTGTCGTATTACATCGTTGGAACGACGCGGGTTTCCGGCTTTTTCAAGCGGTTTTCCAGAAGTAATCCGTTGCCATATTGTGACCATTTACCAGACCAAATAATGGACGTTCACTGTCCGCATCGCAAGCAGGCCGGCTCCGAAGCAACCCGAAATCGGCCTTGGATCAGCCCCGGATCACCCCGTAGCCGTCGTGCGCGAACGGCGCGAAACCGTCCTTGCGGGGTCCGCCCGGCTCATGCCGGATCGACCGGTCCGTGCCGAGCCGCTTCTCGGCCCGCAGTTCCGGCACCTCCGTCAGGTCGTACGGCGTGGTCTGGTACACCCAGTTGAGCCAGTTGCGCCACAGCAGGTTCGCGTGCGCGCGCCACGCGAACAGCGGCTCGATCGACGGGTCATCGTGCGGGAAGTAGTTCTTCGGGAACGGCACGTTGCTCATGCCCTTCGCCATGTCGCGCTCGTACTCCTCGGCGAGCGTGTACTTGCCGTACTCCCAATGCCCGAGCGCGAACACCTCGGAGAAATCGCGCGTGGCGATGAGCCCCGGCCCCGACTCCGGCCCCCACGTGAGGATCTGCAGATCGGGGTTGGCGCGCACATCGCGCTCGTCCACGCCGGCGAGGCGCGAGTGCGGCTGCAGCGCGATCTCGTCGAAGCCGTTCGTCAGGAAGCAGTATTCGTCCTGCAGATACTGCGGGAACACGCCGAACACCTTCTCGGCGTAGTCGACCTTGCGCACGCCGTAGCGCCGGTAGAGCGCGCCCATCGCGCCCCAGCACAGGTACATCGTGGAGAACACGTGCGTGGACGCCCAGTCGAGAATCGTCTGGAACTCCTCCCAGTAGTCCACCTCCTCGAACGGCATGTGCTCGACGGGGGCGCCGGTGACGACGAAGCCGTCATAGTAGTTGTCGGCGAACGCGTCGAGGTTCTCGTAGAACTTGAGCAGATGGTCGGCGGACACGTGCGTGGCCTCGTGCGTCGAGGTCTTCATGAAGTCGACCTCGACCTGCAGCGGGGATTTCGAGATGAGACGCAGCAGCTGGGTCTCGGTCTCGATCTTCTTGGGCATGAGGTTCAGGATCACCAGCTTGAGCGGGCGGACGCGTTGACGCTCCGCCTCGGGCTTCTCAAGCGCGAAGATGCGCTCCGAGTCGAGGATGGCTCTGGCCGGCAGGCCGCTGGGAATCTTGATAGGCATGTCTTCATTATGGCCATAACGCGGATTTGCCGCACGTCGCAGGCTTCCCCGACGCCATACTTCTTTCTTATCGCGGATTATCAACCCCCGCCCCGCGAACCACGCAAACGCGACACGCCGATAGCGCTCCGATTTGACGTATACCGATTCGCCGGTATCTTAGATAGAGCTGTCGCAAAGACAAGCCGACGCGGGGTGGAGCAGCTCGGTAGCTCGCTGGGCTCATAACCCAGAGGTCCATGGTTCAAATCCATGCCCCGCTACCAACAGAAAACGCTAGGAATCACAACGATTCCTAGCGTTTTTCGTTTTCCGAGCCGGGCGCTTGCCGGGCAGATACCCCCTCAGCCGGCTTCGCCGCCAGCTCCCCCTGAAGGGGGCGCAAACCGCTGGTCACCCTTCAGAGAAGCAGTCCACTGTAGGTGGGCCGCCACGGAGGCGGACCTCTGCTACAGGCTCCGGCGCTTGATCACGGCGAGGATGAACGCGCCCACCGCGAGCGCGGAGATGCCCACGCCGAACACGAATCCCACGTTCACGCCGGTCTGGGGCAGCGGTTCCTTCGGCTCGTCCGGTTTGCACTCCTCCTCCACCGGTTCGCACGGCTCGTCGGGGTTGTCGGGTTCGCATGGCTCGACCGGTTCCTCGGGCTCGCACGGCTCCTCGGGTTCCTCCGGTTCGCATGGCTCGACCGGCTCATCCGGTTCGCAGGGTTCCTCCGGCTCCTCCGGTTCGCACGGCTCCTCGGGCTCGCACGGCTCGTCCGGCTCCTCGACGGTTACGCGCGTGTGCTCCCATTTGTCGTCGTAGCGGCTGGCGGCGGGCATCACGCGGTCGTCGCCGGCGAATTTCCAGACGAACACGTACCAGCCGTGGCCGTCCGCCTTGATCTCGACCGGATTGCCGTGCGCGTCGGGCGATCCCGCTCCCACGCGGATCCGCCCGTTGACGGCCGGATACTCCCAGGTGCCCACGAGTCGGTGGTTGGCGTCCTCGGCGGGCTCCTCGGCACCCTTCGGCTCGTATGCGTCATCGTTCGCGGGATCGTCCGGGTCGCCGGACCACCAGACGCTCACCTGCGCGAGCGGCTGGTCGGCGCCGATGCCGTAGGCCTCGTCGCCGGCGAACGTGCCGTGGTCGTCGGGGAATCCCTTCACCGTGATCGTGTCGCTCAGGTGCGAGCCGACCTGCGCCGCGTGCTCGGTGACGGTCGATTCGACCTCCAGCTTCGCGCGGTTCGAGTTGCTTTCGGTCGCGTCGAGGAACGGCGTGACCACGTCAGCGAGCACGTATTCCTTGGCTTCGTCGCTCTGTTTCGACGCGTCGATCGCCCACACCCAGGTGCCGAAGCCGCCGCGCGCGGGCGCGTGGTACGGCTTGCCGTCCTTGCCGGTCGCCTTCGCGGTCACCTGCTGTCCGGCGCCGGTGAACGTCGCCTCGCCTTGGGCGGCCGGCTCGTAGCCGCGTCGTTTCACGCGCGCGAGGAAGTCCTCGACGCTTTCGCCTTCCTTCGGTTCCATGCGGTCGACGAGCCGGTCGGCGGGGATGTCGTCGAAGTACCAGCCGTCGGCGACGAGCTTCAATCCGTCCTTCCAGTGATCGTCGTCGCCGGCCACGCCGGAGGTCACCTGGTCGCCGACCTCCTGCCCGGCGTCGACGATCTTCGCCGCGGTGACGGTGGCGAGCGTCGGCGTGAAGTCCTTGCGCACGCGGAAGGCGACGCCCACGTTGGACACGCTTTCCTGCTTGCCGAATCCGATGTAGTCCTGGTCGCTGACGAACTGTTCGATGCGCGGACGGTCGTAGCTTGAGTGGACCTTCACCTCGCCTTTGCCGGTGGCGGTCCACGTGTGCCGTATCGGTTTCAGATCGGTCACGCCGCTCACGACGGCGCCCGCCGCGCCGCCGTCGCCCGCGTCGAACCGCGCCGGGCCTTCGATGCGCAGTTCGTAGCGGATGCCGGCGATGCCCTGGCCGCCGGCGTTGGTCACCTGCACGTCGACCCATCCGTTGCGCACGCCGTCGACCGTTTCGGATTCGACGCGGATGCCCATCGGCACGCGCGCGCCCGCCTCCTGCCACAGTTCGGCGGCCCGCGCGTCGAGTCCGGGATGCCGTTGCAGGATCGCCGCGTAGTGCCGTTGCCATTCGCCCGGATCCGCGTCGAAGTGGTCGTGCACGAGGATGCCGATGGCGGCATGGGTGCGTGCGTCGCGGTTCTCCCGATAGTGGTCGGCGAGCCATCCGATGCGTCTCGCCGCCTCGCCGTCGTCGCGGATGTGCGACGACGAGTAGCTGGTTCCGGCGGTCTTGCCGGCTTCCATGCAGTAGACGAGGCGTCCGTCGGCGGTTCTGGTGATCGCGCCGATCCGTTGCCCCTTCAGCGTGCCCACGTCGTATTCGAGATACGTGTTCACCGGCGCCCAGCTCATGCCGCCGTCGGCGAGCGCCGCGGGTACGCCGACGGCCATCATCGTCATCATCGCCGATATGGCCGCGATGATCGCGGCGAGACTGGGGCGCTTCCGTGCGCGCGTCTCACCATGCGACCCGAGATTCGATTCGTCGGTCATGCTCGTGTCCTCCCTGTCCTGCGCCCCGATGGGGCGCTGCTTGTTCCCTACGTCCGCCCTCGTGCCGGGGCCGTCGGACGGATGCGTTCATGTTCGCGGAAACGGGCGGCGCGCACCCCGTTTTCCGGGCCTTGTGGTCGGAGCCCCCGAGGCCGGGCGTGTTGTGGATAAGTTCAAACGTTTGCTTGTCCACATTCCGCCGATTCGGGGCGCTTCCCGCGACGGTCGTCCACAAACGTTGTCGCCCGTCCACCGGGTTATCCACCGCGACGGGCCGAAAAGGCTGTATTTCCGGCACACCCGCCCCTACAATGGGTGCCGTGGCACATCCAAGGTCGCGTGGCCGCAACATTGCGCTGCGGTCCGTGCGATACGTGTGAGAAGTAAGGAGGAGGTCGCCATGTCGAAGACGACCAACAGCGATACGAACAACGCCGTGGCCGATACGAAGTCGGAGGATCACGAGGCGGCAACGGCGGAGAAGGGCGTCAAGACCGCGAAGACCACGAGGAAGAGGACCACCACGCGCCGCCGCAAGGCCGCGAAGCCGACCCAGGTCGAGGTCACCGTCGTGGGCGAGACCCCGGCGCAGTCGATTCCCGTCACCGAACCGGGCCAGTTCGGCCGCATCAACATCATGGACGTCACGCCGAACGAGGAGCGCGGCGTCTACCCGGCGCGCGTCGAGCTGGGCGAGCCGTTCGAAGTCACCGCGCAGGTGTTCATCGAAGGCCGCACGAAGGTTGGCGCCACCGCGGTCGTGCGCAACCACCGCGGCAAGGAGATGCAGCGCATCCCGATGACCTGCGCCAACCCGGGTCTCGACCGTTGGGCCGTGACCCTGACCTGCGGCGAGCATTCCGACGTGAAGCCGTGGGAGCCGGAGTTCGCCCAGATCAAGCGCCAGCTTGGCGAATGGTCCGTCACCGTCGAGGGCTGGGAGGACACCTACCGTTCCTGGCTGCACGACGCCGCCATCAAGGTGAAGGTGAACGACGACGTCGAGAACGCGCTGATCTCCGGCGCGCAGCTGCTCGACCGCTGGGCGCACACCCCGGACGCGAAGCTCAAGGCCGCCCAGCGCAAGGTGCTCGAGGCCGCCGCGAAGACGATGGCCGACGAGACCCTCTCCCCCGAGGATCGTCTCGCCGCCGCCACGACCGCCGAGGTCACCGAGCTGCATGAGACGAACCCGCTGCGCGACGGCCTGTCGGAGAGCGCCCCGCAGCGCTTCCTGGTCCAGCGCCCGAAGTCCAGCTTCGCCGCCTGGTACCAGTTCTTCCCGCGTTCCGAGGGCGCGTATGTGGACGAGGAGACCGGCAAGATCGTGCAGGGCACGCTGAAGACCTCCGTCTCCGGCCTGGAGCGCGCGAAGGCCGAGGGCTTCGACATCGTGTACCTGCCGCCGATCTTCCCGATCGGCCACACGAACCGCAAGGGCAAGGACAACTCCCTCGTCGCCGGCCCGGACGATCCGGGTTCGCCGTTCGGCATCGGCTCCGAGCTCGGCGGCCACGACACCGTGGACCCGCTGCTCGGCACGATGGACGATTTCAAGGCCCTGTGCGCGAAGGCGCATGAGCTGGGGCTGGAGATCGCGCTCGACTTCGCCCTGCAGTGCTCGCCCGACCACCCGTGGGTGAAGGAGCACCCGAACTGGTTCCGCACCAAGCCGGACGGCACGATCGCGTTCGCCGAGAACCCGCCGAAGAAGTACCAGGACATCTACCCGATCGACTTCAACGCGGACATGCCGGGCATCGAGCGCGAGGTCGAACGCATCATGGACCTGTGGGTCGAGGCGGGCGTGACGATCTTCCGCGTCGACAACCCGCACACGAAGCCGGTGCGCTTCTGGCAGGACGTCATCGCCGCGGTCACGAAGAAGCACCCGGAGGTGCTGTTCCTCGCCGAGGCGTTCACCCGCCCGGGCATGATGCGCGCGCTGAGCTACGTGGGCTTCACCCAATCGCACTGCTACTTCCCGTGGCGCAACACGAAGGAGCAGCTGGAGGAGTACCTCGGCACCACGAACGGCGACGACGGCTACTACCAGCACAACACGTTCTGGCCGACCACGCCGGACATCCTCACCGCCTACGTGCGCGACAACGGCATCGCCGGCCACGCGGTGCGCGCGGTGCTCGCCGCGATGGGCTCGCCGAGCTGGGGCATCTACAACGGCTTCGAGCTGATCGAGAACCAGCAGCGCGACGGCTTCGAGGAGCAGCGCAACAACGAGAAGTACGAGATCAAGGTGCGCGACTGGTCCGAGGCGGACAAGTTCGGCATCGCCGAGCTGCTCACCTCGCTCAACCGCATCCGCCGCGAGCATGTGGAGGCGTTCAGCTACCACAACCTGCACGTGCTGGAGACCAGCGACCCGAACATCGTCGCGTTCGCGCGCCACACGCCGGCGAACCTGACGAAGTCCGGCAAGCCGGAGACGCTGATCGTGGTCGTCAACCTCGACTGCCACAACGCGCATCAGGCGATGGTCCACTTCGAGATGCCGGAGTTCGGCGTCGATCCGAAGTGGGGCGCGCATCTGCGCGACGAGCTGACCGGCCGCGACTTCGCCTGGGGCTGGGACAACTTCGTCTCGCTCGCCCCGTGGGCGGATGTGGCGCACGTGTTCAGCGTCGTGCACGAATACGGCGAATGATTCCGCCCGCCGCGTGTTTCGCGGTAAGGTGATTAGCGAACAACAACCAATCAAGGAGAAACCGAAATGGCTGAAACCTTCAACGTCGTGGTCGAGATCCCGCGCGGTTCGAAGAACAAGTACGAAGTCGACCAGGAGACGGGCCGCGTCTTCCTGGACCGCGAGCTGTTCACCGCCATGGGCTACCCGGACGACTACGGCTACATCGAGGGCACGCTGGGCGAGGACGGCGATCCGCTGGACGCGCTCGTCATGGTCCGCAACTCCGTGTTCCCGGGCTGCGTCATCGAGTGCCGCGCCGTGGGCCTGTACCACATGGAGGACGAAGAGGGCGGCGACGACAAGGTGCTGTGCGTGCCGGCCGATGTCCGCTACGACGACATCCAGGACGTCAAGGACGTCAACGAGTACCACCTGAAGGAGATCAAGCACTTCTTCGAGCAGTACAAGGCCCTCGAGCCCAACAAGGAAGTCCTCCCGGGCGACTACTGGACCGGTGCGGACGTCGCCGAGAAGGAAATCAAGGAAGCGCGCGAGCGCCTTGCTGAGGCGTCTAAGTGACAGTCCAGTGGACTGTCACTAGCCGAAGTGAGCGGCTTGCCGCGAAGCACGCGTGAAACGCGTGACGCGAAGTGATTTCGCGTGATTAGGCTCCCCTTGCAGGGGAGCTGGCCCGCGAAGCGGGACTGAGGGGTAGTCGGATCAAGCATCCACTACCCCTCAGTCGTCTCCGACGACAGCTCCCCTGCAAGGGGAGCCGGTTTCACTGGAGCTACATGCCCCATCGAACGACGACGGCCCTTCTGCAAGGGGAGCCGAAAGACCGGCATCGGTATATAATCGAATACCGTAATTTCACCTAGGCGTAGGCGGCGTGTGGGAACGCTGGTCGAGGCCCATCCCGTGGTGACGGCCATCGGGCCGCCGGGGGATGAACCATTCACGCACACACCATGATTTCGATGATTATCCAATCGTTGCTGATTTCCGTTTCCGTTTCGATGGACGCGTTCGCCGTGTCCATCGGCAAGGGCCTGACCGTGAAGAAGGCACGGTTCATCGACGCCCTGAAATACGGCCTGTGGTTCGGCGGGTTCCAGGCGCTGTTCCCGCTGCTCGGCATCTTCGCCGCCTCCGCGTTCGCCTCCTACGTGACGAGCGTGGACCACTGGATCATCTTCTTCCTGCTGGCCGTGATCGGCGGCAACATGATCCGCGAATCGTTCGAGGAGGACGAGGAGAACGCGAAGGAGACGCCCGAATTCGACTGGAAGCACATGCTGCCGCTCGCCGTGGCGTGCAGCATCGACGCGTTCGCCGTGGGCGTGAGCCTGGGTCTCATGAAGGTCAACATCGCGTTCACGGTCGCCGCGATGGGCGTGGTGACCGGCCTGTTCTCGATCGCCGGCATCTACATCGGCCGCGCGTTCGGCGCCCGCTGGCAGAAGCCCGCACAGATCGCCGGCGGCGTGGTGCTGATCCTCATCGGCGTCAAGGTGCTCCTCGAACACCTGGGCATCATCGCGTTCTGAGCTCGGACTTCGCTGCCTCCCTCTGACGAGGGAGGTGTCATCGCGAAGCGATGACGGAGGGAGAGAAGAAGAGCGGCCGTAGGCCGCGGGGGAAACTGAATCGGCCTCCGGCCGATGCCTTGTCTCCCCCGCGGCCTACGGCCGCGGTCTCTCCCCCACCCGGCTTCGCCGGGAGCCCCCTCGTCAGAAGGGGCCGGATGCGGATAAGCCTCAACCGACGATCTGCAGGAGCAGGGCGGCGGCGAAGACGACGAGACCGTAGAACATGACGGGCAGCAGTGCGACGCCGATCCAGGGGGCACGCTGCGCCGGATCCGGATCGAGCTCCCTAAGCCACCATACGGAGGTGTAGGCGAGCACGAGCGCGAACAGCACCATCACCACGACCACGCCGGCGAACAGGCCGTCGGACACCCTGAACCCGCCGGAGACCACGTACGGGATGAAGTACCAGCCGGCGAGCGAGATCGACGCGGCGCCGCCGGTCACGCAATGCGACAGGGCGCGGATGAGATGCGAACGCTCCTCGCGCAGCATCTGCCGTCCGAACGAGACGATGGTGAGCACGACGAGCAGGCCGGCCACGGCGGCCGCCCAGCGAATCTCGTCGGAGTTCGCGTCGAACAGGGCGCCACGCGCGTCATCCTTCACCATGAACAGTCCGCCCGCGGCGGGGAACGCGACGAACACCAGCGACAGCGCGCCGGCGATGATTCCGATCACCCGGTCCACGATCGTCGCGCGGAACGGCCAGAACACGTGGAACAGCACAAGCGCCACGGCCAACAGCACGATCACGGCCATCTGCGCGACGATGCCGGCTCCCGCGCCGGCCAGCCCCCACACGGCGCCGACCACGATGAGCAACGCGTACGCGAGCGCCTGCACGCCGAGCATCGCCCCGCGCTTGGCGTTCCACTGGCTTACGGCTTCACCGGTCATACCAATCCACTCCCGAATCCACAATGCGGCCTCTTAACTGCACCAATCCTACCCGCCGCGGCGGATGCCGGGCCGCCACCCGCCGGACATCCGCGCAAGCTCCCGCCGCACGCCGCCGAACCCACGGCACCGCACGCCGGCCATATCCGCGACCGCATCGCAGACGCCATCGCATAGTGGACATGACCACATGGTGGATGCATCCCCGCCCCGATTTCCCCCGTTTTCGCATCGGTTTTCCCATCCCGGTCCGCGTCGGAGCAGCCGCCGACCCCCGGAAACGCAACGTTTTCCGCACGCATATTGCCGCTTGTTGTCACAGAAGTTAACATCATGTGTCCCATCTGTGCGCGTACAATGAGGCGCAGAATTCGTAAGGGTCTCCATCACGAATCTCCGATTCGGTGCGCCACACCCGTCTCGGTCATTCCCGCAATGGTCGCCTTCCATCTGACAAGGCCCGGCCCGCGCCGGAGCCCGATACAAGAGAGGGGCAAGACGTGACTGATCTGACGTTGATGACGTTCGCAAGCAACCCCGCCTCCGTGCTGCCGTCGCTCGCCCTGCTCTCCCACCGCGTACGCGTCCTGCCGATGGACGCGGCCAGTCTGGTGAAGATGCCGGAGAACACCATCCTGTTCCTCGACGCGCGCGACGATCTGGCCACCGCGAAGACCCTGTGCAATCTCATCCACGCGTCCGGCCTGTCCACGCCGATCGTGCTGATCCTCACCGAGGGCGGCTTCACCGTCGTCAACTCGCAGTGGGGTATCGCCGACGTGGTCGTCGCGACCGCCTCCCCCGCCGAGGTCGAAGGCCGTCTGCGCCTCGTCTCCGAACGCGGCAACGCACCTGCCGCGAGCGCGAGCACGGCCGCGGGTGACAAGGGCGTGACCACGGAGGACGGCCAGATCCGTTCCGGCGACCTCATCGTGGACACGAACGGCTACACCGCCTCCCTGCACGGCCGCCCGATCGATCTGGCGTACAAGGAGTTCGAACTGCTCAAGTATCTCGTGCAGCATCCCGGCCGCGTGTTCACGCGCGCGCAGCTGCTGCAGGAGGTGTGGGGCTACGACTACTACGGCGGCACGCGAACCGTCGACGTGCACATCCGTCGTCTGCGCGCCAAGCTCGGCGGCGAATACGAGCATCTCATCGGCACCGTGCGCAACGTCGGCTACCGTTTCGATCCGCCGGACGAGGAGTCCGAGGAGTCGGCCGCCAAATCCGCCGCGCGCAACGCGCCGAAGGGCGAGTGACGGTCCGCGCCGTCATCGATCATCCGAGCGCGATCATCCCAATCACCCAAAGCATCCGATATGCCACGTGAATCAAAGCGGGCCCGCATCGCCCGCATGCACGGCGAATACGCGATCCTCACCGGACTGTTCCCCGAACCGAAGTGCGCACTCGATTTCTCGACGCCGCTGCAACTGCTCATCGCGACCGTCCTGAGCGCGCAGACCACCGACAAACGTGTCAACACGGTCACGCCGGAACTCTTCGCCCGCTACCCGGACGCCGCGGCGCTGGCCGTCGCGAATCCCGAGGACGTGGAGGACATCATCCATCCACTCGGCTTCTACCGGTCCAAGACGAAGCATCTGCTGGGACTCGCCGCCGCGCTCGACGAGCGTTTCGGCGGCGAGGTGCCACGCACGATGGCGGAACTCACGAGCCTGCCGGGCGTGGGCCGCAAAACGGCGAACGTCGTGCTCGGCAACGCGTTCGACGTGCCCGGCTTCCCCGTCGACACGCACGTGATGCGCGTGACCGGACGCCTGCGCTGGCGCAGCGACTGGCGCGACCGTCACCCCGATCCGGTGGCCGTCGAGAAGGAGATCACCGCGTGCTTCCCGCCCGAGGAGTGGACGGATCTGAGCCACCGGCTCATCCTGTTCGGCCGTGCGGTCTGTCACGCGCGCACGCCCGATTGCGCCGACTGTCCGCTCGCCGCCACCTGTCCGTCCGCACCGTCCGTCGCGTAGCCTCCCGCTCCTTCCGCTCCCGCCGGCGGACTTCCGCGTAGACTGAGCCACATGGCGAATCACGGCAACGGCACACGCAATCCACGCAACGGCAACGCCCTCGACGAACTCAGACGCTGGGGCGTCTTCCTCGGCGTCGCGCTGGCGCTCTCCGCGCTCGTCTGGCTCGGCTGGACGGTCGTGCGGAACCGCGACGTCGCCGCCGTGTTCGAAGGCGGCGACGCGGCGGACGGTGCCGTGACGATCGGACTGACCGGCGCGCCCGACTCGCTCGACATCCGCACCGCGTCCGGCGCGCAGTCCGACCGATTGAGCCGCGTGCTCCTCGGCAACGTGTACGAGACGCTGCTCGACGTGGACGACAAGAACCAGATCACCGGCGGTCTCGCATCGAAGTGGGAGACGTCGGCGGACGGCAAAACGCTCACGCTCACGATGCGCTCCGGCCTCACGTTCGCGAACGGCCACACGCTCGACTCGACCGACGCCGTGTGGTCGATCCAGCAGGCCGTGGAAGGCAAATGGCCGGACGCGGAGGCGAAGTTCAAGCGCCTCGCCTCCGTCACGAACCCGAATCCGACGACGGTGGTCATCACGCTCAGCGAGCCGGATCCGACGCTCACGCGCACGCTCACCGGCCGCCTCGGCATCGTCTACGATTCGGAGGCGAAGATCGACTACGCGAAGCGGACCGCCGGTTCCGGCCCGTTCACCGTCGACTCGTTCAAGGACGGCGTGATGACGCTCAAGGCGCGTTCCGGCGGCGGCGCGAAGGTCGGCACCGTCACGCTCAAGTATTACGCCGACGACGACACGATGATGAAGCAGGCCGATTTCGGCGGCCTCGACATGGTCCTGCCGGATTCCGCGACCTCCGCCGACCATCTCAACGGCGATTCCTCGTTCACGACGACGACCGGTTCCAGCACGCGCAAGGTGACGCTGCTCTACAACAACGACGCCGACTCGATCCTCTCCGACGTGCAGGCGCGGCAGGCGATGCGCCTCATGCTCGACAAGTCCGCGCTGGCGAACGGCCGCGCGGACGTCGCGCAGGTGCTCGGCGGCCCGATCGGCCCGCTCGAACCCGGCTACGAGGACCTCACCTCCATACTGCCGTTCGACAGCGCGAAGGGACGGTCGATGATGAGCTACTTCTCCTCCGGGTACATCGGCACGCTGAAGCTCGTCACCACGGCCACGTACACGGCGCTGGCGCAGGCGATCGCCGCGCAGTACCAGACGGTGGGCATCCCCGTCGACGTGGAGACGGTCGACGCCACGCAGCTCGACCAGCGCGCGCAGTCACGCGACTTCCAGCTCATGCTCACCGAACTCGACGGCGAGGACGGATCGGCGATCTTCGCGACGCCCGACTCGACGCCGCACTACACGAACGCGGACGCGCAATCGCAGTACGCGGCGGCGGCGGGTGCCACGAACGAGACGGACTACGCGAACGGACTGAAGACGTACGCGCGCACGGTGAGCGAGGACGCGGCCAGCGACTGGCTGTACGCGAAGCGCAACGCGGTCGTCGTGAAGAAGACGCTGAACGGCTACCCCACCCAGCTCACCGACACCCGACTGCCGCTGAAGGACCTCGCCCTCTCCTGACCCCGTTTTGGCCCCCCTCTGACGAGGGGGCTCCTGCGCAGCAGGTGGGGGAGAGACCGAATGACCGCGTATTCCCTGATGTCACCTAAGCCGCATAAACTCGCGTGTATGACTGAAGCCAAATCCATCACGGCCAACCTCACCCCGCTCCCCGACCGCGTGGGCGTGGACGGCCTCGAAGACAAGTGGCGTGCCGTCTGGGACGAACAGGGCACCTACAAGTTCAACGACACCCGCGACCGCAAGGCCGTGTACTCCATCGACACCCCGCCGCCCACCGTGTCCGGCCACCTGCACGTGGGCCACGTGTTCTCCTACACGCACACGGACGTGATCGCCCGCTTCAAGCGCATGCAGGGCTTCGACGTGTTCTACCCGATGGGCTGGGACGACAACGGCCTGCCGACCGAGCGTCGCGTGCAGAACTACTACGGCGTGCGCGTCGACACCTCCCTCAAGTACGATCCGGACTTCAAGCCGCCGTTCGAAGGCACCGACGGCAAGAAGATCGACGCCAAGGACCAGGTGCCGTGCTCCCGCCAGAACTTCATCGAACTGTGCGAGAAGCTCACCGCCGAGGACGAGAAGCTGTTCGAGGCGCTGTGGCGCAAGCTGGGCCTGTCGATCGACTGGTCGCAGACCTACCACACGATCGGCGAGCACCCGCGCCGCGTCGCCCAGAAGGCGTTCCTGCGCAATCTCGCCCGCGGCGAGGCCTACCAGAAGGACGCCCCCGGCCTGTGGGACGTGACCTTCCAGACCGCCGTGGCCCAGGCCGAGCTCGAATCCCGCGAATACCCGGGCTTCTACCACAAGGTGGCGTTCCGTTTCGAGGACGGCACCCCGATCTACATCGAGACGACCCGCCCCGAGCTGCTGGCCGCCTGCGGCGCGCTGATCGCACACCCGGACGACGAGCGCTACAAGCAGTACTTCGGCCAGTACGTCTACTCCCCGCTGTTCAAGGTGAAGGTGCCGATCCTCGCGCACCCGGCCGCCGAGATGGACAAGGGCGCCGGCATCGCCATGTGCTGCACCTTCGGCGACGTGACCGACGTCGAATGGTGGCGTGACCTCGACCTGCCGACCCGCCCGATCATCCAGCGCAACGGCCGCATCATCATGAACGTGCCGGACTGGATCACCGACGAGGGCGGCAAGGCGATCTTCGCGGAGACCAAAGGCAAGACCACGTTCTCCGCCCGCAAGATCATCGTCGACCACCTGCGCGAGTCCGGCGACCTGGACGGCGAGCCGACGCCGACGAAGCGTATGACGAACTTCTACGAGAAGGGCGACAAGCCGCTCGAGATCGTCACCTCCCGCCAGTGGTACCTGAAGAACGGCGGCACCGACCAGAAGCTGAACGCCGAGCTCATCGAGCGCGGCCGCGAGCTCGAATTCCACCCGGACTTCATGCGCGTGCGCTACGAGAACTGGGTGCACGGCCTGAACGGCGACTGGCTGATCTCCCGCCAGCGCTTCTTCGGCGTGCCGTTCCCGCTGTGGTACCCGGTCAAGGAGGACGGTTCGGCCGACTATGACCATCCGATCACCCCGTCCGAGGACATCCTGCCGATCGACCCGACCACCGACGTGCCGTCCGGCTACACCGAGGACCAGCGTGACGTGCCTGGCGGCTTCACCGCCGAGAAGGACATCATGGACACGTGGGCGACCTCCTCGCTCACCCCGCAGATCGTGACCCGCTGGGAGGAGCCCGGCGAGGAGAACCAGGCGCTGTTCAAGGCCACGTTCCCGATGGATCTGCGCCCGCAGGGCCAGGACATCATCCGCACCTGGCTGTTCAGCTCCGTGGACCGCGCGCACCTCGAGAACAAGTGCCTGCCGTGGAAGCACACGACGCTCTCCGGCTGGATCCTCGACCCGGACCACAAGAAGATGTCGAAGTCCAAGGGCAACGTCGTCGTGCCGAACAAGCCGATCGAGCAGTTCGGCGCCGACGCGGTGCGCTACTGGGCCGCCGCCGCGCGCCTCGGCCTGGACGCCACCTACGACGAGGGTCAGATGAAGATCGGCCGCCGTCTGGCGATCAAGCTGCTCAACGCGACGAAGTTCGCGCTGGCCATCGGCCGCGAGGACGAGAACCACCACGTGTCGGAAGGCGCCGAGGCGGTCTGGGATCCGGCCGACGTGACCGAGCCGCTCGACCGCGCCGCCATGGCCCGCATGGCGCTCGTGGTGCGCGAGGCGACCGCCGCGCTCGACAACTACGAGCACTCCAAGGCGCTCGAGGCCATCGAGAACTACTTCTGGCAGTTCTGCGACGACTACATCGAGCTGGTGAAGAACCGCGCCTACGGCACCGCCGATGCGACCGGCCACGTGCCTTCCGAGGCGGCTGTGCGTTCCGCGCGTACCGCGCTGGGCCTCGGTCTCGACGCGTTCACCCGCCTGCTCGCGCCGTTCCTGCCGTACGCCACCGAAGAGGTGTGGAGCTGGATGCACGCCGGTTCCGGTTCGGTGCACCGCGCCGCATGGCCGACTCCGGACGTGTACGAGGCGGCCGCGTTCAAGGTGGCCCCGGAGCTGCTCAACCACGCCGGCGAGGCGCTGGCCGCGCTGCGTGGCATCAAGTCCAAGGCGAAGGTCTCGATGAAGACGCCGATCCTGTCCGTCACGCTGGGCGTGGCCGACGACGTACGCGAATCGCTGGCCGGTGCGCTGGACGACATCGCCGAGGCCGGCCGCGTGGTGGGCAAGATCCAGTTCGCCGGTCTCGCCGCCGCGGCCAAGGCCGTCAAGGAGACCGTCGAAGCCGCCCGTGCGGCAGCGAAGGACGCCGCCAAGGAAGCCAAGGCCGAGACCGAAGCCGCCGCCGAGATCATCGTCGAGCAGTCCGAACTCGGCGAGCCCCCGGCCAAGAAGCCGCGCAAGTAGCAGCGGGCGCGGCGGTCTCCCGCCGCGCAGCGAGTGTCCCTGCCCTTTGCCTCCCTCTGATGAGGGAGGTGGCGTGCAGCGCCGGAGGGAGAGACCGCGCCACAGGCGCCACAGGCGCCAAAGACCCGCGCTCCGCGCATCCGATTCCCGCTCCCCCTTTCAGAGGGAGCTGTCCGGCCAAAGGCCGGACTGAGGGGGGGCAAGAAGGCCCAACCCTTCCACCCACCTCACCTCAAGGGGCTCCGACCACTACACCCGGTCGGAGCCCCTCTCTTATTCCGGGCGATAACGCACCGCCTGAGTTATCCACATCCCTGCAAGAGGTACCGCATCGTTGCGGAATAAGCGTCCGGAGGGCATTATCCACATCCTTCCGATAAGATTCCCTCTCCCATCCCTGCTCCTTTACCGTTGTCCGTACCACCCAATGTTCGGCTACCGAATCACGGAATCCACGGAAAGGAAGGGTACAGTAAAGAAGCCAGCGCCCGATAATCCTCCACACGATCAGCAAGAGGGTACTATCGAAACCAACAACGAAGGAGATGCCTATGACGGCCAAAACGATGCTGAAAGCCATATCAACCGGCACTCTGCGTGGGCTGGACATCGTGACCAGACCGATGCCGATGGACATACTGCACCACCGCCGCGAAGAACTCCGGAACAGGAATCTGATGGCGGAATCCTGGACCGCCGTAGGCAGGAGCTTGACGCAATCGATGAACTCCTACGACATGACCCCCAAGAGCTGAACCTCGTATTGGAACGACGTTTCTCAGGACCGTTGCCGGCTCCCGAAACGTTGGAAGCATACCATCGCATAGATCCAGCTCTTCCCGGAGAAATCGTGGGTATGGCGAAAGCACAGCTGAATGCCAATATCACCAACGATTCGCGTCTGGTACTTGGAGACGTAACTGCCGTCATCGTCGCATCGATAGCGTCATCCACGCTGCCATGGATTGTGTGTATCGTAGGACTGCTTAACGGGCAAAGTGCCGCGGCTATTCTCGGTGGTGCCGCCGGAGTCGCCATTGCCGGTGCCTCCATCATCCGAGCGATTCGAGGCAGTGCTAAAAATCCCGACGACGGAACCAACGATTCTGAAGTGCCAAGGAATCTAAAAAAGTCTAAAGAATCTAAAAACTCTAAAAAAGTCTAAAACACATTTTCTTCACATCCGCATTGCTTCCGTAGCCCACATGCGCGGCCCACATGCGGCTCCGCCTTCCCATGGTGCGGCAACACACTTTCTCCACAACGTTGGAATTCCGCCATTTTCGCGCACCGCACCATGAGGGATTTACCGCACCATGGGAGAATCACCGCACGGTGGGAGGTATTGCACGGGTGTGGTTACCGCATCATGGGGTTATTTATGCGCGGAGCTCATAGGCCGGGCTGGATGATGAGGAAACGGGTGAGGGAGCCCGTGGCGGATGCAGCGGACGTGTTGTCGGCGGCACCCGCGGTGTCCGCACCCGCAGCGTCCGCGGCACCGGACGTCCTGCCACCCAGCTTCGCTTGAACGTCGGCATTGGCGAGCAGCGTTTGGATGAGTGCGCCGGCGTCGCCGAGCGACGCGGCATCGTCGATGAGCTGCGTGGTGTCGATGACGAGACGCGTGCCGGAACCACTGGCACCAGCAGAACCCGCCGCACCCGAACCCGCCGCACCCGAACCCGCCGCACCGGCGGCACCGTTCATGCCGATGTACGGCGACAGTTGCGCCAGCGCGGATGCCACCGCGCTGGCCGCAGAGGACGAATCCGACGCCGACTTCGTCGCGTCACCCGCCGTGCCCGTCGCCGAGGATGCACCATCCGCCGCACCATCGCCCGAGCCAGCCGCGTCACCCGAGTCCGCCGCATCATCCGAACCAGCTGAACCGGCCGAGTCGCCCGAACCGTTCGAATCCGACTTCCCGCCGCTGACGCCCGGCACACCGCCGGCGAACTTCATCACGTCGCCGGCATCGGCTTTGCCCGCGTTCTCGTCGACCACGGTGGTCGTCACGTCGTCGCTCGATTGTTTCGCGGCGCGACGCTCGGCCGCGGCCTGACGCCGTAGACGTGTCGTCTCGGCGCGTGCGGCGAGCGAGTCGTCGCCGGCCATGGCACGATCAACGAACCGTCCCGCCGACGCGGCACCGGATGCGGCCCCCGCACTCTTGGCACCGTCACCAGAAGCACCGTCACTGCCGCCAGTCGTATCGCCATCAGCCACGCCAGCACCCGCGCCGGAACGAGCCGAACCCGAACCGTTCAGTTCCCCCGCGAATCGCAGCAGCACTTGCCGATACGCACTACCCGCGCCGGTACGCTCGCGCGCCGCGGCGAGCGCAGCCATCGCCGCATCCACCTTCGCGGTATCATCCGCATGCGCATTACCGGAAGAACCAGCGGCGCCACCATCTGCACCACCATCCGCCGCACCAGCATCGCCACCATCACCGCCGACGCCGGTGATTCCGAACTCCTTCGCCGTGGCCTCGTTCGCCTCGCCCGCATGCACGGACGCCTCCGCCGACGTCCCGCCGGTCAGCTCGCTCAAGTGCTTCGTGTACGCGTCCGTGTAGGCCATCGAATACGGGATCATCGCCTGCGAGAGCTGCGACTGCCCGGCCGCGTACTCCTTCGCGCCTTCGGTGGTCTCTTCGCCGGCGCGACGACGCAACGTGTCGGCAAGTCCGACGGTGCCCTGCGTGCGCACGATGCGAATCACCTGGTCGAGCGCGTCGGCGGCGCCCGTGTGCTGGTGTGCGGAGGCGAGCGCGTCGGTCGCGTCCGCCTCGCCGAGCACGGCGGCGGCGAGCGGAGTGTCGCCGCTGAGTTCGCCGGCCGTGCCCATCAGGGCGGTCAGCTGCGTCGACGACCCGATCGATCCGGACAGGTGGTTCGTGTACGACCCGACGTAGGCGGTCATGTATTCGGCGAACGCCTTGTCGTAATCGGCCTGTTTCGCGGCGATTTCGCTGGTGGCGAGCGACCGTTCGAGGTCGCGCAACGCGGTGAGCTTGTCGATGAGGTCCTGATGCGCGCCCGCATTCCCGGCTCCCGCACCGACGCCGCCCCCGACGCCCGCACCGGAATCCGGATCCAGCGTTCCGTCGCCCATCGCCGCGGCGGTCGTGGCGAGCGCGGAGACATCGTCGGAGTCACCGGCCGAGGCGACGACGAGATCGCCCATTGTGAATTTCTCCGCGGTCATGTAACAGTCGAGGCGTTCGCCGACGCGCAGCAGGGCGGCGACGACAGTGCTCGAGCCTTGCGTCGTGATGACGGCGTCATGGTTCGCGTTCACATCGTCGGCGACGCGAGTCGGTATCGTGAACGCGACGAGCATGCGCCGCGATCGCATGGCACGCGCCGCATCGCCGCCGAACAACGACGGTGAAAGTTCGATGTGCACGCCGACGAGTCCGCTGGAACCGGCGACCTTCTCGCGGCTCACGTTCGGACCGTCGAGCGAATAGGTGACGTGCGCGCCGACCGGCAGCCGTCGCGCGCCGGCGCGCACGCGCGTGACCGCGCGCGATGCCGCCGACGCCGCGTCGCCGCCGTCCGTCAGATACAATGCGCCGGCGCCGCCGCCCACCTCGGTCACGGTGAGCACGTCGTGGCCGGCGAGCGCCGGGATGGCGCGGTATGCGGCGAGCGCCGCCGAGCCGACCGCGCCGCCCAAGGCGAGCGCCGCCGCGACGACGACCGCAATCGCGCAGGTCAACGCGTTGCGGCGGCGGTCCGTAGCGTGGCCCATGGCACCTCACCTCCCAACTGTTTCCGGTGTCTTTGTTCCGGTGTTCCTGTTGCCGACGTTCCCGTTTCCGGCGTCCCGTTACCGGCATCCTCCCACGGGAATCCGGCGGCCGGAATCCTTGTACCGGATTCCCGACGCCGCGTGTCGCGCGACCCCGTTCCTCCATGCGAAAGGCCGCGCACCGGCATGGTGTCGCGGCCTCATCGCGCGTACGTCAGTAAATATAGTCGACCGGTGAGTGCACTCGGCCGTCGCATAGTCGAATGGAATCGGGCGCAGCCGCCTGGGGAAACGGAGAAATCAGGCGAAGACGTCCAGCACGCCCGGGTCTCCCCCGGCCTCGGCGATGCGCTGGTGGCGCTTCTTCGCCTCGGTGACGACGAATTCGCGGTACATCTCGGCGATGTCCGGATCGAGACCCGCGGCCACGGCGATGCGGTGGAGGCGTTCGATCTGGTAGTCCTCACGTTTGTAGTCGGCGGGCGCGAAGCCGGCGCGCGCCTTGAGCACGCCCACCTGCGACGTGTATTTGAAGCGTTCGGCGAGCAGGGAGACGATGGCCGTGTCCACGTTGTCGATGGACTGGCGCAGCGCTTTGATCTTCACCACGGTTTCGGCGGTCTCGGGATCCTCCGCGGCCTTCGCGGAGTCGATGACGGTGGCGTGTTCGCCGGGATTGCGGGTGACGGTGGCGCTCAGCCAGTCGCCGCCGTCTTCGGATGCGGTCGTGCTCGTCGTTTCAGTCATACGAGCTACCTTACTCCAACCGGACTGTCGGGGCACCCCCTCGGTCCGGCGTGCGCCGGACGGCTCCCCCTCAAGAAGGCGCAGGAAACCCCGAACAGCCGGAACCCTCAGTACCGGTAGTCCGGGCCGATGGTGAGGGCGTCGTCGTGGGTGCGGCCGGTGTGGATCGCCTCGTTGGCCTGGGCGATCTCGTCGGCCGAATAGTCGAGCGCGCGGCCGTCGAGCTCGTTGACGGGGATGATCCAGCCGCCGTGCGTCATGTACAGACGGTCGGCCTCGCGCAGTTCGGCGATCGGCAGCTTGCGGTATTCGATGGACTTGCCCTCCTGCCGCGCCCATGCGAACAGTTCGCGCTGGGACGTGCCGTTGAGGATGCCGATCGACGGGTCGGGCGTCACGAACGTGTCGCCGTAGCGGGCCACGATCGACGAGTTCGGGCATTCGAGCGTGTAGCCGTCCTCGGTGTAGAGCACGGCGTCGCCGATGCCGCGGCGCGCGCACTCGCGGTGCACGGCGCAGTTGAACGCGTAGCTGAGCGTCTTCGCGCCGTTGAGCAGCCACGGCGCGCGTTCGGTGATGTCCGACGGGTAGCCGCGGGTCATCGAGGCCATCGTGATCGGGTCGGTCTCGTGCAGCGTGCCCTTCGCATCAAGGAAGATGAAGACGGTGGGCGTGCGGTCGGACGCCTTGCCCACGCCGGTGTCCGGATCGAGGCCGCGCGAGACGATGATGCGCAGCAGCGGGCCGGGTTCGGGGTCGTCGTACGCGTCGATGACCTGTTCGACGCCGCGCGTGATCGCGTCGAAGTTCGGCTTGGGCAGGTCGACCATCGCCGCGGACTGGGCGAGACGACGCAGATGGTTCTCCAGCGAGACCGGGTACCCCTTCCACACGGTCGTCGCCTCGAAGATGCCGTCGCCGCGCAGCACGCTCAGATCGAACGCATTGATGTTGAGCCCGTTCGGGTCGACCAGCGTGATGAGATCGGCGTCGCTCACCTTCTCGTCGCCGAACATCGCCTTGCCGTTGCCCATTCCCAGCACGATCGAACTCATCTCGTTCTCTTCCCTTCCATTCCGTCGTCCTGTCGTCCCGCCATCGGGCCCGCTGCCGGGCCCATCCGCCGGATTCCGTTATCCGCGCCCAACCTAACCGCGGATTGTTTCATGTGGAACAAGCCGCGTAGCACGGTCGAAATGCAACAGTCACAAACGGACATGAACCGTAACGCGACACGACCGTATCGTGTCGGACAGCACAGGAATGGGGGATGTCATGACCGCAATCGCAGACAAGACCGGAATCACGGAAACCGAGAACACCGAGAAAACCACGGAAACTGCCGGAACCGCCGACGACCCGGCACCCGCACTGAACGCCGATTCCACCCCGGAGACCGCACGCCTCGCCTTCCGCGACGGACTCGTGCGCCCGACCTGCGGCATCGCGAAAGGCTACGCGCAGGCGAATCTGATGATCCTGCCGAAGGATCTCGCCTTCGACTTCCTGCTGTTCGCGCAGCGCAATCCGAAACCGTGCCCGCTGCTCGAGGTGATGGAGGCGGGCGAGACCGAGCCGGCCACCTGCCCCGGCGCGGACATCCGCACCGACGTGCCGCTGTACCGCGTGTGGGAGCACGGCAAGCTCGTCGCCGAAGTGCCGGACATCACCGATTATTGGCGCGACGACCTCGTCACGTTCGTAATCGGATGCAGCTTCACGTTCGAATTCCCGCTGATGGAGGCGGGCGTGCCGGTGCGGCACATCACCGCCGGCCGCAACGTGCCGATGTACGACACGTCCATCGCCTGCCGCCCGGCCGGCGCGTTCCACGCGAACATGGTCGTCTCGATGCGCGGCATCCCGTCCACGCAGGTCGCCGACGCGGTACGCATCTCCGGCTACTACCCGTCCGTGCACGGCGCGCCCGTATGCGTCGGCAATCCGGCGGCGATCGGCGTCACCGACCTCACGCACCCCGACTACGGCGACGCCCCGATTCTCGAAAACGGCGACGTGCCGGTCTTCTGGGCGTGCGGCGTGACCCCGCAAGCCGCCGCGATGGCCTCGAAACCGCCATTCGCGATCACCCACGCGCCCGGCCACATGCTCATCACCTCGAAACGCGACCTCGACTACATGGTGTGAGCCACGCGCGATCGGAAAGGAAACACGGACATGACCACCATCGATCTGAACAGCGACATGGGCGAAAGCTTCGGACGCTGGAAGCTCGGCGACGACGAATCGCTGCTCACCGTCGTCTCCAGCGCGAACATCGCCTGCGGCTTCCACGCCGGAGACCCGATCGTGATGCGCCGCACGCTGGGAAACGCGGCGGCGAACGGCGTCGCGGTAGGCGCGCACGTCGCCTACCGCGATCTCGCCGGATTCGGCCGCCGATATGTCGACGACACCCCTGACGAACTCACTGCGGACGTGATGTACCAGCTGGCCGCGCTGGAAGGCATGGCGAAGGCCGCCGGCACGCGCGTACGGTACGTGAAACCGCATGGCGCGCTCTACAACCGGATCGTCACCGACGAAGCGCAGGCGCGTGCGGTGGTCGAGGCGATCCGCGCCGTCGACCCCGCACTCGCGCTGCTTACGTTGCCCGGTTCCGTGGTGGGTCGCGTGGCCGAGGCCGCCGGACTGCGCGTGTTCCGTGAGGCGTTCGCCGACCGCGCGTACACGCCCGACGGCACGCTCGTCTCGCGTCGCCTGCCGGGCGCGGTCATCGCCGATCCGGACGCGGTCGCCGCGCGCGTCTCGCGCATGGTGACCGACGGCACGGTCGAGGCGATCGATGGCACGATTGTGCCGATCCACGCCGACTCGGTATGCGTGCACGGCGACTCGCCGGCGGCCGTCGCGCTCGCGAAGGCCGTCCGCGAGCGCCTCACCGCCGACGGCGTGACGATTCGTCCGTTCGCGGCGTGAGGGGACGGTGAGCGCGATGACCGATGCTGGAACCGACGCCGCGACCGGCATGGAGGCCGACGCCACGGATTCCGACGCGCTGCGGTTCCTGCCTTGCGGCGAAACGGCGATGATCGTCGAATGCGCCGATCTACACGCCGCGCTGGAACTGTACGCGGCGATCGAAGCAGCGGCTTTCGACGGGGTGACGACGGTGCTGCCGGCGGCACGCACGGTGTATGTGGCGTTCGATCCGCTGATTGCGGCGATTGCGGCGACGAATGTGCATGGTTCCCGTGCGAACGTGCATGGTTCGCCGATGAATGTGCATGGTTTGGGGGCAAACGTGCAGGATTTCCGAAGTATCCTGCAGTCGAAAATCACGAACCTGCACGGTGGGGTGCTGAAGACCCGTGATGCGCGGGTCGTGGAGATTCCGGTCGTCTATGACGGCGAGGACCTTGGGAACGTTGCCAAATTGCTCGCCATCAGCCCTGAACAGGTGGTCGCGCGGCACTCCGGGCACGCGTGGAAGGTCGCGTTCGGCGGGTTCGCGCCCGGCTTCGACTACCTCGTGGACGGCGACCCGATTTTCGACGTGCCACGCCGAAAAGCGCCGCGTTTGGCCGTTCCTGCGGGGTCGGTGGGGCTCGCCGGCACGTTTTCCGGCGTCTACCCGCGAGCCAGTTCGGGCGGCTGGCAGCTCATCGGCAGAACCTCCGTTCCGATGTGGAACGATGCCATGAACCCGCCCGCGCTCCTCCGCCCCGGCGACACCGTACGATTCACGCCGGCGCGCGCCGAAGCCACGGTCCGGCGCGCTCTTCAGCACGACACCCCACACGTTGCCCCGGAAAACCTGCACGTCGCATCGGAAAACCTACATGATGCCGCCTCAACCGTACAGGTTGACGGCTCAACCATGCACGTTGACGGCTCGACCATGCATAACGCCCCTTTCTCCGCCCCCGCTGGCGGGGGCTCCCGCGGAGCGGGTGGGGGTGGTCGGTTGGCCAGTCCCGCCGGCACCGCATCTGCCACTCCTGCCGCCCTCGAAGTCGTCAATCCCGGCGTTCTCGCCACGTTCCAAGACGCCGGCCGCAACGCGCCCGAAATGGGCGTCACCGGTTCGGGCGCGGCGGACCCGCGGGCCTTCCATCTGACGAACGAGCTGGTCGGCAATCCCGCGCACACCCCGGTCATCGAGCTGACCGCCGGCAATGCCTCGTTCACCGCCCACGGCGACCTCACCATCGCCGTCACCGGCGCCCCGGTCCCCATCACCATCACCTTCACGCACACCAATACCGACAAAAGTTCCCGGCACAAGCCGGGTGAGGATGGTCGTCGGACCGGCATCCGCCGCAATCCGGAGCCCGCCTTCCCCATCACCCGTCAGGAGGCGTTCCTGCTGCGCGACGGCGAGACCGTGACGATCGGCGCCCCTGCCGCGGGCCTGCGCGACTACATCGCCGTGCGCGGCGGATTCGCAGTCCCCACGATTCTCGATTCCGCCTCCACCGACACGATGAGCGACATCGGTCCAGCCCCGCTCAAGCCCGGCGATCTCCTCCCCGTCAATCCCCTCTCCCGACTCCCCTACCCCATCGCTACCATCGGACTGCCCCAGCCGTGGCCGGATGATCTGCCGCGCGCCGCCGCCAACGCCGGCACTGACGTTGCCGCGCCCGCCCCCACCGAGCTCGCCGTCACCCTCGGCCCGCGCGACGACTGGTTCACCGACGCCGGCATCGCCACGTTCCTCGGCACCACGTGGACCGTCACCGCCCAGTCGAACCGCGTCGGCCTCCGTCTCGCCGCCTCCGTACCAGCGGCAGCCTCCGCACCAGCCGATACATCGGCCGTACCGGCCGTGCTCTCCCCCAGTCGGCTTCGCCGACAGCCCCCTCGACAGAGGGGGCCAATCCCATCGTCCGCGCCGCACACGTCAGCCGCCCCCACCGCGCCGGCCGTATCCTCTGGCTCCCCCACCATCGAACGCCGCAACCCGCATGCCGAGCTGAAAAGCGAGGCGACGATCCCCGGCAGCATCGAGGTGCCGGGCAACGGGCTGCCGCTCATTTTCCTGCGCGATCAGCCGGTGACCGGCGGCTACCCGGTGATCGCCGTGCTCACCCGCACAGCCCTCGCCACCGCCGGCCAGCTCCCACCCGGCACCCAAGTCCGCTTCGTCATCAACGCCCCCACTCGCTCTGCTCCCCCTGCAGGGGGAGCTGTCGCGCGAAGCGCGACTGAGGGGGGCACCAGCATTCCACGAAAGGACGGCATAATGCCCCAATCCGCACCAACGCCAACACCAACCCGCCCCCGTCTCTCCCGCGTCCTCGTCGCGAACCGCGGCGAGATCGCGGTGCGCATCATCCACGCGTGCCATGACACGGGTCGCACGGCCATCGCCGTCTACGCCGACCCGGACGCGGACGCCCTGTTCGTCCATCTCGCCGACGAAGCCTACGCGCTCGACGGCGCGACCTCGAAAGATACGTATCTCGACATCGCGAAAATCGTCGACATCGCCAAAAACAAGGCCCACGCGGACGCCGTGCACCCCGGCTACGGCTTCCTTTCCGAAAACGCGGACTTCGCGCAGGCGGTCATCGATGCCGGACTCACATGGATCGGCCCGAGCCCGGAGACGATCCGCATGCTCGGTTCGAAGGTGGAGGCGCGCCGCATCGCCGCCGAGGTTGGCGCGCCGATGGCCCCGGGTACGACGGAACCGGTGCACGACCCGGCGCAGGTGGTCGCGTTCGCCCGCGAGCATGGTCTGCCGCTCGCCATCAAGGCCGTGTACGGCGGCGGCGGGCGCGGCCTCAAGGTCGTCCACGAGCTCAAGGACGTCGAGGAGGCGTTCGTCTCGGCCACGCATGAGGCGGAGGTCGCGTTCGGCAACGGCGACTGCTTCATCGAACGCTTCCTCGCCCGCCCACGTCACGTGGAGGTGCAGGTGCTCGGCGACCGTGCCGGCCGCGTGGTCGCCGTCGGCACGCGCGATTGTTCGCTGCAACGCCGCAATCAGAAGCTCATCGAGGAGGCGCCCGCCCCATTCCTCGCCCCGCAGACCGAGGACCGGCTCAAGCGCGCGGCGGTCGCGATCTGCGAGCGCGCGCGGTACACGAGCGCCGGCACGGTCGAGTTTCTGGTCGATCCGGACGGCACGATGTCGTTCATGGAGGTGAATACGCGCATCCAGGTCGAGCATCCGGTCACGGAAATGACGAGCGGCGTCGATCTGGTGGCAGCGCAGTTCGCGATCGCCGAGGGCGAGTCCGTGGCGGACATCGTCGCGCGGGCCCGTGCCGACGCCGGTCTGCCGCCCGTCGGCACGATCACCGTGACCGATACGCCTACCGCGACCGCCACGCCCGCCACGCCCGCCACGCCCGGCACGCCTACCGCAGCCGGCACGCCTACCGCGACCGGCACTCCTGCCGCAGCCGACGCCGCCGGAACTCCCGCCTTCCCCTCCCGCGGTCACGCGATCGAGTTCCGCATCAATGCGGAGGACCCGTCGCGCGGGTTCGTCCCATTCCCCGGCACAATCGACGGCCTGCGCGCGCCGAGCGGTCCCGGCATCCGGTTCGATACGGGCGTCGAGGCCGGTTCGATCGTGCCCGACCAGTTCGATTCGATGCTGGCGAAGCTCGTCGTGTGGGCGCCGACGCGCGCCGCGTGCTTGGCACGCGCGCGTCGCGCCCTCGCCGAGCTGAAGATCGACGGCGTTCCGACGGTCAAGGCGTTCGACGAGACGGTCATCAACGACCCCGATTTCACCGCAATGCCCGTCAGTGATATCACCACGGTTGCGCGCGACTCCGGTGATATCACCACCGTCACGCACGATTCCCGTGATACCACCGGTGTCGCACCCGACTCCCGCGATATCACCGACGCACGTGACGCCGCGACGCCCTCCCCTAATCGTTTCCGCGTCTACACGCGATGGATCGAAGAGGACCTGCTGCCGCGCACGGACGCCGCGACGCTCGCGTCCGGCGCTCCCGGCGCGCGCGGCGTCGCGCCGCAACCGGTCAATGCGTGGATTGAACTGGATGGCAGACGCATGCGGCTCGGCCTGCCCGCCACGCTCGCCGCGTCGCTCGCTGGCGTCGGCGGCCTCGCCGGCGCAAATGGTGCGAGCGGCCTCGCGGGTTCCGCCGCACCCGCGTCCGGCATCGCCGGTACCGCGGGCGCGCCCGGTGTTGATGCGCGACCGGCCGGCGCGATCCGTTCGACGATCACCGGCACGGTGGTCCGTTGGCTCGTCGATGACGGTGCGACGGTCGCCGCCGGCGACCCGGTGGTCGTGGTCGAGGCGATGAAGATGGAGACCGAAATCGACGCCCCCATCGCCGGAACCGTCCACCAGCAAGCCAAACCCGGCGACTCCGTCGCCTTCGACGGCCAATTAGGCGAGGTCCGCTGACCTTGGCCCCCTCTGACGAGGGGGCTGTCCGCGGAGCGGACTGGGGGAGAGATACCGCGAACGTAACGTACCAGCTATCTCTCCCCCACCCGGCTTCGCCGGGAGCCCCCTCGTCAGAGGGGGCCAAGACCGTAGGCACCCCCTCAGTCCGCTATCGCGGACAGCTCCCCCTGAAAGGGGGCGCAGAGGAACGAAGCCGGGCCGGCGTCGCAGGCTCGCTCGCCAACATCTCGCCCCTGAGGGGCGCAGAGGAACGAAGCCGCCGCAACCGGCGGACCGCCGCCTCTCGGAGGGACATGCTGCTGCCTTGAGCCCCCTTGAGGGGGAGCTGGCGGCCGCAGGCCGACTGAGGGGGTTCCGTGTACACCACAAGAGAAGGGAATCATCATGGACAGCAATACCGCTTCAATCGCGAACCTCGCGAGTTGGCGCTTCTACCCGCGGATCGCGAAGATCGCGAACCTGGCGAGCCGCGACGTGGGCCGCGGCTCGGAGACGCTGATGACGTTCTCGCGCGGCGACCTGTTCCGCGCGGCGCGCCAGCTCGTCACCGGGAAACCGGCCAAGGCGCTCGTCGTCACCGGCTTCTATATCCCGAAGGCCCAGGTCCCGGCCGCCGAAACCGATGGACCGCTGGGCGCGTTGGAGGTGTGCATGGCGTTGCGCGCGATCGGCGGCGACGCGTGGCTCGTCACGGACGACTGCTGCGAATCGGTGATCCGTCCGAGCGCGGCGACGATGCTGCCGGACGACCATATCCTCATCGCGCCGGTGCGTGACAGGTTCGACGGATGGATGAACGGCGTCATCGACCTGGCGAAGGCGAACGACATCGACACGATCATTTACATCGAACGCGTCGGCCCCGCGGCGGACGGCCATCCGCGCAACATGCGCGGCATCGACATCACCGAGTGGACGGCGCCGCTGAGCCGGCTCACGCAGCTGCAACTGCACACGATCGGCGTGGGCGACGGCGGCAACGAGATCGGCATGGGCCGCGTCGCCGAATACGCGATCGAGGGCGTCGTCGACCATGGCGAGAAGATCGCGTGCCGTGTGGCGACGGACGAGCTCATCGTGTCCGGAACGTCGAACTGGGGCGCGCACGCGCTCGTCTGCGCGATGCGCGCGATGGGGCAGCCGGCGATCGACCCGTATCTCAAGTCCGCGTGGCATCGCGAGACGTTGGCGACGATCGTCGCGCACGGCGGCCTCGACGGCGTCCACATGACCAACGTCGCCACCGTCGACGGTCTCGACCCGGACCGCTACTACGCCGAGATCGACGCCCTCAGCGCCCTCGCGGCGTAAGCGCGCGTCTTCACCCCCCTCAGTCCGCCGTCGCGGACAGCTCCCCCTCAAGGGGGCGCAAAGGAATCGTGTATACGCCACATTCCGACTTTCTTGCTCCCCCTGCAGGGGAGCTGGCGGGCGAAGCCCGACTGAGGGGGCTCCCGTACCCCCAGACGCGACAGAGGCGGTTCCCGGAATCACCCGGAAACCGCCTCTTCGTCGCTGCGGACTCGCGGTCCATCACCGCGAACGCGCAACTTCCCGCGACTGCGATCACCCGACTCATGCCTTCGGCACGGAGCCTTCCTGCGCGTGGTCGAAGACCGGCTTGTTGTTCGCGTCGAACTTGTAGATGCCGATCGACGCGGTGGACGGGTCGTGCGCGTCGTTGAACGGTCCGATGCTGGCTTGGCCCTTGTACTGGATGTCCTTGCCGTCCTTCAGCAGCGCGAGGCACGCCTTGTACGAGTCGCACTTCTCGCCGCCGCCCACGCCGGACACGGCGGGCAGGTTCTTGGCCACGGTCTTGCCGTCGGTCGCGCCGCCCTTCTGCGCGGCGAGCGCGGCGAGGATCACCGCGTCATACGTCTCGGCCGCGTAGGTGAAGTCCTTGACCTTCGGGTCGATCTTCTTCACGCGCGCCTGGAACTCGTCGGTCGGATGCGCGCCGGGGATGGTGCCGACGGTGCCTTCCAGCAGTCCCGCTTCGAAGTCGTCGGAATGGTCGACGGTGTTGCCGTCGGTCATGTACAGCTTGTGCGTGTCGATGCCGGCGGTTTTCAGCGCCTTGACGAGCGAGACGGTCTGGTCGAACGCGATGACGAGCACGGCGTCCGGCTTGGCGGCCTTCACGGCGGTGGCGATCGACGAGAAGTTCGTCTCGGTCGGATCGAACGTGTCCTTCTCGCCGTAGACGACGTTGACGCCCGCGTTCTCGACGGTCTTGACGACGACGTCACGCAGCGACGTGCCGTATTCGTCGTTGAACACCGTGATGGCGAGGTTCTTCACGCCGGCCTGGGCGATGACCTGGCCGAGCACGGCGCCCTGCACGGTGTCCGGCGGAATCGTGCGGAAGAAGAGGTCGTTGAGTCCACTGAACGCGGTGGAGGTGGCGCCGTTGGAGATCATCGGCACGCCGGCCGCGGTCACCTGCTTGTAGCTGTTCTTGACGACGGAGCTGGACGGCGGGCCGATCACGACGGACGGGTTCTTGCTCAGCACGGATTGCGCGGCGGCCGTGTTCTGGTCGGCGTGGTCCGCGTCGGACGTGTCGGCGGTGGTGCCGGACGCGTCCTTGCCGAGCACGCCGCCTGCCGCGTTGATGTCGTCGACGGCGAGTTTCAACGTCGCCACGTTGGACGGTCCGATGTACGCCATCGAACCGGTGGACGGGAACAGTCCGGCCGCCAGGAACGCGCCGGAGCCGCCGCTCGCGCCGCCCGACCCGCTCGCGCCCGAATCGCCCGAGCCGGCCGAGCCGCAGCCGGCCAGCGCCATCGCCGCGGCGGCGACCATCGCCGTCAACGCCATGATCCTCGTATGCGTCGTGTTCTTCGTTCGTGCCTGCTTCATAGCCTCATCACGTTCCTCTCTATGCTTCGTGATGTCGGGATTCCCGCTTGATGATTCGTATGAACCGTTCGCTTGAATCTTGGTTCCCGACGGTACGAGGCGCGTGATTCGGCCGCATTGTTCCCGTGTAACCGCCCGGTGACGCCCGAAAACCCGCGGAAACGCGGTGCGCTCACCGGTAATCCCCCCGAAACGAACAAGCCCCGTCCGTAACATAACGTCACGGACGGGGCTCACGATGTCCTCGGCTCCCCTTGTCAGGGGAGCTGGCCGGCGCAGCCGGACTGAGGGGTAGTCACCGGCGGTTCAGGACCGGCAGGACCGGCAGGACCAACCAACCCAGCCGACCGGCTCCCCCACTCAGTTGCCGTTGACCGAGCCGCCGCCGGTCTGCTGCACGATCGCGGCGAGGAAGTCGCGGTTCGTGGCGGTCTTCTTGAGGCGCGGCACGAGCGTCTGGTACGCCTGCTCGGGCTCCATGCCGCCGAGCAGTCGGCGCAGTCGGTAGACGACCGGCAGTTCCTGCGGCGCGGTGATAAGCTCCTCGCGACGCGTGCCGGACGCGTTGATGTCGATGGCCGGGAAGAGTCGCTTGTCGGCGAGTTCGCGCGACAGGCGCAGCTCCATGTTGCCGGTGCCCTTGAACTCCTCGAAAATCACCTCGTCCATCTTGGAGCCGGTTTCGACCAGCGCGGACGCGATGATGGTCAGCGAGCCGCCGTTCTCGATGTTGCGGGCCGCGCCGAAGAACTTCTTCGGCGGGTACAGGGCCTGCGCGTCGACGCCGCCGGAAAGGATGCGGCCGGAGGCGGGCGCAGCGATGTTGTAGGCGCGCGCGAGTCGGGTCATCGAGTCGAGCAGCACGACCACGTCCTGGCCGAGTTCCACGAGTCGCTTCGCGCGTTCGATGGCGAGTTCGGCGACGGTGGTGTGGTCGGAGGCGGGGCGGTCGAAGGTCGAGGAGATGACCTCGCCCTGCACGGTGCGCTCCATGTCGGTGACTTCCTCCGGACGCTCGTCCACGAGCACGACCATCAGGTGGACTTCCGGGTTGTTCGCGGTGATCGAGTTCGCGATGTTCTGCAGCGTGATCGTCTTGCCGGCCTTCGGCGGGGAGACGATCAGGCCACGCTGGCCCTTGCCGATCGGCGAGACGATGTCCATGATGCGGCCGGTCAGCTTGTTCGGCGTGGTCTCCTGCTTGAGTCGCTCCTGCGGGTACAGCGGTGTCAGCTTGCTGAACTGCGGGCGGTTCAGCGCCTGCTCGACGGTCATCCCGTTGATCGAATCGATGGACTGCAGCGGCACGAACTTCTGACGCTGGTTGCGGCGGTCGCCTTCGCGCGGCGCGCGGATGGCGCCGTGCACGGCGTCGCCCTTGCGAAGACCGTACTTCTTGACCTGTCCCATCGAGACGTACACGTCGTTCGGGCCCGGCAGGTAGCCGGACGTGCGCACGAACGCGTAGGAGTCGAGCACGTCGACGATGCCGGCGACCGGCACGAGGTCGTTCTGTTCGCCGCGGGCGTCGCGGTCGCCGCGCATGTTGCGGTCGCCGCGATCGTCGAACCGCAGGTCGCGCACGTCGCGATCGGCGTCGCGACGGTCGTCACGGTTGTTGCGACGGTCGTCGCGATCGTCGAAGTCGCGTCCGCGACCGCGCAGGCGACGGCCGCGACGATCCGCGTGATCGTCGCGCGCGTCGCCGCGGTCGCGACGCTCGCCGCGCATGTTGCGGTCGTTCCGGCCGCGGCGCGGCTCCTCCTCGTCGTCCTTGCGCGGGGCGTTGTCCTGCGTGGGGAGCGTGGCGAGGATGTCGTCGAGATCGCGCACGACCTCCTCCTGCGGCTCCTTCTCCTCGGACGGGCGACGACGGCGACGCACGTTCGCGACGATGATCTCGTCGCCGTTCTCGTCGATGGTGTGACGACGGCCGCGCGGATGTTCCGGCTCGTCGGTCGCCTTGCCGAGGTCGAGCGTGTCGAGCAGGTGCGTGGTGTCGATGAGCGGGGTGTCGGCCGCGGCGTTGGTGCGGCGGTCGCGACGGGCGGGACGCTCCTCGTCGTCGTTCCTGCGCGCGCTGCGACGGGACTTCGGCGCGGGGAAGTCGATGGCGTCAATCGGCGATTCCGCGGTCTGGGCGGCCGGCTGGGCCTCGGCCGGGGCGGCGGATTCGGCGGATTCATGATTCGTCGCGGACTCGGCGACGGGGGCCTCGGTCTGGGCGGAGGCCTGTTCGGCCGCGTTCGATTCGGTCGCGGCGGCCGGCTGCTCGTCGGACTTCGCCGCGGTCTTCGCGCTCTTGGCGGCGGTCTTGGCGGAGGACTTCGTGGTCTTCTTCGGAGCGCGCACGGTGACGCCTTCGGGAGCCGCACCTCCGGAACGCGCCGCCTGCAGCGTGGCGAGCAACTCCGGCTTGCGCATGGTCGACGTGCCGCGCAGACCCATCTGCTTGGCGAGCTCCTTGAGCTCCGGCAGCTTCATATCCTCAAGATTCTGGCTATTGGCCACGGTGTTCTTACCTTTCCACAGCGCCCACCGTTACGGCATACCGCACCGGCACGCGCCTGAAATGTGATTGCGGCCTTGGCCGCTACGAAACGTTCGCCGCAATGCAATGCCCGCGAACTGCACTCACTCTACAACGTCGAGCCGACCAACGCAAAAGCCCCCTCGGGGAACCGAGGGGGCTATGCAGGACGTGCCTTACCGACTACTTCTGTTCGTGGTAGGACTTATCGGTGTTGACCGACCACACGTTCTTCTTCGAGGTCTTGCCGGACTTGATGTTGCCGACGGCCTCGATGGCGGTGGCCATGGAGTGGTCCATGTTGTTGTAGCGGTGCTGGCCGTTGCGGCCGACGCAGTAGAGGTTGCCGAAGCCGTCGAGGTATTCGACGAGCTCGTCCATGCGGGAGTAGGTGTCGAAGTAGGCGGGGTACGCCTTCTTGACGCGTTCGCGGTGGGAGTCGAGCACGTCGGCGGGACCGTTGATGACGTGCATGCGGGTGAGCTCGGCGATGGCGAACTTGGTGGCCTCCTCCTCGCTCATGTTCCAGAAGGCGTCGCCTTCCTCGCAGAAGTATTCGAGGCCGATCCACACGGTGTTGTCGACGTCCTTGACGAGGTACGGGCTCCAGTTGTTGAAGATCTGGAGGCGGCCGACCTTGTAGCCCGGGTCCTGCACGTAGATCCAGCAGTCCGGCACGATCTGCGGGGTGCCGAGCGTGGGGATGTCGGTGGTGTTCTTGAGGCGCAGGTGCTTGACGAGCAGGCCGACGGTCACGAAGTCGCGGTACGGCAGGCCGTTGGCGACCTCGACCATGTCGGCGGGGGCGTGCGTGCCGTCGACGGATTCGCGGCCGGCGTCGATCGCGTTGACGAGGTCCTTGACCGGCATCGAGGAGATGAACTGGTCGGCGGTGAGCTCGTTGCGGTTGCCTTCGGAGTCCTCGGTCACGACGGACGTGATGTGGCCGCCGTCCTGACGGACCTCGACGACCTTCGCGTCGGTGACGACCTTGACGCCGGCGGCCTCGCAGTTGTGCTCGACGGTCTCCCACAGCTGGCCGGGGCCGTACTTCGGGTACCAGAACTCCTCGATGAGGGAGGTCTCGACCTCGGCGTTGGAGCGCTTCTTGGGCATGAGCTTCTGGAACGCGTTCTTGAGCACGCCGAGGATGGACAGGCCCTTGACGCGCTGCGCGCCCCAGTCGGCGGAGATCTGGGAGGGGTGGCGTCCCCACAGCTTCTCCGTGTAGCCCTCGAAGAACATCGAGTACAGCTTGCGGCCGAAGCGGTTGATGTAGAAGTTCTCGAGGTTGTCCTCGGGCAGCTTGTGGATCATCGACTTGAGGTAGGAGAAGCCGGCGACCATGGTCAGCTTGAAGCCCATCGCCTTGAGCGTGTTGGGGCTCAGGGAGATCGGGTAGTCGAAGAAGTGGCGATTCCAGTAGATGCGGGAGACGCGGTGGCGCTTGAGCATCACCTTGTCTTCCTTCTCCGGATCAGGGCCGCCCGGCTCCATGTCGTGCTCGCGGCCGAGCTTCTTGTCGTCGTAGGAGGGCGCGCCCTGCAGCGGCAGGACGTCCTTCCACCAGTCCATGATGCGGTCGTCCTTCGAGAAGAAACGGTGGCCGCCGATGTCCATGCGGTTGCCGTTATGCTTCACGGTGCGCGAGATACCGCCGAATTCGCGGGTCTCCTCCAGAACGGTGACGTCATACTTGTCGGCGCCGCCGTCCTTGATGAGCTCCCATGCCGCGGTCAGGCCCGCCGGGCCGCCGCCGATGATCACCACGGATTGCTTGTCGGTCACGTTCATCTCCTTATAACAAAAATCACGCATATCCTACCGGAGCGCCCGGAACCGCACGCCGCACATGTGCGGATACACACAGAATCATCCCCATCATCGTCGCCACAACGTGACGGAAGTCGCGGCGAAACGGCGAACGGCAAACGGCGAAACCACACGACAAACGATGCGGCCGTCTCGTCCGCAGGAACGAGACGGCCGCATCCTCACGCCGGTACCGTCACACCGTCAGCGACGGACCCGACGATCGCGCCACAGGCGGATCGAGACGCCGGCGAGCGCCAACGCCGTCGCCACGACAGCGAACCACGCGGCTCCGGCGCCGGTGCGCGACAACGCGGCGGTCTTACGGACGCCGCCCTGAGCCTGCGGATGACCATTCGGGCTTTCCGTCTGTCCGGCACCGTCTTCCCCGGTAGTGCCGTTACCCCCATCAGTGCCATCGGGAGCGGCGGTCAGGTCGAGGCGGGCGGCGTCGCCGAGGGTGTTGTGCTTGCCGTTCTGGTCCGCGTTGAGGCAGGTCTTGAGTTCGGTGAGCTTGTACCAGTGGGAGCCTTCGGCGATCGGCATGCATTCGTCGCGGAACGGGATCTCGGTCTCGTTGTAGAGCATGCGCACGAGCGGCGTGTAGGCGCGCCCGGTCTTCGGATCGTTGCCGGGCTTGGCGACCACGTCCCATTGCACGTTGGCGGCCATCGGAGTGACCGATTCGCCGCGCCACTTGTTGTTCGCGTAGGTGTACACGTCGGTCGTGCTGTCGGGCGCCTGCTGGGTGGAGCCGGGCAGGCCGAGGAGCGCGGCGAACGGCATCATCGTCTCGGCGTGGGCGAAGCGGAACGTGGCGACGGTCTTCCCGCCGGCCACGCGCTTGTCGATGGCGTTGAAGAAGTCGTCGAGCAGCGGCTGCGCGATCTTGTACGTCTCGTTCTGGCCGGCGCGGCTCGGGCCCTTCTCGTAGAAGTCCTCGGCGTCGAGCGCCCATGCGAACAGCTCGGCGTCCTTGGCCTGGTCGCCGGTGAAGTACTGGTCGAAGTCGAACGTGTGGCTTCCGGTGTTCTCGTTCTTCATGTCGGCGGCGATGATGTACAGGTTGTACAGGTCCATCGCGGCGTCGTATTCGGAGGCGATCTTCTTCTTGGCCTCGCCGCACGCGTCGGCGTCCTTGGCGGGATCGGCGCCGGGCGCACAGTTGACGGCCCCGCCCTTGGTGCCGTCGGCGGTGTTGTACCACGTGTAGTCGCCGGCCTTGAGCTTGTTCAGGAAGTCGTCGGTGAAGATCCGCGAGAGCAGGTCGTGGGCGGCCTGGGTGAGCTGCGGGTCGGCGGCGATCGTGTCCTCCGCGCCGGCGATGGTCTTGTCGTTGGCGACGAAGTCCTCGTATTCCTGGGCGATCTTCAGCGCGTCGCCGGTCTTCGTGGTGCCGTCCGGGTTCTCGCTCTTGTGGAAGTAGAGGGTGTTGGGCGTCTTGTCGAATTTGGCGGTCTCGCCGGTCGTGCCGGCCGGGTCCGCGGGCGTGACGGTGCTGTCCTTGAGCTCGCCGCCGGATGCCTGGTCGAATCCGCGCGCGAAGTTCTCGCCGGATTCGGTGGCACGCGCCTCGCCGGACGTCTGGTAGGCGATGGCCGCGTCGTCGCCGCTCTTCGCGGCGGCGTCGAACAGCGCCTTGTTGCGCTGGTAGGCGCGTGCGCCGATGCCCTGATGCTGGTCGGCGCCTTGGCCGGTGAGCATGCCGTAGCCGTTCTCCACGTTGGCGGCGGTGATGGCGTCGAGGTTCTTCGTGAACTCGTCGCGGATGGCGTCGGATTTGAAGCCGCCGTCCTTGGCCGCGGCCTCGGCCATCTTCTTGAGCAACGCGTCGTACTTGTAGCTGGACAGGCCGCGCGAGCCGTGGCGGGCCATCGACTCGGTGTAGATCGGCTCGTAGCCGGCCGGGGCCGTGCTGTAGGCGGCGATGGTCTCGTCGCTCGGCGCCACGTACGGCTGCTTGCTGCTGTAGTACTGGCCGTCGCCGGACAACGCGGCGGCGGACGGGATCGGCGCGGTCACGCCGCCGGCCATCAGCGTGGCCAACGCGGCGAGACCCGCGACGGAACCTATGATTCCCCTGTGGATTCTCTCTATACGCATGCCCCCGTTCTATCGGGGCAAATCGAACGGGACACGCGTCGGCGAGGTGAACCGTCTGAACTCTCCCCCACCCCCGCATGAACGCCGGGCGACGTCCTTCCCTGCTCCCTTGCGCCCCCTTCAGGGGGAGCTGACGGCCGAAGGCCGACTGAGGGAGCATCCCGTCCCGCTCAAATCTCGAGCCGCCATCTCTCGGCTCCCCTTGCAGGGGAGCTGTCGGCTGAAAGCCGACTGAGGGGTAGACCCCGCTCAGTCCGGCCGCACTCGCTCAGAATCAGTGGATATCGTCCGGAATGTCGATATCCGACTTCTGCACTTCCTCCACGTTGACGTCCTTGAACGTCACGATGCGCACGTTCTTCACAAACCTGCTCGGACGGTACACGTCCCACACCCACGCGTCGGTGAGCTGCACGTCGAAGTACACGTCCTGCCCGGCGGAACGCACGTTGAAGTCCACCTTGTTCGCCAGGTAGAAGCGGCGTTCCGTCTCCACCACGTAGGTGAACAGCTTGATGACGTCACGGTATTCCTTGTACAGCGCCAGTTCGGCGTCGGTTTCGTAGTTGTCGAGATCCTCGGCACTCATGTCTATCGCTTGTCCTTCTCAAACCAATGGCCGCATCGCGACGTTCCCGTCGCCGATGCGGCCCGTCCTGTCGGTCGTACTTTACCGGCTACCACTGTACCGATAGCCCGGTCCTTTGCGCCGTTCCGCCGCCGGCGGCGGTTCCCGGCGCGACGCGTCACTTTTCCGATTCGCGTTTGCGCCCGCGGCCGAGCGTGCGCCACCACGCTTCTTTGGACGTCTTGCGTTCGCTCTGACCGTACGGCCAGTTGCTTTCCTCGTCCGTCTCGCCGGCGTGCGTTCCCGCCGCTTCCGCCTGTTTCGGCGGTAGTCCGAGCCGTTCGCGCGCCTCGTCCGGCGTCATGTGGTGTGCGTCGCCGCGGCTCGGCGCGATTGCGTCGTCGGCGCGCGTCGCGCCGTCCGCCGCATCGGCACCGTCGCGTCGACGCTGCTGGATGGCGATCGAGTGCTCACGCGCGCTCAGCGCCTCCTTCACGCCGGGATTGTCCTCGATGACGTGCATGCCGAACGCGTCGAGCGAGCGGATCGGATCGTATTCGTCGACGAGGGTGTCCATGACGATGAGGTCCTGGTACTTGCCGCTCGCCGGATCCCACAGCGCGTCGCGCGAGGTGCCGGACGGTTCGAAGCCGAGCGACTGGTAGACGGACACGGATCGCGAGTTCTGTTCGGGCACGGCCACCCAGATGCGGTGCATGCCGAGGCCGGCGGGTTCGGGTGCGAAGCCGTAGGTCATGACGCGCGGCATCGCGTCGCGCGAGTAGCCGCGGCCGCGATAGTCCTTGCCGAGGATGACCTGGATGCGTGCGGACCGGGACCATCCGTCGATGTCGATGAGGAAAATCATGCCGATGACGTTGCCGGTAGCCGCGGCGTCGACCTCGTGATCGGCGTCATGATCGGCGTCGGTGAGCAGCGCCCATGCCATCGTGCGACGGGATTCCGGATCGCCCACGCCGGATTCGCTGGGGGCCTGGCCTTCCGTCCACGCGACGGAACGACGGACCCACGCGTGTACGACGGCACGCTCGGCGGCCTCATCCTTGCCGGTGATCTTCGTGGCGCCGCTGAAGGCCTCGAGCTCGTCGAGCTTGGGCAGGTCCTCCACGGTGGCGGGGCGCAGGTGCACCATTTCGCCGCGGATGGGCGGAATCACGATGCGCTCCGGCAGGTCTCGCCGCGGCTCGGTCACCGATGCTTCCGTGTGCTCAGTCATTTCCTTGTCCATTCCCTCGCATTCGTTCGCCTGATCGGCATCGCCTCGTTGAAGCCAATCATTGACGAAACTATCGTACTCGTCTGCATAAACCCTGAAAACCCCCTGAGCACTCCTTCTTCTTGTGCTCCCTCTTGGTGTCGTCTTTTGCTCCCCTGCATTTTCTTTGCGCCCCTCCAAGGGGGAGCTGTCCGCAAAGCGGGCTGAGGGGGTCCGTCACCTGTTGTTGTGGTTCCTCCCTCTGCTCCCCTTGTGAGGGGGAGCTGCCCGCGAGGCGGGCTGAGGGGGTGATGGCGTGTGTCTGTAGATATGCGAGGGCCCTTGGGAGCTGTTGCTCGACCAAGGGCCTTCCTTATCGTGTGATGCGGCGGCGTGCTACTCTCCCACACTCTCTCGGGTGCAGTACCATCGCCGTGCCAGGTCTTAGCTTCCGGGTTCGGAATGGGACCGGGCGTCTCTCCTGGGCTATGACCGCCGCAAATCTTCNGTGTGTCGCGCTTCCCCGTTAGTACCGGTCGGCTCCACCCCTCGCGGGGCTTCCACGTCCGGCCTATCGACCACGTGTTCTGCATGGGGGGTCTCAGGAACCGTAGTTCCCTGGGAATACTTATCTTGGAGCGGGCTTCCCGCTTAGATGCTTTCAGCGGTTATCCCTTCCGAACGCAGCCAACCGGCGGTGCCACTGGCGTGACAACCGGCGTACCGGAGGTTCGTCCACCCAGGTCCTCTCGTACTATGGGCAGGTCTCCTCAGTATTCCGACGAGCGCAGAGGATAGAGACCAAACTGTCTCACGACGTTCTGAACCCAGCTCGCGTGCCGCTTTGATCGGCGAACAGCCGAACCCTTGGGACCTGCTCCAGCCCCAGGATGCGACGAGCCGACATCGAGGTGCCAAACCATCCCGTCGATATGGACTCTTGGGAATGATCAGCCTGTTATCCCCGGGGTACCTTTTATCCGTTGAGCGATGCCGCGTCCGTACACCGGCACCGGATCACTAGTTCCGACTTTCGTCCCTGCTCGACCCGTCGGTCTCGCAGTCAAGCCCCCTTGTGCACTTGCACTCGCCACCCGATTGCCAACCGGGCTGAGGGGACCTTTGAGCGCCTCCGTTACTCTTTGGGAGGCAACCGCCCCAGTTAAACTACCCGCCAGGCACTGTCCCAGAGCAGGATCACTGCTCGTGGTGAGACATCCAATGCGAACAGAGCGGTATTTCACCTTGCGACTCCACACGGACTGGCGTCCATGCTTCCAAGTCTCCCGCCTATGCTACACAATCCACACCGAATGCCAATACCAAGGTATAGTAAAGGTCCCGGGGTCTTTTCGTCCTTCTGCGCTTAACGAGCATCTTTACTCGTACTGCAATTTCGCCGAGCTCCTGGTCGAGACAGTGGGGAAGTCGTTACGCCATTCGTGCAGGTCGGAACTTACCCGACAAGGAATTTCGCTACCTTAGGATGGTTATAGTTACCACCGCCGTTTACCGGGGCTTGAATTCACCGCTTCACCNGTTGACGGATCCTCTTAACCTTCCGGCACCGGGCAGGCGTCAGTGCATATACAGCGGCTTGCGCCTTCGCATGCACCTGTGTTTTTGGTAAACAGTCGCTACCCCCTGGATTGTGCCACCCCCAACCGCTCCCCGGGCAAGCCGGTTCACCATCGGGGGTCTCCCTTAAACCGAAGGAACGGGAGTGATTTGCCGAGTTCCTTGACCAGGATTCGCTCGATCGCCTTGGTATGCTCTACCTGACCACCAGTGTCGGTTTGGGGTACGGGCGCCCATGCGCCTCGCGCCGAAGCTTTTCTCGACGGACGGACCCACCGGAAGACGTTCGAAAGGAACGCCCCCATCACGCCTCGGGCCATACGTTTCCCCGGATTTGCCTGGGGAAGGCCCCGCACGCTTGGACCCGGAAAACCACCTCCGGACCCGGCATGCCATCCGCGTCACTCCACGCGCTACCCTACCGGAAATCAGTTCCCAACAGGACCACCGTCACCACCCCGAAGGATGGATCCGACGCTCCCGGAGGTTAGTGTCAATCTTTCAGGTCTGTTCGGTTCATGGCCGGTACGGGAATATCGACCCGTTCATCCATTCGACTACGCCTGTCGGCCTCGCCTTAGGACCCGACTCACCCAGGGACGACGAACGTGGCCCTGGAACCCTTGGTCATCCGGCGGACGGGATTGTCACCCGTCTCTCGCTACTCATGTCTGCATTCTCACTCCCATGCAGTCCACGGACGCTTACGCTCCCGCTTCGACCCGCATGGGACGCTCTCCTACCCAGCATGGAAACCATGCTGCCGCGTCTTCGGTGGCGTGCTTGAGCCCCGCTACATTGTCGGCGCGGAACCACTAGACCAGTGAGCTGTTACGCACTCTTTCAAGGATGGCTGCTTCTGAGCCAACCTCCTGGCTGTCTATGCGACTCCACATCCTTTCCCACTTAGCACGCGCTTGGGGACCTTAGACGACGGTCTGGGCTGTCTCCCTCTCGACGACGGAGCTTATCCCCCGCCGACTCACTGCCGGGATACACTTGACGGGTATTCGGAGTTTGGTTGCTGTCGGTACCCGGTATGGGCCCTCAAGCATCCAGTAGCTCTACCCCCCGCAAGCAATCACCCGACGCTGCACCCAAATGCATTTCGGAGAGAACCAGCTATCACGGAATTTGATTGGCCTTTCACCCCCAGCCCCAGGTCATCCCCCCGGTTTTCAACCCAGGTGGGTGCGGTCCTCCACACGGTCCTACCCGCGCTTCAACCTGCCCAGGGCTAGATCATCCCGCTTCGGGTCCAGGACAAGCGACTCAGACGCCTTATTCAGACTCGCCTTCGCTACGCGTACCCCACACGGGTTACGCTCGCCACCTGCCACTGACTCGCAGACTCATTTTTCGATAGGCACGCCGTCACCCCATCAAAGAGGCTCCGACGGATCGTAGGCGCACGGTTTCAGGTACTCTTTCACTCCCCTCCCGGGGTGCTTTTCACCTTTCCCTCACGGTACTAGTTCACTATCGGTCGGACAGGAATATCTAGGCTTACCCCACGGTCGGGGCGGATTCACACGGGATTCCACGAGGCCCGCGCTACTTGGGAACACGCGATCATGAGACCATGCGCATACGACTACGGGGCCATCACCCTCCACGGCCAGGCATCCAATCCTGTTCGTCTCGCACACGGTTTTCTAACTCACGCCCGGTCCGTCGGAACCGGGACACACGCTCCCGCAACCCCGATGCCGCAACCCCCGACGGGTATCACACGACACCGGTTTGGCCTGATCCGCTTTCGCTCGCCACTACTCACGGAACATCCTTTCCTACAGGTACTGAGATGTTTCACTTCCCTGCGTACCCCCCGCATAAAGCGGTGCCACCCCATCGAGGGTGGCGGGTTCCCCCATTCGGANATCCTGGGATCAAAGCCCTGTCGGCGGCTCCCCCAGGCCTATCGCGGCCCCACACGTCCTTCATCGGTCCTGTCCGCCAAGGCATCCACCACTGCGCCCTTACCAGCAACACACTCGAAGCATGAAGCCGGCAAAAACCAAATTCGCGAATACATCGGACGACACATCAACACAACACGTTGACGGTCACAACAAAACGACCGAACGAACACCAAGACAAAAGCCTCGGAGTTCGATCGAAATCAACAAAACAAGAAAAACAAATTCGTTCTCTTGCTCGCGTCCACTATCCAGTTCTCAAACCACCAACACACACCAAGCCCCAC